>JAISQM010000091.1 GCA_031274195.1 Eubacteriales Family XIII. Incertae Sedis bacterium
CACGTCGGGGATTGCAGGCCGCCCTGTGAGCAGGGCTGTCCCGCGCATACCGACTGTCAGGGATATGTGGGGCTCGTGGCCAACGGCCAGTTTGAGGAAGCGATCGAACTGATCCGCGAGCGGATTCCGCTTCCCGGCGCGATCGGGCGGGTCTGTCCCCATCCCTGCGAGGACAATTGCCGGCGGCGGCTCGTCGAGGAACCCATCAGCATCGCGTGGATTAAACGGTTTGCGGCCGATATGGATATGGCGGACGGCGATCCGTTCATACCGGAAGTCGGCGAGGATACGGGCAAGTCGGTCGCCGTCATCGGCGGCGGGCCCTTTGGCCTCTCATTGGCCTATTTCCTGCGGCGAAACGGCCATGCGGTCACGATATACGAGGCCATGCCGAGAGCTGGCGGTATGCTGCGCTACGGCATCCCGGAATACCGTCTGCCGAACGAGGTGTTGGACGAGGAGATCGCCGTCATCGAAGCGATGGGCGTCGAGATTCTGACCGATACGCGCGTGGGCGTCGACATCGGATTTGACACCCTGCGGGCGGATTATGACGCTGTCGCCATCGGCATCGGCGCGTGGATCAGCACGGGTACGGGTGCGAAAGGCGAGGACGCGGAGGGCGTGATCGGAGGCATCGATCTCCTGCGCAAGGTCGTGCGAAACGAGGACATTCGCCTCGGAAAGAACATCGCCATCGTCGGCGGCGGAAACACGGCCATGGACGCGTGCAGAACGGCCGTCCGGCTGGGTGCCGAAAATGTGTACAACGTATATCGGAGGACGAAGGACGAGATGCCCGCCGACCTCGTGGAGATAGAGGAAGCGGAAGAAGAGGGCGTCATTTTCAAGAATTTGACCAATCCGATCGAGATCATAAAGGACAAGGACGGTAAAGTCCGGAAGATGAAGCTCCAGATCATGGAACTGGGCGAACCGGACGCTTCCGGGCGTCGTGCGCCGCGGCCTGTAAAAGGCAAGACGGAAACCATCGATGTGGACAACGTCATTCTCGCCATCGGACAGGCCGTCGAACCCGCGGGTTTTGACGGCGTGGAACTGACGCGCAAGAAGGGCATCGTCTACGATCCCGAGACTTTCATGACGAACATCCCCGGCGTCTTCGCCGGCGGCGACTGCGGCAATGACAAGATTTCCATCGCGGTAGAAGCCATCGCCGACGCGAAGAACGCGGCCGGCGTCATAGAAGCCTATCTCGAGGGTGAAGCGGTTCGCTATGCGCCGCATTACATCGTGGAACGAGACGATGTGACGGAAAAGACCTTCGAGGATCGGGAACGGCAATGCCGCCCGAAGATGGATCTGCTCTCTCCCGAAGATCGAAAGAGCAATTTCACCGAGGTGGTGTCCGGCTACGACGAGGAACAGGCGGTGGCCGACGCGTCCCGCTGCCTCGAGTGCGGCTGCGGCGACTATTTCGAGTGCAAACTCTACGATTTCGCGAATCGCTACGATGTAAAGCCGGCGCGATTGGGCGGCGACATCTCCCTTGCCGACGAGGAGGGAAAACCCATCGATCCGTCGGTCTATGACGACGGACACCCGTTCATCCTCCGGGACAGCAACAAATGTATCCTCTGCGGGCTCTGCGTGCGCGTCTGCGACGAAGTCATGGGCATCGGCGCCCTCGGTCTCGTGGACAGAGGTTTCGATACCATCGTGAAGCCCACGCTCGAAGCTCCTTTGGCGGAATCCGGCTGCGTTTCCTGCGGTCAATGCGTCAGCGTCTGTCCCACAGGCGCCCTGCAGGAACGCCTCTCCCTGTACAAGCCCGTGCCTTTGGACACCGTATCCACCGATACCACCTGTCCCTACTGTTCGGTGGGATGCAGTCTGTCGATCGAGAGCTACGGCAACCTCTTGGTGAAAGCTGTACCGAACAAGGACGGGGTCGTGAATAAGGGGCTGCTCTGCGGCCGCGGCAAATTCGGCTTCGATTGCTCCGAACTGGAAGGCAAGCTCACGGAGCCGCTGATTCGTACGGCGGACGGTGAGAGTTTGGAAACGTCAGACTACTACGACGCCTTTGTGACGACGGCGAAGAAAGCGCAATCCGTGGCGGCCAAATACGGGCGGGAAGCGGTGGCTGTGGCGATTTCGGACAGATATACGAATGAGGAAATCTACGCCATCAAAGCCCTCGCCGACGAGATCGGCGCCAAGCCTTTCTCGTTCGACAACAGGCAGAACGGTCTCGCGGATGTGTTGGGCATCGACGCTTCGCCCAACACCATGGACGAGCTGCTCTCCACGGAGGTGATATTGGCCGTAGGCTTCGATATCGCGGACAATCCCGTGGCCTTTCTCAAACTCAAACAGGCCGCGGAAGCCGGCGCGAAGGTATTTCTCATCAACCCGAAAGACCTGAAGCAACTGCACTTCGGGTTCGCGGAAGCCTGCGTCTACACGGCGAACAATATGAAATTCCTGAAAGAGATCGCAAAGGGCGTCGTCGAGAACGGCGTGGCAAAGGGCGCGATCGGATTTAAGGAGCTTGCGGACGAACTCGCGGACGTGAAAGTTTCGGCGAAAGCCGCGGACATCGTCTCCGCCTACGCCGGCGCGAAGAAAGCGATGATCGTCTACCAACAGAACACCGTCACAGCGGACGCGGCGGCTCTCATCGGCGACATCGCCGTGCTGTCCGGCCATATCGGCAGCCCGCGCGACGGCATACTCCTGCTCAGAGCCAAGAACAACAGCCAGGGACTCGTCGATCAGGGGATCACGGCCACGGCCTGTGATCTGTCGGGCGTGAAGGCCCTGCTCATCTTCGGCGAGGATCCGCTGGGCGCGGCGGCGCAAAACGGCGAATCGCCCGAGGCAAAGGCGGCGGTGAAGGCCGTGAAGGACGCGGAGTTCGTCATGGTCTGCGATACCCATCTGACCGAAACGGCGAACAAGGCCGACGTGGTCATTCCCGGCACCGGATTCACCTCCACGGACGGCACCTACACGAACACCGAGCGCAGACTGCAGATCGTGCAGGAGGCGGTGTTGGAAGACGTGATGTTCTCAAACTGGGAGGTCGCGCGGGAGATCGCCCGTATCTATGAAGTGGAATTCCCGTGGGAAAACACGGACGACATATCCCGCGAGATGGAGGACGAACTGCCCGTCTACCGCTACACGTCGGTGGATGAGGTGTTCGGCGGCGTACTCACGCCATCGGACATCAGCCTCGCCATTGTCAAGAGCGGCAAATTGGTGGACAAACTCGCCTCGCCGGACAATCTCATGAATATGATTTCGGAGAGACTGCCGGACGTGAAGCCCCTGCCCGTGGACATGTAGGGCGGAGCACGGCATATAAAACGATATAAAACCCCGTCAAAATCACAGGTTCGGTTTTGACGGGTTTTTTAATGTTCTATCGATTCATATTCCCCAGATGCGGGAGTGACACCTTAAGCACATCGACGATAAGAGCCTTTTCCTGCGGTGAGCACCTCTCAATTAGAGTGTCTAACTCATCTTCATCGGAAACCCTTGATTCACCTTTAACAAGATAATCTAAGGAAACATGCAGTATGTCGCTGATTTTAACGAGCGTGTCAAAGCTCATTTTTCGCTTTCCGCGCTCCAATTGTCCCACAAAGTATGCGGAAACATTGACAAGTTCTGCGAGCTTCTCGCGAGAAAGGCGCAATTTTTTTCGTTCATGGGTAATTCGTTGGCCTAACTCCTCATATATGTTCATATCTTTCATAACTCCTGAATTTATTGTACGGCAAGCAATCTCCAAAATACATTGACCAATGGTACAATAAAAATATTTACAATCAGCTTCCCGTGTGCTATTATTAATAGGAATTACTCGAATTTGACATAGTATCGATTGTGTTTAACTCAAACATATATCGGTTGCCGCCGATTTGTAAGTATAGATGTTCAATCATACAAAATAGAAAGGGGACGCATTCCTTGATATCGAAACATGAGAAAAAGATAACAAGCGTCTATCAATATTGATTCTATTTTATCAATATTGCCCGTTACCGTCAATTGACTTTGCACGGCGGTGATGTCCATTTTTATACAACCTGTCGATGTCGTGATATATGTTGGGAAAGAATAAGTATGCCGGATCGAGACAGAAAATTTGTAATATACGCGAATACCGCCGGAGCTTGCAAAGCGATACGCTCTCTGCTGCTTAAAGCGGTTCCGCATACCGAGCCTTTTTATTTTTCCGAAAGGGAATTTCTGTTTGCGCATATGGATGGAATTTCCAAGGATGAAACGGCCGATTTTGTGTTGCTTTTTGAATTTCCGGCGGAAGATTACGCCAATGCGCTGCTTGCAAGGAAGATACAAAAACGTTACCCGCAGATGCCCGTCGTCTATCTGTTGGATCGTAAAAACTATGTGAATATGGTCGCGAATAACAATCATCGGTGTTTTGTTCCTCCGCCGCACTCGAAGCGGAAGATTCTGCAAGCCATCGATAAAGTAACCGGCCAATTCCATATAGCGAAGGAGGCCGCGAAAAACATTCGAACCGGACAGACGATTGTCGTTCCAAACAGATATGGCAATATGATTCTGCCGGCGAATGAGATACTGTATTGTGAAAGCGTGAAACGTATCGTGCGTTTTCATACGACAGGGGGGATTTATGAGACATATGCCAAGCTCGGTGATGTTGAGCAAAGATTGCCGGAACACTTTGTGCGATGCCATCAGAGCTACCTCGTCAATTTTCATTACGTGAAGAAGGTCGACAAATTGGAGCTTCGGTTGATTAACGATAAGACAATTTCGGTTTCTCAGCGGAAGAAGAAGAATGTAAAGTACTTTTTGGGAAAATACGATCAGCCGATTCCCAAAAGTGTTTAATGGAAAGCGGAGATATGCGTTTAGCGGAAGAACGAAAACAATTATCGGACAAGCTGCGGCGGAATGAAATTTCGCATGAGGAATGGCAGCGAAGATCCCTCGAACTCGGGCGAGTCGCCAAGGGCGAGCTGTCGATTGAGGAATATCGGCGCAGGGGATATCAGAAACCCCCGGCGGACAGCTTGGACGACAAGGCGACCTCTCCCGCGCTCATGGAGGTTTTGGGTGAGATGAACGACAGCTTAAAGGTGATGAAGCTTATAATGCTGTTCTTCCTCGGACTTGTGGGCGTCTTTATTTTCGGGATTGCCATCATGTTTATCGTTTTCAGCGCCGCGTGACGGTGTTAGGAATAAAGGAGTTTCATGGCGATTGTAAGGTGCAATAGCGGACATTATTACGACGATGAAAAATACGCGGACTGCCCCTACTGCACGGGGCGGATGTTTGACGAAGCGGACGATGAATCGACTGTGGGATTCATCGACAACGAACTCAGAGGCGATGAGAATGTCGCGTCCGCTATCGAGAACGACGAACCGACGGTGGGATTTTACGAATCCGAAGGTTCTGAGGACGACCGTACGGTAGGATTTGTCGAATCCGCAATTGGAAGCGATCCTGTGGTGGGTTGGCTCGTATGCCTTGCAGGGGGAGAAAAGGGCAGAGATTACAGATTGCACGCGGGAAGGAATTTCATAGGCAGGTCGTTCGATATGGATGTTGCCGTGATTGACGACGACGCAATATCGCGGGAAAACCACTGTTCCATCATATACGATCCGCTTCACCAAGGTTTCGCGCTCGTGCCGGGCAACGGAACCGCGACCTATCTGAAAGGACAGGCGCTGACGGAAGCGCAGGCACTATCCGATGAAGATGAGATCACGATAGGCGGTTCGAGCTTCATTTTCATCGCGTTCTGCAAAGGAGAGAGAAATTGGCTGTAAAGAGATCGGCGATATACATTCTGACGCTATGCGTATTATTGTCCGTCGCGGCATTGTTTCCGGCGAACGCGGAATCGGCGGACGCGAAGATGGCGATAGATCAGATTCACGTTAAGATGCCGGATCTCCGCGCGGATGTGTATGTCGAGGGCGGGGGAGATATCCCCGACGCGGCTTCCGTCACGGCGACGCTGAACAATCAGCCGCTGAAAGTAGAACGCTCGGCCTCCGTAAGGTCGGCGGACTTGGGCGTCAAATATGTGGTTTTGGTCGACATCTCCGGTTCCATCACGAATGCGCAGATGGACGAAATAAAGACGGAGCTGAATGTCAATTTTTCTTCCGGCCTGCGGGAAATTGATGAATTCGTCCTCATTACCATCGGCGATACCGCCACGAAAAAGCTGAAAGGCGGCGAGTCAACCTCCGAAATTCAAAGCGCTATCGATTCACTTGACAACACGGAAGGCAAGACCCTGCTGTATGACGCGATCAATGAGGCCGTGGACATCACCTCTGCGGATTCGGGGAATATAAACAAAAAAGATGTCATAATCGTCATCTCGGATGGAGCCGAATATTCCGAGGGCGGACATTATACAAAGGATGAGATCGAAGCGAAATTGAGCGGGAGCGATGCTCCGCTGTACGCGTTTGGATACGACACGGGAGACCGGGCGGGGTTGGATCACTTTGGAGAGCTTGCGAGAACGAGCGGCGGCTATATGCGGACGATCGCTGTCGGCGATCTTGGCGAGCATATGGGTGAGTTATCGGACAGAATCGATAACAGCGTGACGCTGTATCTGCAAAACGATACGAACATCGTCGGCAAAGATAAGCAGACCCTGAAAATACAGATGTCCGTGGGCGGAGCGGACGTTTCGGCCACGAAAGAGTTCGTCGCGCGAGATTACGCCGCAGATGAAATCGCTCCGACGGTTTCGGGCGAGATTACGCAGATAGAAAACAAGAATGGAATCCGAATCGAGTTCAGCGAACCGCTGATCGGCGCGGAGAACAAAGATGCCTATATCGTGCGCGACAAGAGTGGGAATCCGATAAGCGTAAAAAGCGTTTCCTATAAGACGGAAAAGACCGGAGCGTACGTGGAATTGATTTTCGCGGATAAATTATATACCGGAGAATACACGATGGCTTTTAGCGGCATCACGGACGCGTCCATGGAAAAGCTCCCTCTGTCCGGTGAATCGAAGTTTTCCTATAAAGGGAATCCCGCCTTCCTGAAGATACTGAAGCTCATCTTCGTGGAATATTGGTGGGCGGTCTTCATCGTTCTGCTTCTCATCGTCGCGTTTATCCTGTTTCGCATAATCAAAAAACGGCGCGGACTCGTCAAGGTGGACGGCAAGATCGGCTTTGGCGACATGGTGGAAATCAAGCACCGATTTGAGGTGCCGGAGTCGGCGCTCGCGAGCATCATCGTGATAGACACGAAGGGCGACGCCAAACAGGTGGATGTCGAGATCAACAAGAGCATCTTTGTCGGCAGATCGAGCATCAACAATCTCAGCTTCGACGACGACAAGATGTCACGCCAACACTTTGCGATAGAAACGGAGGGCGATATGTTCTTCGTGACCGACCTCGGGACGACGAACGGGACATTCCTGAACGGCGTGCGCCTTCAGGGAAAACGGAAACTGGAGGATAATGACGCGATTACCGCGGGACGCGAAAAATTCATATTTAGGAGCAACCGAAAATAATGGAGACGATGAACACTGTAACCGTGAACATATGCCCAAACTGCTTCTACGCACCATATCAAGGCGGCAAATGCCCCAGGTGTGCGTACACCGCTACGGATCCGGACGAGGGCATCTTAAGACCCGGAACCGTACTCGACGGACAGTACATCCTCGGTCGATTGCTCGGCGTGGGCGGTTTCGGCGTCACTTATCTCGCCCTGCACAGAGGACCGAATACCATTCACGCCGTAAAGGAGTATTTTCCCACGACGATGGCCGTTCGCGACGTGCGCGGCAATATGGTTTTTAGCGGGAAGAACGACAGACGGGTATTTGAGCACGGGCATTATTCGTTCAAACGGGAAGCGGAATTTCTGAAAAAGTTCAGGAATGAACCGATGATCGTACAGGTCTCGCATTCGTTCGAGGCAAACGGTACCACCTATTTTGTGATGGAATATTTAGACGGTGTCAATCTAAAAGCGCTGACGCGGAATATGGGCGGGAAGATACCCTACAATTTGGCTTTCGACATCCTGATTTCCATGATGGAAGCCCTGAAAAAGATACATCAAGAAGGACTGATCCACAGGGACATCAGCCCGGAAAATATCTTCCTGACGAAAAACGGACTGAAAAAAGTCATAGACTTTGGCGCGATGCGGGACTATCGGATACCGGCGGATGCCGGCGCCGCCATCCTGCTGAAGCCGGGTTTTGCGCCGCCGGAACAGTATTCCAACAACGGGCATCAAGGGCCGTGGACGGATATCTACGCGCTGGGCGTTTCATTCTACTACATCGTGTCGGGCGTAAAAGTCCCGGATGCGAGAGAGAGATTGGCCGGCCAAAGGGTCGCCCCGTTGGGTCGATTGGTGCCGGAGGTGGGCGGTGAGCTGTCCGCCGCGATCGACAAGACGCTCGCCTTAGACCATAAAGACCGCTACCAAAACGTCGATGAATTGAGCCGGGCGATCATGACAAGACCCCGACCCGGTTTCAATATGAATATGCTGGTCGGCCAGATGTCCGGTACGCCGTATATCATGATCGAGCGCGGATTTTCGCAGGGTGAGAAATGGCCCATACCGCAAAATATCGATATCAGAATCGGCAGACTGTCCGGCCTTAATAACGTGGTGATCTTGGACAAGAGCATCAGCCGGGAACACTGCGTGATTCGCTACGACAACAAAACAGGCTGTTTTATCCTGCGGGATGTCTCAACGAACGGCACGTTTACGGATAGAGGACTTAGGTACCGCAGGGGCGAGAACATCCTATTGAACCCGAACAGCCGGTTCTATCTCGCGAAGGGCAATATTATGATGAAAGTCGGATTGGGGTAAGAGGACGATATGAAATTATTCACAGGCCGGGCGGAGCCGGAGACGCTCCCCGCAAATAACGAATCGCATGAGGATGAATTGACGGTGAGCGTGGAGGAGGACACCGCGTATTTTGCGGTCGTCACCGCGAGCGATCTACACATCGGCACGAGGCCGTATCAGCAAGACGCCCTGTATGTGACGGAAACCGCCTGTTCGGATCCGGGTACGACGCTGAAAGTCTTCGGCGTCCTCTGCGACGGAATGGGCGGAATGGAAAACGGAGAAAAAGCCGGTAGGTTGACCGTAGAGCAGTTAGCAAAAGACTTGGACGAACTCGACCCGCACTCGGATGTGCCGGCTTTCTTTGAATCGGAGGTCGCGAAGCTCGATGAGTTGGTCTGCGAAGAAGTCGCCGGCGGGATGAAAAACGGCACGGGCACCACATTGACCGCAGTTCTCATCATCGACAAAGACCTCTACTGGGCGGCGGTAGGCGACAGCCGGATATATATCCTGCGAAGCAACGAGATACTTCAGGTGACGCGGGATCACAATTATATGTTGCTCTTGGAGAACGAAGTCAGAAACGGCAGATTGCTCAGGGAAGAAGCGGAGGCGCATCCCGACAAGGACGCGCTCATCAGCTATATCGGCTCCGGCAATGTGCGATTTATCAATATCAACAGGGCGCCGTTTCGCCTCGCGCATGGCGATGTCGTGCTGCAGTGCAGCGATGGACTGACAAAATCGCTCTCGGACGACGAGATCAAAGAGATTATCATAGACCATTATGGCGATCTTGCGGAAACCGCGCGAATGCTCACGTTGCAGGCGTTTGACGCAGGCGAGGGTTCCAAAGATAACACATCGGTCATCTTAATGCAATATTTTGAATAAAGTTGTCGGTAATCAGTGTAAGAAAGGAAGGAATACGAATGAATTTATTGAGATGTGAGAATGGACACTTTTACGATGGGGATCAGTTTGCGCAATGCCCGCACTGCGGAAATCAGGGCAGGAATGACGATCTGACGGTGGGACTCACGCAGGGAACCATCGGGCAGATGGATCAGAATTTGGATCAAAATACGGAGGCGCTCACGCCGCAGTATGAGACCAATACGCTGGCGGCAGCGGTCCAACAGGCCACGGGCGGCAGCGTCGATTTTGGCAACGACAGCGCGACGGTCGGCTATTACGATCAGGCGCTCGGCTCCGAGCCGGTGGTCGGCTGGTTGGTCTGCATAGAGGGCAATCACCTCGGAAGCGACTACCGCTTAAAATCGGGCCGCAACTTCATCGGCAGAGCCTCCTCCATGGATGTCGCGATCACGGGCGACGACACGGTATCTCGCGAAAAGCACGCCATCGTCGTATACGAACCCAAGTCACACATATTCATGATACAGCCCGGCGAGTCCAAAGAGCTGTCCTATGTGAACGACAAAGTCGTCTTGGCCGCCGAAAAGCTGGAAACCAACGATATTATCACACTCGGCGCGACGAAGCTCATGTTCTTCCCGTGCTGCGGCGAGCAGTTTAATTGGGAGATGTTGCAGAGGGTATAATGTTTGAAACGGAAATGCAACTCAGATCAATTTGATGTATACTGTGGCATGTAACGTATCGCATATTTATTCATGAATGGAGGGAAAAATGATTAATAGAGTGGAATTGAAGACGCTTGCGAAAGAACAAATCCGGGGGAATATAGGAATACTGATTCTGATTGTAATCCTGCTGAATCTATTGGTTGCACTGGGGATGATCGGAGTGATCATAGGTGCATTCCTCATCGCGCCCGCGTTTAGCATTTCGCACGCGCGAATATACCTAAACCTAACGAATGGGCGCAGACCGGAGGTCAAAGAAATTTTTTCAGGGTTTGATATCTTCGGCAAAGCCCTGTGGCTCGAGATTATCACGGGCTTCTTTACATTTTTGTGGTTCATCATTCCGGTGGCCGGACTGGTATTAGGTTTTATCAAGACGATCTCCTATTGTATGGGACTGTACATCCTCGCGGAAAATCCGCAGATGACCGCGCGGGAGGCATTAAATGAGAGCAAACGCATCATGGACGGGCATAAGATGGACTGGTTTGTGTTGAAACTGTCGTTTATACCGTGGGGGCTGCTCTGTATCGTTACTCTTGGTCTTGCGAATATTTACGCTTACCCGTATCAATGTGCTACGGAGACGAACTTCTACAATACCATCAAGGGTGCGGGCGCACAAAGCACCGGAAATTACGGTGGCGCTCCTTCTTATGACGGAGCGAATGTCCCCGCCATCGTCGGTACATCAGGTAGCTATTCAGGTGTGGAGTTCCCCGTTCCGTTTGGAGAAGAGATCATTCTCGGCAGGGATGCGGCGTTGGCGCATATCGTGATCACGCAGGACTCGGAAAAGGTGAGTCGTCAGCATTGCAGTGTCAGTTTTGATCTCAATACGCAGATGTATACGGTCATTGATTTTTCTTCCAACGGTACTTATCAAAACGACGGTACCAAACTTGCCGCGAATGTACCTGTCAGATTGCCAAGAGGAAGCGTGATCTATCTGGCGAAACCGACTAACAGTTTCATGCTGTCATAAGCCGGCGATCGGGAACGGAGGAATAACGTATTAGCATTTTTGGGAATAAAAAAATACACTGCCCTGTGTGCGGAAGGAAGAACAAATCCGCTACGAAATTCTGCGTCGCCTGCGGCTATCCGCTGACGGCTCCGAATGTCCAACAAGGCAGAGGTGGAGCGGTTTCGAATATGCCGCAGGGCAGGGGAGGGGCGACTCCGTATGCGCAGGGCGGTTATGCCGCCGCTCCGCCTCCGGTGATGAACAGGCCTCCCGTGAACGCACCCGCGCGGCCGATGCCGCAGGCCGGTTATGGCGATGTGCCGCAGGTCATGTTCAAGTCGCCGACTGCGGATAATCCCGCAGGATTGCCGGTCGGCTTCGAGGAATTGGACGGTGATACGATGGTCTTGGGCGTCATGGAAGACGATGGCACCACGACGCTCTTAGACATGGGCGGCACCGCGCGAGCCTTCCTCGTCAGAGAAGATACGAGAGAAGAAATACCCATCAACAAACCGCAATTCACGATAGGCCGCAGCAAGGCCGATGTGGACTATTGCATCTCCGACCGCACGGTCGTCAGCCGCGCCCACGCGGTAATTCTGTCACAGGGCGGCAGATATTATGTCGTCGATCTCAACTCAAGCAACAAAACCTATGTGAACAACAACGAATTGATTCCGAATCGCGAGGTTGAGATTCAATCAGGCGCCCATGTAAGGCTCGCGGATGTGGGCTTCGTGTTTTACGCGATAGCCGACGACTACGGCGGCGAAACGGACATCATGTACTGAGATTCGCATTGGAGACAAGACATAATAGGGACAATTTATGATATTTTGGGAAGGAGATAAAAGATGTTAGAATTCTTGCTTACAATAGGAGGCACATTTTTGCTCTGCTTATTTTGGGCGGGCGGTTACTTGGTCGACTTTATTGTTTGGGTGATCTCCAAGATTATCCCGGATTCCGCCAATGAAAATATTATAGGTGTCATCATTGGTGGGATAGCCTTTATTGGCGGTTTTGCCATCGCCGTCAGTGGCGGATTCGAAACAGAAACAGCCAACTATCCCGGCGGAGTGGTCGCGGGTGTCGGTATCTATATCGCCGTATTTCTCCCATTTAAGGTGCGTGCGAAGCGCGAGAAAAAGGCGGCAACAGCTGCGGCTTCTCTTGGTTCCGCCACTCCATTGGCGCCTCTGTCGGGCAACAATGGCACAGCACCGCCTCCGAAGAATCGACCGCGCGTGTCCGCTCCTGCACACGGCGTACCTGCGAGCGGACACCACGCCGATGTGCCGCAGGTCATGTTCAAGTCTCCGACCGCAGACAATCCCGCGGGTTTACCGACCGGCTTTGAGGAATTGGACGGAGATACGATGGTCTTGGGTACCATGAAGGACGATGGAGCTACTACGCTTTTGGATGCGGGCGGCGGCAGTATGCGGGCCTTCCTCGTCAGAGAGGATACGGGAGAGGAGATACTCATCAATAAACCACAGTTTACGATAGGCAGAAGCAAGGCCGATGTGGATTATTGCGTCGCCGACCGCACGGTCGTCAGTCGTGTCCACGCGGTCATCCTCTCGCGTGGCGACAAGTATTATCTCATCGATCTCAATTCAAACAACAAGACCTATATCAATAACAACGCATTGATTCCGAATCACGCGGTTAAAATTCAGTCGGGCGCGCATGTGAGATTGGCGAATGTGGGCTTCGTATTCCACACAAGACGTGTGAACATCCCTTTCAGAACCTGACCATTCTTACGACCTTCTTACGAAACGAACAGTTGATGATGTGGAAAACCGGAGGATAAAGGTAATAATGAGTAAGAGATATTTCATTTTCAGGGAAATCGTTCTGTCTATAATGCTTATGAGCGCAATCGGCCCGGGGAAACGTATGGTCGGGCAAACTCCGCCGTCCCCCGGAGCGCAGAACGGAAGACCTGCCGCGCAGTCTGCGGCCGGGAAAATCGGACCGGGGCGAAACCTGTACTCGACAGGCACGGGCACGGGTGTACCGCCCGGAACCGGACAGAAACCGACGAACAAGAACAATAAGAAGAATCGTTTGCCCGTCATTATAGGTTCGGCCGCCGCCGCAGTCGTCGTCTGCGTACTCATCATCATCGGAGTGTCCGGCGGATTTTCTTCTAAGGATGCCGGAGGCGATACGCCGGTTTCCTCCGAAGAAATCACGCAAGCCGGGGAGATAGAGGAAACATATGAAGAACCGGCACTTGAAACAGAGCCGGAGTCGTCTGTAGGTGACAATGAAAGCGTATTTACGGGAGACTTTGTCATCGAAGGCAAGTGGAAATCGGTTGGCGATGTGGGTGTGGGGCAAGCGCAACCCGGTGCCATCATCCAATTCACGGGAACCGAGTGCAACCTATACAGTCCACGCGACACATACGCTTTCTACAAAGAGGGGGACGGCTACAGGGTGGATGCGACAGGACTACTTGGCGGCACCTTGTCATGCAAAGTCGTGATTGTTGATAAGGACAACATTGAGCTGCACACAGGATCATCGGTGACCTTGCTACGCCGCGTGGCAGAGCAACCGGCAACTCCGACAGGTTCAACAGAAGTTCCCGCAAATGGAAATATGCCGCAATGGGATACCAATCAGCCGTCCACTTCAGGGGATGTCAACAAACATGACCGTGAGGGTTCCGGACCATACGTAGACGATTACCCCAGTGACTAATGAAGACACGGTGACGGGATTATATTTCTGTTTGGATGAGCTTTCCGTTGGCAAGCTCATCTTTCAGAAGCGATGTCACATATGCGGGACTCTCGCGATATAGCCCTGTTTCTCTATCGGACAGTTTGATGAACAACTCGGAATTGTACATCTTATCTACCGCTTTATCGATAGGGACATTTTCTTCTTCCACCAAATAGGCGATAACATCCTGCGTAACGCCTTCAATTAAAGCCTTAACCTTATCCATATATCAACCCTCCGTTGGCTGTAAATACGCTAGCGCTTTTTCCGTGTGGAATGAATACTGCGTGGTCAGCGACTTGTATTCCAAACCACGAATTAACGTCTCGATGTCAATCAGACCGCCGGTAAATGTTCTGAATAAGTAGGCGATATCGTCATTGGCTACCGATCCGCTCACGATGTCATATTTGTTGTCTTGGTTGCAGAGACTATCTGTGAAGTTTTTGAAATGCCTGTCACGATTGTTTAAAACAAACAGCGCCCAGTCTTTATTTGGCTTGTCAAACGTAAGTATTTTGATTTCATCGGTGATAAATGCCATTTCATCGAGATTGAACGCTGATACCCAAGGCGAACCGCCGTACAGCCGTACAACTCGCCGTGCCATCTGCACTGCCTGTTCTCGAATGTCTGTCAGATAAAATCCTCGACCAAAATCCTTATAAGGACGGCATCTCGCGAGGTCAATATCTGTGACATTGGCATTTGAACCGTGATAAAGAATCATCGTAGCACCCCTCCGTTCTGACGACAGATCGTTTCCAAATCGTCAATCGCGTCGTCGAGACTCAGGGTATGCTCAATCTCGTAATGCTGCATCAAAAAGTCAATTCCACCGAACCGCACCAAGAAACGGTAAGCCACATCTGCGTTCAAGTTGAAACGTTCCGCAAAGTCATTGATGCAGATGACAAGATAATTGATGATATTGATTTGTTGTTTCGTAATCATGCGCAATCACCTTCTGTCTGTGCGTTATTTCGCGTTTTCACCACCCTGCAAAATGCGATATGTTTCCGGCACAGACCTGTTCCATCTTTCAGACAATCTATGCAGAATGAATATCCCAAAATCTATTTCTTTTTTTGTGCATTGTGTCATGTTTTTGTCCTCGATATCCCATCCATTGTTGTAAGCCATCGGTAGTTTTTGTCCTGGTTTGTTTTTTATTATACCATAAATGCGAAGCGTTTATGGTATAATCCGCCATCTCCGGTCTGCAAGGTAAGATGCAGGTACGGAGATTTTGTCGAATTGTTATGCGGAGATTATCTGGATTGTCGTTTTTTATTGTGTTACAAT
>JAISQM010000010.1 GCA_031274195.1 Eubacteriales Family XIII. Incertae Sedis bacterium
AGTTTTCATAGAATTCCTATTGCGCGGTGCACCGCGGGGGCGGTCGTGCTGCCGCGTCAGTATTCGAGTTACATCGTTACTCCCGGATCGCGTCCAAGGTCGCAGGTATAGCGAAAAGCGGTTCAGAAAAAATTTCCGCAATGCTATTGACAAAAAGCAGGAATGGATTACAATATATTTAGCACTCACCAAACAAGAGTGCTAACAAAAAGAATAGGTTGTTGAGCATGAATAGGGTTGAAGTATTGTTTGGAAAGGAGTTATGTGAAGATGAGTTTTGGAATCAAGCCGATTAACGACTGGGTCGTTATTAAGAGGGTCGAGGCGGAGGAACGGACAAAGAGTGGGATAATACTCTCCGGCCAAGCCAAAGAGCAGCCGCAGATCGCGGAGGTCATCGAGGTGGGCCCCGGGACCGAGGAAGTCAAAATTGTCGTAAAGAAAGGGGATAAGGTAATCTTCAGTCAGTACGGCGGTATGGATGTTAAATACGATGGCGAGGAGTATAAGCTGGTGAAGCAGAGCGATATTTATGCGACTGTGAAATAGGCGAGATGAGGCGTAAGTTCTATTAGGAAATGGAGGCAAAACAATGGCAAAGGAAATCAATTTTGGCGAGGACGCCAGGAGAAAGTTGCAGTCAGGTGTAGACCAACTCGCGAATACTGTAAAGATCACGTTGGGACCCAAGGGTCGGAATGTCCTTTTGGATAAGAAGTACGGCTTCCCGTTGATTACGAACGACGGCGTAACCATCGCGAAGGAAGTGGAGCTTGAAGATCCCTATGAGAATATGGGCGCGCAGTTGGTGAAAGAAGTGGCGACGAAGACGAACGACATAGCCGGCGACGGAACGACGACGGCGACACTTTTAGCGCAGATCATCGTCAATGAGGGCTTTAAGAATGTCGCTGCCGGCGCGAATCCCATGATCCTCAAGCGGGGCATTCAGGGTGCGACCGATGTGGCTGTAAAGGAACTGAAGAAGGGCGCGCACGCCGTCAACACGAAGGAGAAGATCGCGCAGGTCGGTTCCGTTTCATCCGGGGACGCGCAGATCGGCGAGATGATTGCGGAGGCCATGGAGAAGGTCGGCAAGGACGGCGTCATCACCGTAGAGGAAAGCAAGTCCATGGAAACATCGCTCGAGGTCGTCGAGGGTATGCAGTTTGACAGGGGTTATCTGTCCGCGTATTTCGTCACCGACATGGAGAAGATGGAAGCGGTGTTGGAAAATCCGTACATTCTGTTGACAGACAAGAAACTCTCGAGCATTCAGGACATTCTGCCGATCTTGGAGCAGATCGTACAGCAGGGCAAGAAGCTGCTCATCATTGCGGAGGATGTCGAGGGCGAGGCGCTCACAACACTCATCGTCAATAAGCTGAAGGGTACGTTTGACTGCGTAGCCGTGAAGTCTCCCGGTTTCGGCGACAGGCGGAAGGCCATGATGGAAGATCTGGCCATCATCACGGGCGGCACGGTCATCTCCGAGGAACTGGGCTATGAACTCAAGGAAACGACGATCGACATGTTGGGTCGGGCGGCCACAGTGAAAGTCGATAAGGAAAACACGACCATCGTCGGCGGCGCGGGTACAAAGAAGGATATTGACGCGAGAGTCGGCGCCATCAAAAATCAGATCGAAGTGACGACCTCTGATTTTGACAAGGAAAAGCTGCAGGAAAGACTTGCGAAGCTGTCCGGCGGCGTAGCCGTAATCAAGGTTGGAGCACCCACCGAAACTGAGCTGAAAGAGAAGAAGCTTCGCATGGAAGACGCACTCAACTCCACAAAGGCCGGCGTTGAGGAAGGTATCGTATCCGGCGGCGGTGTGGCGTTGGCGAACGCGATTCCCGCGGTGAGCAAGTATGTCGCTTCGCTTGCGGGCGACGAGAAAACCGGCGCGGCCATCATCGAGCGGGCGCTGGAGGAACCGGTGCGGCAGATCGCGGAGAACGCGGGATATGAAGGCAGCGTCGTGATCTCCAAGATCAAGGAGAACAAGAAAGGCGTTGGATTTAACGCAGCGACCGAGGTCTATGAGGATATGATCAATGCCGGTATCGTAGACCCGCTGAAGGTGACGAGATCAGCACTGCAGAATGCGGCATCCGTATCCGCGATGCTTCTGACCACCGAATCCGCAGTAGCCGAGATCAAGAGCAACGAACCCGCCATGCCCGCCATGCCTCCGGGTGGCATGGGAGGTATGATGTAATTACTGCCATGACAGAAAACCTTGGGTAGATAAATCGGTGGGCGGTGCGCAAATTGCGTGCCGCCTGCTGTGTTTTTGATTGATTATTCGGCGCAATCGTGTGATAATTTGTCTATGGAGGTGGGCAAATGGCGGAAAACGCGGATCACAAGGGTGTGCATGTACAGTCGGTGGAACGGACGCTGGATATACTGGAAGCGCTGTCAACCGTCCGGGAGGGGTTAGGCGTAACCCGCATATCCGAGGAGGTGGGACTCCGAAAGAGCACCACGCACAGGTTGCTCGCGACATTACTCGAACGAGGCTACGTCGAGAAGAACGCCGAAGGCGTTTATCGTCTCGGCCTCAAGCCCATCGAGGTGGTGAGCGTATACATCAACAGCTTAGAGCTTCTGACAGAGGCCAGACCCTACGTGGCTCGCATTACGGCCGACCTCGGTCTGACCGCACATCTGGGCGTATTGGAAGGCGATCAGGTCATCTACATCGAGCGCATGGATGTCTATTCGGGCATCAAGCTATACTCGCAGATCGGCATTCGCGTCCACGCTTATTGCTCGTCTCTCGGCAAATGCCTGCTCTCCAATTTCAGCAAGGATGAGATGAATAAAACGCTGGAGAATTGCGGTTTCAGCAAATTCACGCCTAATACTATCTCGTCTTTGGATGAAATGCACAAGGAAATCAAGCAAGTGCGCAAGCAAGGTTGGGCGATGGACAATCAGGAATTCGACATGAACAATCGCTGTGTCGGGGCTCCCATCTACGACTATCGCGGGGAGATTATCGCGGCGATCAGCGCGAGCGGCCCGCCTGCGTTGCTCACGATGGAGCGTGTGCCCGACATCGCAGAATACGTGATAGACACGGCAAAAACCATTTCTCGAAATCTCGGATATGTGGGGTAATTGCGAGCCGTGAACGTCGGGAGGAAAGGGCGAAGCCCTTTCCGGTGCTGTCGCGCTTCGCTCTTGAAGTTTTGCGGCAGGGTTGTATCCCCGCCGCAAATCGTACGATGGTCAGCTGACGATGTTCTTTAACACGACGGTCTTGATCTGGGTCATCTCCTCGAAGGTGCTCATGACGCCTTCGGTGCCGATGCCGCTGAACTTCCAACCGCCGAAAGGCATTTCGAACGAACGGAAGAAGCTCGCGCCATTGATGACGGCGCCGCCGGCCTCCATCTTGGACGCCACGTTCCACGCGCGTTTGAAGTCCTGCGAGAATACGCAGCTCGAGAGCCCGTATACGGAGTTGTTCGCGATTTCGATGGCTTCCTCGTCGGTGTCGAAGCCGATGATGGGTACGACGGGACCGAATATCTCCATGTCGATGGCCACGTCGGCGGTCTTGGGTACATCGGTGATGACGGTGGGGTCGTAGAAGGCGCCGTTGCGCTTGCCGCCGTGGACGATCTTGCCGCCATGTTCGACGGTGATGTTGACCTGTTCCTCCACCTTGATGGCGGCAGCCTCACTGATGAGACAGGCGATCTGCGTATCCTCCCGGTCGGGATGTCCGTATTTCTGCTGTTTGATCTTCGCGACGACCTTTTCGGCGAAGGCATCCTTTACGGTGTTGTGGACGAGGAACCGCTTGCTGGCGCAGCAGACCTGACCCGTGTTGTACATTCTGCCCCATATGAGTTCTGTCGCCGCCAGATCGAGATCGGCATCGTCCAATACGATGAAGGCGTCGTTGCCGCCCAGCTCCAGCGCGCAGGGGATGAGATTTTCCGCCGCGGTCTTTGCGGTCTCGATGCCGACCTCCGTGCTGCCCGTGAGCGTGATGAGGCCGATCCTCTTATCCTTCGCGATTTCCGCCTTGACCTTGCCCGGAGCCGTCAGACATTGGATGGCGCCGTCGGGGACACCCGCATCGACCAACATGCCGCTGAGCCGCAGGAGCGTGAGCGGGTTGTCTGACGAGGGGAGTACGATGGCCGCATTGCCCATCATGAGCGCCGGCGCCACCTTCTGATCAAAGAGGTCGCAGGGGAAGTTGAAGGGAATGATGCAGGCGACGATGCCGACCGGCTGACGAACCACGATCTGAAGATTGTGCTGCTGACCGGCTTCCGTTCCCGGCGGAATGACGCGGTCGTAGAAGTGTTTTGCGTGTTCGATGAATCCCGAAAACCCTATGCGAATGTTGCCGATTTCGGCTCTGGCTTCGTTGATGGGTTTGCCGTTTTCGGCCGAGAGCGTCTGCGCGAGGCTCTCCTTGTTTTCGTCCACGATGTCGAGGAACCTGTTTAGAATTTCGGCCCGCTTGAACACGGGAATGTCAACCCACAGCTTTTGTCCCTTGACCGCGGCGTCTACGGCCTGCTTGATGTCCTGCGGCGTACCTTTGGGTACCGATTCGATGACCTCACCCGTGGCAGGGTTGAGGACATCGAAGGTCTCGCCGGATACGCTGTCTGCTTTTTTTCCGTCAATAATCATTTTCATATGTTGGATGCCTCCTTTTTAATTATGCTATCCAAAGGTGGGCGATCACCTTTGGATAGCTTCCTGTTTACGCGAAAGCGGTAAAGCTCAGCATGAGCCCGCCTGTGGTGTTGTTGCCGTCGTCGAAATAGCCGTATTCGCCGAAAGTAAATTCCACGATGAATGGAATGTCACCCGCCGCGGCCTTGATGGCGGTATATACTTCGTCGATACGACTGTCGATGGCTGCGCGTCTGCCGCCGCAGTGGACGAGATGCAGTCCTGCGGGTTTCTTGCCGAGTTTTTGGATGAGCAGTTCGACCTGTTCACCGGCGGAGCGAATGATTTGATCGACATCGCCGTCCATCTGTATGACAGTCGTCTTTTCCGCGAGATTTGCGCCGATGTTCATGGACAGATCGTCGTTGCCGAACATCGGGTGGCGAATGGCCGTCAGTTCGCCCAGCCTATCTTTGACGCCGAGCGGCGCGACGATGGTGGCGACCAAAAGATTGTCGGCGAGCAGTTCATCGGGTTTGAGTCCTCTCCACTGCGCGTATTTTTCGATAGCCGGTACGCCGTCGATCTCCACCAGCGTTCGGTTGTCGCGCACTTTCGTGATGACGCCGAAGTTGTCCGTCTCGTTATAGGCGCCCGTGAATAGGTTGGCGAAACCGCCGGGTTCGTCGGCCCAGAAGAAGGCCACCGCAACGCCGTCGGCTGTGACGACATCTCCGGTAAACAGCGACCAATAGCCTTCGATGCTGTTGTCCGCCGCGCTGCCGCCGAAGAAGGGGACTCTGCCGATCACGTCCTCGATGCCTTTGAGGAAGAATTCCTCCTCGCCGGGGTTGGCGACCATATAGAAATAGTCGGGCGGTGTGATCTTGCCGTTGGTCGGCTTGCCCGCCGCCGCGAGAGCGGCCTTGGCGACTTTCTCTCCCGTCGATCGCGCGTCGCCTTCTTTCGCGCTGCCGGCGACGCCGACGGTGAGTTTGTCGTCCGCTATGGCGAAAACGCCGACGAATCCATCATCGCCGCTGATATAGCCTTCGGGCGTGATGACACCCGTAAAGGACGTATTTCCGATGAGCGGTACGCCGGGCAGTTCGCTCGCGACCGATTTGAGGAGTAAGTTCTGATCGTACTGGACGCCACTGTAGACAAAGGCTATTTTGACGTCGCCTATCCCTGATTTTGCCGCTTTTGCCGCTTCCGCTCCCGCCTGAAAGACATCGGCGTTGACACTGGAGCCTACGTTAGTTTTCATGATACATTCTCCCTCCTTACAACTTAGATTGCCCGCTTTGGCGAAAACGTGTCGCTTTCGCCATCGGCTTTTGTACTCTCAATGGTAAGCATCGGGAGTGGGCGTGTAAAGCGGGAAGGTTCCGTATTGCGGGACGGGAGTTGGATTAGCGGAACGGAGAGAATCGTTTTGCAACCATCGGCTATGGTTGTTTCTTACCTTTCATGAAAGCGGCTTGGATCAAAAGCTGCATCACGATTGCCCCCGCGAAAGCCAGCCATGAATAGAGGATGCCTATGTGGATCGTCAGGATGATGAACAGGGCGATCGCCGCGATCCAGATTGCGCCCGAAACAAGCCCAAACCGTGTCGCCTGCGCGGGATCCGCGAAAAAAGCGGCTTCTTGCCTCATATATTCATTCGCGTGTTTGACGGCCCAGGGTTTGCGCCTATCCTTTTCCGTCAAAACGAGGAACACGAACAGCGCGACGCTCGGCACGATAAAGGGGATCATTGTCGAGACCGCGGTCATCAGACTCAGGTTTCCGGCGGAAAAAATGGCCCCATGCGCGGCCAACTCCGCGGTGCTCAGACCTGCACCCGCCACGGAAAGATAGGTCAAAGGCATACAAAATAGGCCGAAGGTGAAAACGCCGACAGAAAGCGTGTAAAATATCGTCCGTTTTCGAGGCATGGGGTATTTGGACGCTGTTTCCTGCGTGAATCCCAAAAATGTGAGAAGCATCACGCCGGCGACACAGAAAACCATCGCGCTGCCGAGGGTTGCGACTCCAAGCTCCGTCGTAAGCCATGTGATAGCGGCCACAATCAATCCCATACAGATCATCACGCCGCCAAGCACATAGACTATCGTGCGTTTCGGCGTCAAATATTTGCGTACGCCCATATACATATCCTCAAACACCTCCTGTTTTTTCTGTAGGCTGATCTCGTCTGCGAGCGCGGAAATGTCGCCGAGCTCGGCCGTCGCTTTTCCAAAGGCCGCCTTTTCGTCCATGCCCTTCGCCGTGAGGTTTGTGATTCTGTCGTCCAGATTGCTCTTAAGCTCCTCCTTGAAATCCGACAGCACATCGGTTTCCTCGTAATTCAAAAACAGGCCGTCGACGTATTGTTTGGTATCCATTATATTTCCTCCTTCATCAAATCGTTGATAATCGATTGTGTAAACTCCCAATCCCGCTTATTCTGCCAATACAGTTCGCAACCCTTATCGGTAATGTGATAGTACTTTCGTCTGGCTCCCTGCGTTTCATCGCCCCAGTACGAGGTGATATATCCGTCCTTCTCCAGCCGTTTATAGCTCGAATACAGCGTGGTTTCTTTCAACTCGTACCTTTCGGCGGTACGCTCCAAAATCGTATTGTAGATTTCAAAGCCATATCTGTCCTCCCGCAGCAGAATACCCAACACGATGGTTTCCGTGTGGCCGCGAAGCAGATCCGACGACAGTTTTGGTTCCATGCTTCCGCTCCTTCCCTGACAAAACGATAAAATATACACGTCTGACGTTTATTATTATCTAACACATTACCACGACTGTCAAGTATATTTTTTAAAAAAATTGCAGCGGGATCTTAAATTCGGACATTTCATAGATAGTCTCGTATAATACAAAGAGCTATCGGTGTGTCGAATTATACGTCCCCCTGACACATGTTTAGAAATGATATTCTATTCCGCTTTGTTTTACAATGGCGTTTGCCGTGTGGCGGGATTTGATTCTGCTATCCACGGTGATATGACGATTCGTTAAAGGACTAAACCAGATATCATGATCGCCTTTCCCGTGTCTGACAAACGTGCAACCGTTTTGTGAAAGTATTTCTCGCACTTTCTTTTCGTATGTAGCCATTACAAGGCAACTTTCTCATGCCGTTCGGATTTGAAGCAAACATTGAGATTCTGCTCAATCGTGCCGTTGAGTGATAATAATTCCGGCGCCGCGAATCGCACGCGCTCAATCAGCGCATCAACAGAACCGGATTCCAATACCAATCCGGGAATGTCGTCACTGGTCGCAACCCATACATCGGCGTCACTATCCCATTTTAAATCAACAATATACTCAAACATTTTTCCTCCTTTGGCTTCCGTCGTTAAGTAAATTATATGCCATTTGCATTTGTTATTCAACAGCGAAAGCGGTTCTTTGCTGAAGCCGAATATTGGAAAATCGGGACAGTAACTCCGTCTCTCGTATAATGCAAAGAGCCGTCGGTGTGTCGAATTATACGTCCCCCTGACACGCGTGAACAAATGTTCCTTGTGGCATTGCTGTCTTTGTGCTATAATTTCTGACATAAGGAGGTCGGCAAGAACGATGAATACCACAAAAAAATCAACCAACAGCAGTAAACTCATGCAGGCCAATCCTTATAGGTTTTCTGCAATAGAACTATTTGCCGGCGCAGGGGGTTTAGCGCTCGGGATTGAGGCAGCGGGATTCGACACCATCGGCTTGATTGAATTTGATAGAGATGCCGCCGATACATTGAAGCTGAATCGGCCGGAGTGGAACGTTATTCATGATGATATTGCTAATATCTCCGGGCTTGATTTGCTCGATTATTTTTCAATACAGGTCAAGGAATTAGATTTGCTATCCGGAGGCGCACCTTGCCAGGCTTTTTCATATGCAGGTAAAAGATTGGGATTGGAGGATGCGCGCGGAACACTTTTTTATCACTACGCTGTTTTTTTGAAAAAATTGCAACCGAAAGTGTTTTTGTTTGAAAACGTGCGGGGGCTACTTACACACAATAAAGGACGCACCTATCAAACAATTTTTGATATTTTTTCTGAAGCAGGATACACAATTCAAAAGAAAGTCGTAAACGCTTGGAATCATGGTGTCGCTCAAAAGCGAGAACGCCTTATTACAATCGGGATTCGCAATGATTTAGTTGATGAATTATTCATTGATTTCCCCACCGAACATGAATACAAACCGGTTCTTCGAGATGTTCTTATGAGTGTTCCCGAAAGTGAAGGAACGCAATATTCCGAGCATAAGCGCAAGATATTTGAATTAGTACCACCCGGCGGATATTGGCGTGATATTCCTGAAAATATCGCTAAAGACTATATGAAAAGTTGTTGGGAAATGGAGGGCGGTCGAACAGGGATTTTGCGGAGGCTTAGTATGGACGAACCATCGTTAACGGTTTTGACGTCACCATCGCAAAAGCAAACGGATCGTTGTCATCCGATTGAGGCAAGACCTTTTACAATACGCGAGAATGCCCGTATCCAATGCTTTCCGGATGAATGGAGATTTTGTGGTAAGGTGGGGAGCCAGTATAAACAAATTGGGAACGCTGTGCCGGTTCAGCTGGCGTTTGAAATTGCAAAAGAAATCTATAGCGGATTGGAGAATTTATCATGTGGCAACTATCTTTCATTTCAGAGCAAGATTTCTTGAAGCATGTGGGGCTGACAATCAGTCAGTATGGAGAAAAACTTGTCCCCTATGATTTGGAATCATTTAATAGCAATATCGTTGATCCTATTAAGCTCATTTTTGACAAGACTGTGTACAACTTCTCATGGGAGGAAATCATAAAAAACGAAATCTTTCGACAACGAGACAAATCGAGCAATAATGATATCGGTTATTTTCATCAACGAATTTTTCAATATATTGATGGTTGTACTGTTCCTGCAACCGGTTGGGATGTTGTCCATAAAAAAGAAACAGGTATTGAATTGCCTGATGGCGATAAAGTTCAAACCGTGTATGTTGAAGTGAAAAACAAACATAACACAATGAATTCTTCCGCCGCAGGGAAGACCTACATCAAAATGCAAGGGCAGTTGTTGGCAGATGACGACTGCGCATGTTTTCTTGTAGAAGCAATTGCCCGAAAGTCACAGAATGTAGCATGGGCAGTTACCGTTGACGGTACAAAACAAAATCATAAACGGATTCGCAGGGTAAGTATGGATGAGTTTTACGCTCTTATCACAGGTCAGAAAGATGCGTTCTATCAAATGTGTATGGTTTTGCCTGATGTGATTGAATCTGTAGTCAAAAACTTCACTTTGGTATCAACACCTAAAGATAGTGTGTTTAGTGATTTGAAGTTCGTTGCCGATTCAAACGGCGGTTCAATTGCCTTGGCGTTATATCTCTTAGGTTTCAATGGGTATCTTGGATTTGCCTCACCCAAAGGCAAGTGAGCAAGGAAATTTCCGCCCCTTGTTTCCGCCTGTACGCGCGTGATATACTATATGAAAATTTGAAAATTCTATAAAACAGGAGGAAATGGAATGGCCTATTATTATAAGGAACCGTCGCGGACGTTCAATGAGTATTTATTGGTACCCGGTTACTCGTCGAAGGACTGTGTGTCGGATCGCGTGGATCTGTCCACTCCTGTGGTGAAGTATAAGCGAGGCGAGGAACCGGCGCTGCGCAGCAATATTCCGCTTGCGTCCGCAGTTATGCAGGCGGTGTCCGACGACCGCATGGCCGTCGCGCTTGCGAAGGAGGGCGGCATTTCGTTTATATACGCGTCGCAGAGCGTCGAAAATCAGGCGGCTATGATCCGCCGCGTGAAAGATCACAAAGCAGGGTTTGTCCGCTCCGACAGCAACATCAAGCCGGAGCAGACCCTTCAGGATGTGTTGAAGCTCAAGGAGAAAAGCGGACACAGCACGATAGCGGTGACCGAAGACGGGACGGCGGACGGGAAGATCGTGGGTATCGTCACGAGCCGTGATTATCGCGTGAGCCGAACGCCTTTGGATACGAAGGTGCGCGAATTCATGACGCCTTTTGAGGATTTGGTCTATGCGGAGGACGGGGTCAGCTTGCCGGAAGCCAACGATATACTTTGGGAGCACAAGCTCAACGCGCTGCCGATCATAGATGCGAATAGAAGATTGACGCATTTCGTGTTCCGGAAGGATTACGACAGCCATAAGGAGAATCCCTACGAGCTTTTGGATGAGCAGAAACGCTACATCGTGGGGGCGGGCGTGAATACGCGCGACTACAGGGAGCGCGTGCCGGCGCTCGTGGAGGCCGGAGCGGATGTGCTTTGCATAGACAGCAGCGAAGGTTTCACCGAGTGGCAGAAGGAGACGTTGGAGTTCGTGCGAAAGGAGTACGGCGACAGCGTGAAGATCGGCGCGGGCAATGTGGTGGATCGGGACGGATTCCGATTCTTGGCCGACGCGGGAGCGGATTTCGTGAAGGTAGGAATCGGCGGCGGTTCCATCTGCATCACGCGGGAGCAAAAAGGGATCGGACGCGGACAGGCTTCGGCGGTCATGGATGTGGCCGAGGCGCGGAAAGAATATTTGGAGCAGACGGGATATTACATTCCCATCTGCAGCGACGGCGGCATCGTCTATGATTATCATATGACCGTGGCGTTGGCGATGGGCGCCGACTTTATGATGCTTGGCAGATATTTTGCCCGTTTCGACGAGAGCCCTACCGCCAAACTCAACGTTAACGGCAACTATGTGAAGGAGTATTGGGGCGAGGGTTCCAATCGCGCCCGCAACTGGCAGCGGTACGATATGGGCGGGGATACCAAACTTTCTTTCGAGGAAGGTGTGGATTCCTACGTTCCCTATGCGGGGAGCTTGAAGGATAATGTGAATCAATCCCTCGGGAAGGTGAAATCGACGATGTGCAACTGCGGCGTCATCAATATTCCCGACCTGCAGAATCACACGAAGATCACCTTAGTCAGCGCAACCAGCATCGTAGAAGGTGGGGCGCATGACGTGATATTAAAAGAACCCGGCGGGAATATAAGCCGGTAGACGTGGAAATCGTGAACAGGGAAAGTAAGGGTGGCATATGAATTTTAACGGCATATGGGTGGTGGATTTTGGCGGGCAGTACAATCAGCTTATTGCCCGCCGCGTGCGCGAGGCGAATGTCTATTGCGAGATCGTCCCCTATCATAAATGCGAACAGCGGATCGCGGGCGGCGAAAAACCGCAGGGGGTCATCTTCACAGGAGGTCCGAGCAGCGTATATGAAGACGGCGCGCCCGGATTGCCAAAATCCTTCTTTGAGATGGGTGTTCCCATCCTCGGCATCTGCTACGGCGCGCAACTGATGGCGCACACCCTCGGCGGCAAGGTGCTCAGCCCGGATTTTAAGGAGTACGGGCGCGTGCGGATGCATATTGACGGGCGGAACGACAGCGCACTCTTCTCCGGCATCGGCGGCGAGCAATACTGCTGGATGAGCCACACGGACTACATCGCGGACGTTCCGGACGGCTTTGTCGTCACCTCCCGCACGGACAATTGCCCGACGGCTTCCATGGAAAACGCGGCGCAAAAACTCTATGCCGTGCAGTTTCACCCCGAAGTACATCACACGCCCTTTGGCCAAGAACTGCTGAAGAATTTTCTGTACCGCGCGTGCGGCTGCAAAGGCGACTGGACGATGGCGAATTTCGCGAAGCAAAAAATTGAAGAAATCCGCGAAACCGTCGGAAACCGCAAGGTGCTCTGCGCCCTATCGGGCGGCGTCGATTCATCGGTCGCCGCCGTGCTCACCCACAAGGCCATCGGCGACAATCTCACCTGTGTCTTCGTAGACCACGGTCTGTTGCGCAAAGACGAAGGCGATCAGGTGATGGAGGCTTACGGCAAACAACTCAATCTGAAGATTCTTCGTGTGAATGCCGCGGAGCGGTTTTTGTCCAAATTGGCGCACGTGGACGATCCCGAAAAGAAACGTAAGATCATCGGCAATGAATTCATCGCGGTTTTTGATGAAGAAGCGGCGAAGCTCATCGGTACCGCAGGCAAAGGTGAATCGAAGACCGGAGAAGCATCCGAGGGCATCAGTTTCCTCCTGCAGGGAACGATCTATCCCGACGTCGTGGAGAGCGGCGGGGGCGGCGGAGGCGCCGCCGTCATCAAATCCCATCACAACGTAGGCGGACTCCCTGCCGACATGGGCTTGGAGCTTCTCGAACCCCTGCGCCTTCTGTTCAAAGACGAAGTGCGCGCCGTCGGCGAGGAACTCGGCATCGCGCCCGAACTCGTCTGGCGCCAACCTTTCCCTGGCCCCGGACTCGCCATCCGCTGTCTCGGCGCAATCACCCCGGAAAAACTCGCCATCATCCGCGAATCCGACGCCATCCTGCGCGAAGAAATCGACGCCTACAACGAAGCACTGTTCGCCAAAACGGGCAAGCGCAATTACGGCGCCGCCTACGGCGACGATGACAGCGAGCGCGCCGTCTGGCAGTACTTCACCGTCCTGCCAAATATCCGCAGCGTCGGCGTCATGGGCGACTCCCGCACCTACGACTACGCCGTGGGCATCCGCGCCGTCACCTCCGTCGACGGCATGACCTCCGACTGGGCGCGCCTCCCCTACGACCTCCT
>JAISQM010000036.1 GCA_031274195.1 Eubacteriales Family XIII. Incertae Sedis bacterium
TCGCTGCTCAGCGACATGGCCGTCATATTTACGAATCCCGCGAAGCACGTAGGCGCGAAAGGCGCTTCCGAACCGCCCGTGATGATCGCGTCCGCGTAACCGTGACGAATCGCGCGCCACGCCTCGCCCAGCGCGTTCGTGCCGCAGGAGCAGGCAGTCACGATGTCTAAGGCGGAACCCTTCGCCCGGTTCGCGATGGCGATCTGCCCCGCGAGCATATTGCCGATGATCATGGGAACGAGGACGGGCGAGACCTTTCGCAGCCCGTGCTGCTCGCTCTTGCGAATCTCCTTCTCCAGCGTGGCGATGCCGCCGATGCCGCTGCCCACATAGACGCCCAACCTGTCGGCATCGATATTTTCACCGCTCACAAGTCCCGCCATCTCCAGCGCCTGTGCGGCGGCCGTAACCCCATACTGTGAAAACAGATCCATGCGGCGCCCTGCCCGTTTGTCGTGAAATTCGAAGCCGCTCACCTGCGCGCCGATCTTCACCTTCAGGTCGGACACGTCTATCTTCGTGATCTCCGCGAAACCGTGCCGCCCCGCTTTGACTTTATCCCACGTTTCATCAACCGTATTGCCGAGCGCCGTAATCGCACCCAAGCCTGTAATAACAACTCTCCTAGTCATATGCGTAATTCCCTCCCATATATATAGTTACTATTCAAACCTCTGGATTGCTTCGTCACTTGCGTTCCTCGCAATGACGATACCCTTGCGTGCTTACTATTATATTACCATGCCGCCGTCTATGCCGATGACCTGTCCCGTGATATAAGCCGCATCGTCGGAGGCGAGGAAGGCGAGCAATTTTGCCACTTCTTCCGGATGTCCCGCGCGTCCCAAGCTGATCTGCGACAGGGCGGCCTCCCGCTGCGCATCCGTCAGGATATCGGTCATGTCCGTTTCGATGAACCCGGGGGCGACGGCGTTGACCGTGATGTTTCGCGCACCGAGTTCCTTCGCGGCGGACAGCGTCATGCCGACAAGCCCGGCCTTCGACGCCGAATAATTGACCTGACCGGGATTGCCGCGAAGTCCCGACACGGACGAGAGATTGATAACGCGTCCGGCGCGGTTTTTCGTCATGAGCGGAGCCGCCGCTTGCAACATATAGAAGGCTCCATTCAGGTTGGTCTGTATCACGCGGTCAAAATCCTCCGGTTTCATGCGTAGCAGTAGCTTGTCGTTCGTGATGCCGGCGTTGTTGACGAGGATATCGACCTTGCCGAAGATATCCTTTGCTCGGTTCACGGCCGACCTTGCAAAATCCGCCGACGCCGCATCGCCCCGCAGCAATTCAATCCTCGTTTCAAACGGCTCCAACAGTTTTTGAATCTCGGCGGCGGCCTCGTCATTGCCCCTGTATGTGAGGAGCAGATCCGCTCCGTTTTTCGCAAACTCGATGGCGGCGGCTCTGCCGATTCCCCGCGTACCGCCCGTGATGATCGCGCTCTTATTGTGCAGCATTTTTTAACTCTCCTATGGTGTTCATCAAACTTTCAACGTCCTCTATATTGAAGGCGGAAGCCTCCGGGCTGCTGCGCTTTACGAGCTTCGCCAGCGTCTTGCCCGGGCCGGTTTCTATGAAATAACAAATGCCGTCCGCTGCCATGCTCTCTATGGTCTCCTGCCAGTAGACGGGACACATCACCTGCTGCGACATCCTATCTCGCACCCACGCGCTCACAGGCATATCCTCCGGTTTGTCGTCCATGAGCTTCCTGCCCGTAATGTTGGAATAGAGCGGCGTATTCGGCGTCTCAAATATGAAATCCTCTGTGAACCGCCGAAGTTCTTCCGACGCGGGCATCATGATGGGCGTATGAAAAGCGGTGCTTACGTTCAGCGGAATGATCTTCACGCCGTCCGCCTTCGCCCGAATCTTCAAGCGCTCTATGGCTGCGGCATCCCCGGCGGCGACCGTCTGATTTGGCGCGTTGAAGTTTACGGCCTCGAACACATCGTCTCCTCTCGCCGCCTCGACGGAGCGCAGTATCGCTTCGCGGTTGCCCATCAGCGCCGCCATAGCGCCGCGCGGGGAACCATCCGCATACCGTCCCGCTTCCGACATGAACGCGCCGCGTTTTTTCACGAGCGCCAACCCTGTCTCAAAATCACGGATGATGCCGCTCGCCGTATAGGCTGCGTATTCCCCGAGGCTGAATCCCGCCATGCCCGCAACTTCAACACGCCCGGCGGGCAGTTCCGTTTCAAGCAGATCCTTAAACGCCGCCCACGCCGCCATGCTCACCGTATAGACGACCGGCTGTGTGATCTCCGTCTGTTTCAAATCCTCATCGCTGCCTTCAAAGCACCGGCGTTTGATCTCATCCCCGGCCATGTCGAATATTTCCTTCGCTTTCGGACAGTTGTCGTACAGGGAACGCCCCATTCCGCTATATTGCGCGCCCTGCCCCGAAAAGAGTATGCCTATTTTCATATATATCATTCGCCTCCCTGAACATCTTCTCAATGATTTTCGCGGCGGTCTCTTCCCGCTTGACCATACCCGCGATCTGCCCCGACATGACGGAGCCGTTTACCACGTCTCCGTCGACCACAGCCGCACGGAGGGTTCCCGCCATTCTGTTTTCGAATTCCTCCGGGTCGATCCCCTGTTTTTCAAGGGACAGGACATCCTTGGACATCCTGTTTTTCAGCACCCGCACGGGATGACCCGTGCTCCGTCCCGTGGCGACCGTGTCCGTATCCCGCGCCTTCAGGATCATGTCCTTATATGCCTGCGCGATCTGACATTCCTCGGCGACGAGGAAAGCGGTGCCGACCTGTACGCCCTTCGCGCCCAGCATATAGGCCGCCGCGATCCCTCTGCCGTCCGCGATGCCGCCCGCAGCGACGACGGGAATACCCACCGCGTCCGCGATCTGCGGTATGAGTGCCATCGTCGTAAGTTCGCCGATGTGTCCGCCGGCCTCCGTACCCTCCGCGATGATGGCGTCCGCCCCGCCCCGCGCCAATCGAATGGCCAACGCGACGGAGGCCACGACGGGACACACGCGAATGCCCGCATCTTTGAGCATGGACATATATTTGCCGGGATTGCCGGCGCCCGTCGTAACGACCGCGACCTTTTCCTCCGCGAGCATCCGCATGATTTCATCCACATGCGGATTCATCAACATCACGTTGACGCCGAACGGTTTGTCCGTCAACTCCCGCGTCTTTTCGATCTGACCCTTGACGAAAGCCGCGTCCGCGCTGCCTGCGGCGATCAAACCCAGCCCGCCGCCGTTTGACACGGCCGAAGCGAGGTGATAGTTCGCAATCCACGCCATACCACCTTGAATGATCGGATACCGGACGCCAAAAAGTTCTGAAACATCTTTCATGATATGCTTACACTCCCTCTTTCTATCGTTGATCTTCCTTTTAATGCCCAAACAATTATAGGACAGACTACCCTGTATTGTCAAATCGTCGGCCATCGCAGAGGCGAAACCTCGCCCCCAAAAAGCCCATATCCCGCGGTGATAATGGGGGACTGCCCTCCATGAAAGCGGCTGACGATTAAGCGATAAAAAACCCGCAAACGGTTGGAATGTGCGGGTTTGTGCTATGGAGCGGATGATGGGAATCGAACCCACGCTATCAGCTTGGAAGGCTGAAGTTCTACCATTGAACTACATCCGCAAAAAAAATGGAGCGGAAGACGAGATTCGAACTCGCGACCCTCGCCTTGGCAAGGCGATGCTCTACCCCTGAGCCACTTCCGCACATTGTATCATTATACCCTCATCGCGCATAGTATTCAAGCAATTATTTTATCGTATCACACGCAAGGCATGCATCTTTGTAAAAATGGTGGTGGGAGATGGATTCGAACCATCGAAAGCTGAGCTAACGGATTTACAGTCCGCCCCCTTTGGCCACTCGGGAATCCCACCAAATCATGTGTACATATGTGGAGCTGGCGAAGGGAATCGAACCCCCAACCTGTCGCTTCGCTCCTCATAGGGGGCTCTGCCCCCTCTTGACGGGTTTCGCTTCGCTCTACCCTGTCACCCCCGAAGCGGTAATCCGCTTCGCTCTTTGCGGGGAGTTTCCTCCCCTGCGCCCCTCGGTTGGGGGCTTCCGGCTTTTGACTCCTCGAAATCTCTTTCGAGCGTAGTTGTGGAGCTGGCGAAGGGAATCGAACCCCCAACCTGCTGATTACAAATCAGCTGCTCTACCATTGAGCCACGCCAGCGAAATATTCGGAACATGACCCTGCCGGTTTAACAATGTGTTGGCGACCTGAACGGGGCTCGAACCCGTGACCTCCAGCGTGACAGGCTGGCATTCTAACCAACTGAACTACCAGGCCACATTGGTGGGCGTAACAGGGCTTGAACCTGTGACCCCATGCTTGTAAGGCATGTGCTCTCCCGGCTGAGCTATACGCCCGAACTATCGGCTATTGGGGCAGGGTCATGTCGCCCGAATTATTGGCTCCAAGGGTGGGGCTCGAACCCACAACAACCCGGTTAACAGCCGGGGACTCTACCATTGAGCTACCTTGGACCATCACTCATTTTTCATAAGCCGATAATAATCTTACCATAGCGGCGCATACGATGTCAATGAATTTTTACAACCCATAAATATGAGTTTTTGTTATAATTTTCAAAACCCGCAGATATAGAGTCCATCGTCTGCGAGAATGCCTTTGGAATTTCCAATTCGATATCAAAAGTTGTCTTGTCAGTTTCGCAAGACTTTCCCAAGCAGGCCGTTGATGAACTTTGGGGAATTGTCGCTGCCGTATTTCTTCGCGAGTTCGACGGCCTCGTTGACGGAGACGCCCTCGGGAATGTCGGGCGAAAACAGGATTTCGCCGAGCGCCATGCGCAGAATACTCAGATCCACCTTTGAAATGCGGCTGAGCTTCCAGTTGTCGCTGGCGCCGGTGATCGCCTCATCGATGTCCGAGAGATGTTCCATGACGAGGGAAAAGGTCTTGTCAAAGTAGGTATGATCGGGTTCCTCGTCCGGGTGTTCTTCCGCATAGTCGGTGAGAAAGCGCGTCTTGGCCTCCTCCGTATAATCTCCGAGGAGGGTCATCTGATAGAGCAGCTGCATGAGCAGCTCGCGGGTTTTTCTGCGGCTAATCATCGATGTCGTCCCCATTCACGGGCGCATCGTCATTTTTTCGCACACCCTGAACGTGGATGTTGATATTTGAAATCTCGATTTCCATGACTGCTTCCAATTTTGATTTCACGTTCTTTTGAATATTCCACGCGGTCTCCGGTATCCGGACGCCGTAGCCCACGATCACATAGACGTCGATATTGTAGGCGCCCTCGCTCTCGTCGATTTTGAGCCCCTTGTATTTGCTCTCCTTGCCGAGGATGGTCTGCGATATGGTGTCGGACAGGCCGCCGCTGAAATCGACGACGCCCTGAGTGCTCAGCACCGCATCGCAGACATAGGCGACGACGACGTCATTCGCGATCTTTACCGTTCCCAATTCTTTCATGTTCTTATCTGTCGTCATGACGCTCCCTATTCCTCGTCCGTCTCTCGCTGTTCCTCGTCGTCTTCGGCGGATCGGATATCCATGATGATCGTCTCGATACGCCGATCTTTCCACGCTTCCACCGTGAAGGTGAGGCCGCCTTCCATCTCGATCACCTGTTTTTTCTTGGCTTTTTCGTCGGGAATCTCGCCCAACAGGTCGATAAGAAGTCCCCCTACGGTCTCGTAATCATCCGATTCCAATTTTATGCCAAATTCCTCGTTCAGATCGTTCAGATAGTAGTTACCGTCCATCTCATATCTGTTTTCGCCGATCTTCTTTATCTTTGGCTCGGCGTCGTCGTATTCGTCGTCAATATTGCCCATGACTTCCTCCACCATGTCCTCCGTGGTCACGATGCCGGACACGCCGCCGTATTCGTCCACGAGGAAAGCCATGTGTGTCTTGCTGTTCTGCATCTCGCGAAACAGCTCGTCGATGTTCTTGCTCTCGGGAACGAAGAAAGGTTTCTGCAAAATTTTCTTGATATTCACGCGATTGAAGCCAACCTTTTTCGCCTGAATGATGAAGTCCTTCATGTACAGGACGCCGATGATGTCGTCATTGTCCTTGTCGTAATACGGAATCCGCGAAAACCGACTCTTGAGCAGTTCGTCCACATAGTCCGACAACGTATCGTTGATGCCGATCATGAAGATGTCTGTGCGGGGCGTCATGATCTCGTAGGCCAATTTGTCGTCAAACTCAAAGACGCTCGTGATCATCTCCTTGCCCGCCTCGTTGATCAGACCGGTCTCCTGCCCCACCTCCAACAGCGAGCGAATCTCCTCCTCGGAATATTTCTCCTCGATGTTGTCCTTTCGTATACCGAAAAGCCTGAGAATCATCGATACCGATTTGGAGAGGAGCCACACGAAAGGCGCCGCGGCTTTGGAAACCATCCATACGGGCCGCGCCGTAAACAGGGCGATCTTCTCCGAATATTGCAGGGCGATGCGCTTGGGCGCCAACTCGCCCAACACGAGATTGAAGAAGGCGAGAATCAGCGTAATCACGACCACCGCGATCGGCAGTCCGTAGGCGATGCCGAGGTCTTCGAGCCGCCGTCCCATACCGCCCGCCATCGTGGTGGCGGCGGATGCGCTCTGAAGGAAGCCCGCGAGGGTGATGCAGACCTGTATGGTGGACAGGAATTTATTAGGTTGCTCCAATAATCCCTGAAGCACCTTCGCCCGCTTGTCACCTTCCTCCGCGAGATTTCGGATGCTGTTTCTATTGACTGATACGGTGGCCATCTCAGCCATTGCGAAGAACGCATTGATCAGTATTAGAACCAATAAGAAAATAATCTGCAATAAATATGAGCCGTCAGGGTCTGAGTCCGGCATTTTTGCGGTTCACTCCTTTCGTCAGTCCTCGATGACTTTTTTGCCGTCGTAATAGTTGCACACGGGGCAAACTCTGTGCGGGAGTTTATGGTTGTGACAATGCGGACACACGGAAAGTCCCGGTGCCGCCATCTTCATATTGGGCGATCTTCTCGAATCTCTTTTCGCCTTCGAGGTTTTCCTTTTGGGAACTGCCATATTTTACACCTCCTTCATTTAACGTAACTCGTAAAGTATATATAAAAAACCATGTCCTTGTCAAGCGCGAAGACACTATTTCGTCAACTCGTATGTGTCGCGCGCGATTACGAGTTCTTCATTCGTCGGTATCAGCAGAATGGCGACCCTCGAGTCGTCTCGGCTGATGATGGCTTCCTTGCCGCGCACTTTGTTTTTCACGAGGTCGAGTTTGATGCCGAGATTGCCGAGCTCGTTGCATATGACGTCCCGCGTATTCGTGTCGTTTTCACCGACGCCGGCCGTAAATACGATGGCGTCCACGCCGTTCATCTCCGCGATGTAGGCGCCGATATAATACCGCACCCTGTGCGCGAAGACTTTCAAAGCGAGCGCCGCCCTCTCGTCGCCCTGCTGTATGGCGGCGTCGATATCGCGAAAATCGCTGCTTGTACCCGAGATGCCCAGCATGCCGGACTTCTTGTTCAGAATCTCAAGCACCTCGTCCGCGTCAATCCCCTCTTTATCGGAAATAAAGGAGATGATGGCGGGATCGATGCTGCCCGAGCGCGTACCCATCGCCAACCCCGCGAGCGGCGTAAAGCCCATAGATGTGTCGATGCACTTGCCCCGCTTGATGGCGGAAACGCTCGCGCCGTTGCCGAGGTGGCAGGTGATCAGCTTCAGGTCGTCGATGTTGACGCCCAGCATGTCGGCGGCTCTTTCGGATACGTATTTGTGGCTCGTGCCGTGGAAGCCGTAACGCCGGATGCCGTATTTCTCGTAATATTCATAGGGCAATGCGTAGATGTATGATTCGGGCGGCATGGTCTGATGAAAGGCCGTGTCGAACACTGCGACCATCGGCGTGCCGGGCATCAGCTCGCGACAGGCCGCTATGCCGAACAGATTTGGCGGATTGTGCAACGGAGCAAGGTCGACACAGCCCTCAAGGACGCCGATCACCTTGTCGTCGATCAGGACGGATTTCGCGTATTTTTCGCCCGCGTGCACCACGCGATGGCCGACGGCCTTGATCTCTTTCATGCTTTTCACGACACCGTACACAGGATCGATCAGCGCGTCCACCACGCTCGCGATCGCCACTTTGTGATCTTCGATGGGGATTTCGCGTACGAGTTTGTCGTCCAGATTTGTCTTTTCGTGTTTCAATACCGATCCGTCCGTACCGATGCGCTCGACCAACCCCTTTGCGAGAAGGGTTTCCGTCTTCATATCCAACATCTGATACTTGAGAGAAGAACTCCCGCAGTTGATTACCAATACTTTCATTTTCGCCTATGCCTCCATATTTTACGCCACACACCGCGCTCGGCGCGGCAAATTCCGAAGTTAATGTAAAAAGATTTTACCACGCCACCGCAGTATAATCAAGTTTTTGGACAGTGATTTACCGCAGCTTCAACGATGGCTTGTGAAATCGTCTGTCGTCTTCGTCACCGCAAAATACACAGGCTCGCTATTATAATAGTCGTTCCATTTTTCATAGCCCCACTGAAATGCGGCGTCCCATGGATATTTCGACGGATCCAACTCGGCGTTGCTGCCTGCGGTGAGACGCGAAGGATCTCCCTGCAGCTTTTCCGCCCACGAACCGTCTTTCAATTGAACGCGGAAATGATAATCATAGGCGCCATTCTCCGCGAGGGATACGGGCGTTCCGTCATCCGAATCGCGAACGCCGATGCGCATCGCCACACGATATTCGTTCGCCGTGTCAATCTCCTCGTCCCGGGACGACAGCTCGCGAATCTTCGAAATCTTCAGCGCGTCCTTGTTTGCAGTGATGTACGCGAATACTGCATCCTTCGTATAGCTTAAGGCCGCAGACAGGCCGCCTCCGTCATAGGCATACTGCAATCCGTTCGAATCCGCGAACAAATCCTCCGAAAGGATCTCGCGAACATCCCGCAGCGCGTACGAGAGGCAATTGCCGTCCGCCTGTTCTGTGTAGCTGTATTTGCCATAGGCTTCCTTTGATTTGTTCGCCTTATATCGTATCCTGAGTTTCGGATAATTCGCCGATATGTCGCCGGAGCCTGAATAAAATTCCGTCTTTGCGCCTCGCGTCACCTCCGCGAGCACAAACCCGGCATTCCCGACATCGCCCCGGAGCCAATTCCGCACACATTCCGTGACATTAATTCTGAACCAACCGTCCTCCTGCGCCTCAATGGTCGCGCTCTTTTCGCCGATGTCAGGCATTTGGAAATTGTTCCACCTAACCTCGCCGGATGCCCAGCTTTGCGGCGCAGCGCCCACTGTGATCTGCGGATCGTCGCCGCCGCTTTTCTTCATGTACAGATAGGCATCCTCGAGACGATCCGGCGTAATGCCCGCGGGCAATGGAATGCGCACGAGCGCGACATCCCGCTTGCCATCTTCGCTCAATGCCGTCGTGACCGTATCCACGTCCGCCAGATCGAGGATGCTCTGTTCGGGGTTCGCCTCCGAAATCCATGCCGTGACCGTGTTGTCCTCCTCCTGAACCATCACGGATTTCGTCTTCGTCTTTTGTTCTGTATTTACAGGGGTCTTGCTCTTTGTACCGCAACCCGAAAGCAGCGTCGCAAGTGTAAGAACCGCCGCTGCCGTGAGGATAATGATTCGTTTTTTTCTGTTCATGTTCTTTATTGTATGATAATAGGCATAGATGCTAGATCATACACTCCTTTCAATGTCTATCTAGTCTTGAGTTTTCGCATTTTTCAAAGAAGCCATTGAAGTGACTGGCTTCACGAGCAATTTAACTAAACACCCGTCATTGCGAGGCACGTAGTGCCGTGGCAATCCAGTATTTCAACATTTTTCTGGATTGC
>JAISQM010000055.1 GCA_031274195.1 Eubacteriales Family XIII. Incertae Sedis bacterium
TCGCGCTCTTTTCCTTTGTCGTCTGTATAGGTGAGGGGCTCGGAGGACAGGCGCGTGACGTAAGTTTCGTCCTCCAGAAGATAGGTGCGGCTGTTTCGGTCATGATGCACCTCCGCGCCATCCATGACTGCGCCTTCCGGTTCGGTAAACAGGTTTGGGTCTTTTAAGATGACCTCAGACTGCTCCTCGATCTCCTCCCAGGTGTTCGCAGCTTCTTCGCTTTTAAGCGCCGTATCCGGTTCAGGTTCGGCTCCGTCTGCGGGAACGATGATCGGCAGATAGCCGAGGGACAGATAGATGGCGAGAATCATAGAGGCTACTCTTCGCGTGATGCGTTTCATCTTCCACCTTCCTGTCTTCTCACTCATGCAGTGCATTGCCTACATGTTCTTTAATGATCGGAAACGATTACGGTATCTTGATGGTCAGCAGCTGCGAAAGTCGCCCGCATGGTTCCTATTTTGTTTATGTTCTCTTACCGATTAATGTATACTTAAATGAAGACGCTGTCAAGTTGTTTTTTGGCGGCGATTGGATGGAATGATGCGCCGAGTATCCTCGCTCTGAATTGTAACAGTTCGGTCATTTAGCGTTATGTGATCGAAATATTCTACCCAAAATAGGCTATTTAGTGTAAAATATATCTTATGTAATCTCGCCGCGTTTTCACGGGCGGGGAAATGACTTGAAAGGACGACTCGCGCAAACCGACTATGACTATAAGATTAAACAGCGAAAAACGGGCGACGCTACTCATTCTCGCCCTCATCATGATCTTGACGACAATTCTCGCGGGTTGTACCGGCAAGGATGCGGAAACGACAGTGAAGACCATCGATACGGAGAAAATCCTGAGCGAATACAGGTCGATTCTGACCATTCCCCGAACGGGCGCGGCATATCCGGAAAAGATCAATGAATACATCATAAATCGTATAACCGAGATGGGATTGCAAGCGGAAACCGATTCGGCCGGCAATGTCATCGTCGATGTGCCGGCCACCGCGGGCTCGGAGGAGCTTCCCTTGACGATACTCCAATGTCACACCGACGACGAGATCGCGGTCTCGAAAGGGATTCTTTTTAACGCGGAAACGGACGCCATCCTGCCCGATGTCTATCGGGACGACGACGCCATATACGGCAACGGCACATCTATGGGCGCCTCCGGCGCCGTGGGCATCGCGACCATCCTGAATGTGATCCGGACTTCCACGCAGCACGGCCCGCTGCGCGCTGTGTTCACGGCAGGGAAGGACGGGGATATGTCCGGCGTGAAGAACCTCAACGCAAAATATATGGACGGGCACTGTCTCATCAGTTTGGACGGAGACAAGCTCGGGACCGTGGAAGTGGGCGCGGCCTACGCGACCACCCTGCGCGGCGACATCAACACGACTCCGATTGCGACGCAGGGACGGCACGCCTATGTACTCGTCGCATCGGGATTTCCCGAGCGCGCGGCGGCCGTGACGGACGCGGATGAACCCCATGTGAATCCGGTGGCGATCATCACCGAGGCGCTCTCAAACGCAAGGAGCGCAGGCATCCTCTACGAGTTGCACGAGTTTGTGGGCGGAACGAACGCCTTGCGCGTGCCCGGAGAGGCGACGGCCATCGTCGTACTGAACGACTATGAGGAAAAGAAATTTCTGCAGATTTTCGAGAATGTCGCAAAGGAATATCGCAATGACGCGGGAGACAAGGCGACAATCACGATGATAGAGACACCCGTCCCCGCCGAGGTCATGTCGAATGAGGACGCGGATAAGGCGCTGACCTTCCTGTTCGGATTTCTGAGCAGTGATTTTTCGGCCGCCACGGACGAGGAAGCGTCACTGTGTATCGGACGCGTCGCCCTATCGCCGGGACACTTTTCCTGCGACATCTCCGTTCAAGGCCGCGATCAGGAAGTCGTCGATCAGATCGTGTCAGAGCAAACGAACATCGAAAAGCTGTCCGGCATCACGATCACCGAGACGGAGCGCATCCCCGGTTTCATGAAAGTAGCTGACGATGAGAGCGTTCAGCTTCTGTGTGAATCCTACGGCAAGATTGTCGGTGAAGAATCCAAGACGGCCAATCGAGCAACGGTGAGCGAGCTGGGCTATCTGCGCGAGAAAAATCCCGATCTGCAGATCATGTCTATCGGCGTCACCATCGCGAAACGGAATACAGTGAACGAGTCCATCGACCGAAATACGCTTGCTTACCCCGCCAACGCGATTTTGAAATATCTGAATGAAGAGAACCCTACCATAGCATAATATAGTATAGTATAGTATAATAGCCGTTCCACGGCTATTATACGGATCTAATGCCCTCCGCTTCGCGGAGATGGCGGATTATACCATATATGCTGCGCATATATGGTATAATTAGAACATCATCGCTCGAGGAACAAAAGGAACGAGCGGATGATCTTACAGAGGAGGTAAGAAAATGATAGAACACAAATTTTACAGATGCAATCACTGCGGGAATCTATTTGACGTCGTCATCGACGCCGGCGTTACGCCGAGTTGCTGCGGGGAACCAATGCAGTTGCTTGTGGCGAATACGACCGACGGAGCGGCGGAAAAACACGTTCCCGTCATCGAGCGGAACGGGGATAAAGTCACCGTAAAGGTCGGCTCCGTGGCGCATCCCATGTTGGAGGAGCACTACATTCAATGGATCGCCGTCCTGCAGGACGGCAGGTTGCAGCGCGCTGCGCTGAAACCCGGCGACGTACCGGAGGCGGTGTTCACGCTGACGGCGCCGAACGCGCCCGTCACAGCCTATGAGTATTGTAATCTGCACGGCCTATGGGCGGCCGAACGGTAGTAATCGAATAAACGGTAGCCCCCCGGCGTGCGTCGGGGGGCTGTTTTATTTTGCTATGCTGTGCGATTTGGATCGGGTTCCTCCTCATCCTCCTCGGCGCGATGCCGATATAGATAGATGGCTAACAAAAGAATGTGAACGATGAACACGATGCCCACATAGATCGTCCAACGGTTGATCCAATCCATCGGCAGCGACAGGTCGTCTACGATCAGGAAGACGATTCCGACGAGTAAGCCCGTGACGGCCGTGAATATTCGCAGCAACCACCCTTTCCTCATCCGTTCATCGCGCTCGTCTCGCTCGTATTTCCCCTCGTCCTCATCCATTCGCCGCCTGATAAAGGCGGTAATGAGAAGCGTCAGCGTGATGAGCAGCGCGATCAGTGACAGGAGCAGACTCAGCAAGCTCCAGATGGCGGTGGAATTATCTTCGGCCGCCGACATCTTACTTTCCGGCAATTTGATCTGCGGATCGCCCTCGTCCCGCTCTTTCGGATTTTCCGGGTCGGGCAGGAGGTTCGGCGCGCTTCCGGGCAGCCGATTCCGCGCAATGGCACCCGGTGCCGGTTTTGTCGGCGCGGCCGCTCCATCGGACGGCTCTTTGGGCGGATTCGCAATCGGCGTATCGGTTTTACTGTCCGGTGATCCGCCGGGTTCGTCAGGTTTCGTTCCGGGCAAATCCTTGGGTTTCTCCGGCACGGTGAGCTTTGCGCTTATGCGGTTGCTCTCGAGGAAGATGGGGTTGCCCGGCGTATAGCCTAATTTCTCCGTCTGCCATGTGGCGACAAAGGTGTTGCTCGCGATCTTCAGCGCGTTGTCCTCCATGAGCTTGCCTAAGGTCGCGCTGTCGATATTTGCGAGATCGAGCTTGAGGTCGAATTCGACGACGAGCACATCGTGCGCCTGCAGCATGTAATTGCTGCCCTGCTGTTCTTGCGCCGCGCCGAAATTTATGGCGAACGACTTCGCGTCCGGCGCAAAACCGAGCGCTCCGATCGTACCGAGCGTACCCGCAGGCCGGTCGAGCCAGTCCGATGGCGTGGCGGCGGTTTGCGTGGAGGAACGTACCTCGAAATCACCTTGTTGCGGCGCGTTGGCTGCGATAATGGTGCTGATCTTCAGGTTGTCCGCTTTCCAATATCCCCGGAATTCGTCGTTCCACTCCGTTCCGCGGACTGTCTTACCGACGTACATTTGGTCGCCTATGTGGGGAAGTTCATCGACGATGCGCAGCTTGGACAGGAGTCCGCTGCTCGAATCGGCGTAGTTGTTTTGGATTCGCAGTCTGTAGTGCAGCGTCTCGTCCGGACGGATGGAAATTTCGTGCGCGGAGGATGTCCAACCGCTCATGCTGTCGGTTTTGACGCTCTTTTCGATGTTGACGCCGCCCGAGCGCGCGATGGGCAGTTTGTCTACGGCGGCGCGGACAAAGAGGCCGTAGTCTGCGAGATTGGCACTCGGCACGGCTGCGATGAGCGCGTCGTAGATGGCTTGTCGGGCGGCCAGGCCGCTCGCGTCATAAATGGCGTAGGGCGCGTTCATGTCGTCCGCCACGAAGGTCGCGCCGGTCTTGTGGGTATCAGAAATCAGAGGCGCCGCGCCGCTCGTGCCGAAGGCCTCATTCGATACGGTGTCGCCCGCGATGATCCGGGCTAAGGTACCCTCAAACTCCACGGTCACGGATTCCTGCGGCGCGAGAACCAAACTCGGAAATTCCCATTTGACGAAATCGCCCTGACTTCGCATATCCGTGAAGTTGACGGCCGGCGCTGTGCCGCCCGGACCGCTCACCGTGTAGATGGGATCGAGGTTCGCGTCGTAGCCCATCGATAGGACATCCGTCTCCATGTGGTCGATGATGATGGGATGCGCGATGCTGTGCGTCGCGTCGCTGTTGGTCAGCGTGACGCGATATTTGATATTGTCGCCCACGTTCAGCGGGTTATTGCCGATCCGCTCGTTCTTTAAGGTCATGACCGGACGCGGCTGGGTCGGTATGTCGATGCGGGCGGCGGCTTCCTTCGTGAGGGCGGATGTGCCGCTCTTTGCGTCCGCCTCCACGGTGTTGACGATCTCGCTCACCTCCGGCTGTATCTTGGACGGCGTGAATCTGTCGATCGAGACATCCGCCTCGATATCGCCGGGCGCGAAGCCGGCACCGACCCACGTGTCGGTCGCGTCAAAACCCTGCGCGTTCGGATTCGTCGCGCTGTATGTGATTTCAAAGGTTTGGGGCGCGCCGGACAGGCTCCATGCCTGTTCTCTGTCCAAGAGCTTCCACGCCTCGTTGTTCACCTTGGCCCACACGGGCGCCTTCGCGACGCCGTTAAGCGCGTCCTCGGCGGTAAGCCACGATTCGGAGCGCTGTATGCGCACGGCATCGATGCGGTAGCTCGGCGCATTGCCGGCGGCGCCGCCGATCTCAACGGTCTGTCCGCCGCTGCTGCCTTTGAAGACAAGCCCCTTGTCGCTGACCTTGAAATCGCGCAGCGGCATGGTGTTTTTCAGCTCATCCGTATGAACGGTAAAGCTCGTGTCGAAACCCTGTCTTCCGAGGGGCAGTGATACCATGTTGCTCGCGGAGCCGGGCGCTCCGGCTTTTACGTCCTTCGCGAGCGTCAGCGAGGGCTTGTCCGGCGTTCCGTCGCGAAACTCCGCGGTCAGCACATTGCCGCCGCCGCTCTTTGCCGCCGTAACGGGTTTGATCGCTTCGTCATACCACGGGTCGATGAGATAGCCTGCGGGCGGTTTTATCTCCCGAATCCAATAGGTCGCACCGCTGCCCGTATCCGCCTGCCACATGGGTGCAAAGACGGCGAGGCCGTCGCTGCCCGTCATGATCTTCTGATTGCCGATCTCGTTGACTCCTTTTTTCGCGTCGTCGTAGGAGGCGTAGAGAGCGAACTCCGCGCCGGAAATCGGCCCTCCCGTATTGAAATCTCGCTTCAAGGCCGCGAACCTGAAGCCGCGGAACGGGTTGTTGACCGTCAGCATGTCCGCGTTCGCCGTATTCCAATCCGGGTTGCCGTTGGCGTTGTTTACGTAGAATCGGTTGTTGGCCTCGTCGTATTCCACAAAGATGGACTTTCCGGTGCCGAGGGGATTTTGCGCCCCCACGCCATCGTCATATCTGTAATCCGGGTTTGCGGACAGATAACTGTGCGTATTCGTAAAGTCCTTCTCCACGACGCGATATTCGCCCGTGGCCGTAATCTCGTGCGCCGCTACGCCGAGCTCCTGTCCGTTTCCGCTCGCCGGGGCGGTGACCGTCCCGCTCACTTCTTTCCAGTAGCCGCCATTCCAACTCACCGCGCCTGATTCGGCGGCGTCGATCCGTTTATACACGGATATGGGCAGCAACGGAATCCGCTCCGTGCGCGCGGGTGTGACGATATTGCCGCTCGCGTCGCGAATCGCAGCAAATGTCGTCTCTTTCGCGACCTTGAAGATCAGCGCGGAGGGATCCAAAACGGCCAAGGTGTTGACGGCGTTCGCGTCGCCGTAAGAATTCCACGACGGCTTCGTCGCCCGCTTGACCTCTACCGGGAAATACCCGTCCCGCAGGCCGTAACCGGCGGGCGCCTTCGTCTCCTTCACCACATAGTGACCCTCGGGAACGACGGTAAAATAGCCCTGACGCGCCGCGTCCCACGTGATGTCCGCGACCTTAGACCCCGCAGGCGTGTTGCCGTTGGCCGCCGCCGGATACAGCTCGAACGCCGCGTCCGTCAGGTTGACCGTGTCGCCCTTTTGCGCGAGTTTCTTGACCTCCATGAGTCCCTGTTTATATTCGTTGTAGAAGGCCTTCGGAGACGCGCTCGTCGAATTGCGCTCCGGAGCCGCCTCGTTTTCGGACATTCCGTTGCTCATGTATACGACGCCCTGCCCCGCAGTGATCTCGATATAGTAGGAGCGGCTCTCATCGACGGCCCAGCCCGGAGAGGTACCCGCCTTGCGCTCGCCGATCCTGTAAATGCCGGGCGTCAACAGGACGCGCAGACCGCTCGGGACATGGTCGGCCTGCTTCCATTCGATATTCACGGGCGCATCCCAGCCCGCGCCGTTCTTTTTCTCGTAGGTGAAAGCGGCCTGCGTCAGTGTGGCTGCCTCGCTTAACGTGGTACTTGCGACGCTCGGAGGACCGACGGGAAAATCGTACATCTCTCCGTCGGAAGCGACGGCACCCTTTCTGATGATGAGCGCCCCCTTTGCGGGATGATTGACATTGAGGACATTGCCGCTGTACCAGATATCCTCGGCGGGCAGAGGACTGCCGCCCAAAGGCGTGCCTCCGGCTCGCATACTGCCCGCGTCCACGACGCCGTTCGCCACCTTAAATGTAATGTAATCGGGCGACGCACTCGCGAGCGCGTTGGGTATATATTCATCGAGGGGCGTGCTTACACCCATCAGGCGGAGCGTATAATCCCCGTCCGTCAGACCTGTGAGCACGGCGCTTTTCTTCGTGACATCTATATTGCGCGCCTTTACGCCGTTGTGATCGAGCTCGTATGTCGCGATGTAGTCGGTACGGTCGAATTCATAGCCGTTCCAGAAGTTTCCGAGCGTCAAGTTCGCTTTTTCCTTGTCGGAAACGACCACGACGGTTTCGCCCACGGGATCGTTATCGATCATCACGGGACCTATGAATTCACCGCTCCCGAACGGTACATTCTGACTGCCCGCCGAGATGGAATATTGACCGTAACTGTTGTATCCGGCGGGAGCCTCCACCTCTTTCAAATAGTAATAACCCGGTTGCACCTTTTCGCGTACAGAGCCGTCATTGCCCGCGGTCTCTAACGAACTCATGAAGATCGCCGCATCTGTGTCGTTCGGATTTGCGGGATCCGCTCGATATAGGTCGAATTTCGCGCCGCTCAGAGAAGTCCCCGGCGAATCGAGACTGTTTTTGTTGATCCGCAGATTGCCGGCTCCCCGCGTGTTCGTAAGTTGAATCATATCCGTCACGCTCCACATCGTACCCTTGTCGGTCGCGGTGAAACCAAATTCCGGTTCGGCACCCGGCAGGATGGAACCGTATTCCGGAGGAAGGGGTCCCTTTTCCACTAGAATGAACGACCAGTTGTCCATGATGTTGTAGATTTCGTCGACGGGTATGCCGGCGGCGTGCGCGGCGTCCCAATCGATGATCTCAGTGCCGCTGTTGCCGGTCCAGATGGCCGATGGCGTCGTCGGCGCCGGAGCGGAGACTCCGGGCAGATCGTTCTTGTAGAATACGCCCGTAACGTCTATATACGGAGAGAGGAAACGTCCGAGTTCCTCCGAACCATTTGCCCACACCGATTTCGTCGTCACCGACATCAGCGGCTTTCCATCCTTCGTCTGCAGGCGAATATAGGAGCCGGCGGACGTCTTGTACGCGGGATAGATGTCGAATTCCACGCCGACGATAGGACCTACGGGTGCGACGCCGCCGTTTCGGTCGATGACATAGCCATCTTTGTCGCCGTAGAAACGAATGCCCCGATTCGATCCGTAGCCTGCGCCAATATCCCTGTTTGAATTGCCGAAAGTAATGTCTTTAATAGGGGCGGAACCGTCCGGGATCTCCACGATAGCAAGGTGATTGTTCGCCGCGGTCCAGCCATTTTGAGGAAGATTTTCGTCAAAATTGTCGTTTACATATACCGTCGTCGTCTCATTACCCGGCAGTATGCCGCCCGCGCTCGTTTTATCGAGCGGACCGTAATCGATCGCCGACGCTATTTCCTCCACGATGTATTTTCCGGGCGGAAGCTGACTCGTGACGGCGGTATTCGAGCCCTCCAGCCGGTCGGTGCCCGTGCTGATCTCACCGTAATCGTGACCCTTGCCGTCCGGCGCGCTTGCATCGTACGCCCACACGTGAAATTTTGCGTCTTTCACCTTCAAATTTGACACCGTTTCGCCCGGCGCCAAATCCAATCCCGTAACGTTGCCATTGCCGTCCGTCGTGATGGGAAGCTTATTGATCCGTATATAATGCGATTCGATCGTGTTGACAATGGGATAGGGATCCCCGCCGGGTCGCACGGCGACCTTATCCACAATCGCGATATACGACGCACTGTCCGCAGGGTTGAGCGCGAAGGTCAATTTTGTCGTTTTCGCAAACGTATAGGGCATACCGTTCTTATCTCCGGGAACCGAAGGCGCGCTTACCTCTTTCAGAAAATAGGTCTTGGTCGGATCAAGGTCATTGATCTTGATCGCACCGTTTAGACCGGAAATGATCTGCGTCGCCTTTGTCTCATCGTCGGTCTCTCCCGTCACATCGCCGCTCGCGTCCACGAGCATATATCTCTTGTTCGGACCGTTCTCCGTGTCGTCATCCGTGCGATACAGAATGAATGTCGCACCGGAAATGCGCGTGGTTTCGCGGTCTGCGACCGCTCCGTTCGAGGTACCCCACTCGTTCGTCTCCCCCAGTTTCACAAAAGAAACGGAGGGTTTTGGAACATGACCGAAATGAAGAACCAACTGATTCGTTCCGGCGTTGTACTGCGCCTTGGAGTTCGGCGTCGGCACGGGGGGTGTCCACGTCGGCTTGATGAGCTTGCCATCTTGGTCAAAGGCAAAGCCCACCCTGTCGTTATTTTCAACATATTTGCCGTTGGTCAGTCCGGTCTCTATGACATGATAACTATTACCCGGCGAAAGATATACTTCCTTACCGTTTGCATCGTAAAATATCCCGTTTGTGCCGCGCGCAACGCCGAGCACATTATTTTTCGTGTCATAGAGGGAAAAGATCGCGCCGGAAAACGTCGTGTTCTTCTGCGCGTCCACCCCGTATCCACGTAGCGTGAGGACGGGCATATTTGTGATGTACGCCTCTGCGGCGCCGACGGTCTGCGGCGGGGATGCCGCCTTTTCGTAATCAAGCATATCAATATTCGCGATGGGCAGTCCGATGCCGGGAGGCAGACTCGCCTTGGACACCGCCGACTTGAGCGACGATGTCGCGCTGTCATAAAAGAACGCTCTATATGCCGGTGCCGAAAAGCCGAGCGGCACGAGCGCCTCCACCAACGCGTACTCTCCCATCTTGAGGCTCTCAAAAGAGATGCGTCCCGTGCTGTCGGTGGTGGCTCGTTTTCCCGTATCGACATAATCCCCGTTGGAATCCAACCGGTACAGGGCAAAGGTCGCATTGGCGACGAGGATGGATGTGTCGTCCGCTCGAACCTTCCACGTATTCAGGTTTGGCAATTTTGCCTGAACGAAAGCGGCGACCTGTTGGCTTCCCACCCAATTGATGCCTACGGCGCCATACATGGGATCGATGCTGACGGCGGCATTGGCGATGGCTGTCTTTTTCGCCGCGATCGTCACGCGCGCGGTATCGCTGTCCGACATCTTTGAACTGTCGGAGGCAGAGGCAATAATCACGTTGCCCGCCGCGAGGTTCACGGCCTTCACATCATACGCGCCCGCGGGCACAAAGAGAAACGCCGTGCCGCCGGCCGGAACTTTCACATTCATCGGACTGCCGCCGGAAACGGGCGTCACCGTAAAGTCCCCTTCCAACCCCGTTCCGTCAAAATCGAAATTTTGGATCGCAAGCTGACCGTACAGCGACCTATTGAGTATCTGCCCCGACGAATTCACTTTATTCGCGGGACCCGTTGGAATCGCGCTGAAGTCTCCCGCGGTTATATGGATTTTAATGTCGTTGCCGGCGTTCAACTCATAGTCGCTTGCCGCGTTTGTGATGCCGGCGATAGTAAGTCCGGTTTCTTTCAGCACGTAGTCGCCCTGCGGCAACTCGATCGGAATATGACTTACGCCGGTGGACCTGATCGTAAACGCGCCCTGCCCGTTCGGCAGCGCCGGCGCGTTGCCCACACTGTCGTAGATTTCAAAAGACGCGCTCCAATTGCTCACGGACGCGACGGTATCATCCGGATTGATAAACAGCTTGCCCATCTTGAAGCCGCCGGCATCGCGGTTATAGCGAAGATTCGCGTCGCCGGCTACGGTCGCACTCACCGTGACGGGGACGGACGCGGGCTGTAAATATCCGTCGAGCAAGCCGGCGGGATGATCGACATGGGCGACCGTATACCCGCCGTTCTTCGGCGCGAGCGGTACATTTTCGAACCACAGCTCGCCGCTCGGATTTACGGCGGCACCCGTCGCGATCAGATTCGTCCCGTCATACAGACCCAGAATGACATCCGGAAAATCCGTATAGGCCGCGGGATATTGGAAACGCTCCTGTTTCTCGGCATGGGCGCGGATGCGGCCGACACCCGTCGCCGTATTCGTGACGATGTAGGAATTTCCGGAGGTGTAGTCCACCTTATCCACGGTGATCGTCGAGATGCCCGTGTTGGGATCCGGATCGGACACCACGACGACCGCGGGATTATTCACGGGAATATCGCCGTTAATGGGTACTGTCTCCATCAAAAGATACGTACCCGAGGGAATGCTGCCGGCGGAAAACACGGCGCGCGCATTGCCGCTCTGCAATTTCAACGATTGCACGATCGGCGGCCCTATGTGATTGTTGTGATTGTTCGGATCGACCGGTTGCAACGCGAATTTCACGACGGAATCGTCGCCATCGACATATGCCGCCCCCTCATACCTGTTGGCCAATTGCGTCGTGTAGGGTCTCGTCGTGCCGCTGACGGACAGATACTTTTCGATGGTCAGGGACGGCATCGTCGCTTCGGCCTGCGACCAACCGAAAGCTGCCTCGGCGACCGACGAGGTGTTCTGAACAAACGTGCCGCCCGTGACCGGTTCCCGGATCGCGACGGCGCTGTTTTTGATCGGATGCGGCGCCTGCAAAATGGGATTCTGTTTGAGCATGTTCGTATAGTCGTCCTTTTTGAAAACGACAGAGACCTCAAACGTCCGATCTGCGCTGAACGCGCTCGGATTCACATTTGGGACGTCGAACTCGATGGTTCTTGTCTGACCCGTTCCCGAGATATTCGCGGAAATTGGCACGCCTCCCTCATTGACATCGATGGACACGGGCGCCCCGCCCGGCAGAAAGCCCGACAGCTCGTCGCGTATCGCAATCCGCTTCATGAGGAGGCGACCGTAATCGCCCGCTTTCGCGCTGCCGGCCAATTTCAGTTGGTAGGTGATGCGATGCAAATTGTCCTTGCCGAGCACGACATCGGAATAGGAACGCGCGCGCAATGCGGAGAATAGCTGATCGCCGGCTGCGGCGGGATCGGTAATCGTCTTCGTGACTGCCCATGATTCCTTGGCCGTGGCGATGAGCTCGACCTCCGCCGATTCGGCGGACTTGCCTCCGGGTACAATGCGCCCGGGATTTTTATTCACGATATCCCTCGCCTCGAGGATATATGCCTTGATGGTTTCCTTGGCACCGTCCGGCGTGGTACCGTTCGTAAACCAATACGCAAAGGTGAAGTCGCTGGCCACATTGCCGTTGGTGCCGGGCATCCAGACCACCGCGTAGTCCCCCGTGGGCATCGTCGTTCCGTTATATACAAATCCGCTCCAATTCGCCTTGTATTCCACTGCGGCGGCCCCGGGCGGATTGGGAATATCGTAATTTCCTCCCGCCGGTATAGGAATTACGATGGCTACGCCATCGACGGCGCTGCCGCTGAATGATACGAGCAACGGATGGTGCGCGCCTGCCGGCTCCGTCACACCGCTCTGCGGCGCCTGAACCGATACAGACAGCGGTTGCGGCTCGCTGTTTTGAGGCGAAACATCCTCCGCATTTGCAAAATCATTCCAAACTGTCAAACTCGAAGCAATTAACGATACAGAAATGGCGACCGCGAGCAAAGCGCGGCGCCTGCTATTTTTCCTCCTTTGCATGATTTTTCCCTTTCTTAAATTTCAGCTATACTCTGAACATGCTAATGTTTGCCACTACTAAGTTTGTCATTATCAAATTTTTAACTTCTAATCCTACTTCTATAAGTTAACTAACGTTGTTAAACACTCATCTTATTGTACTTTATTGTTGAATGAATTTCAATATATTTTTTTTACACTTAGTGGGGCGTAAGGGATTTGTTAACATTAGTGTAGAATCAAAAGGATATAGAAACGGCACAAAATCAATGCTTGCCGAAATTTGATCAGAATGATTCAAACGTCGTAAAATAACGTGACGCTTGAATCGTTATCTCTTAATAATGTGTGAAAAGAGTTCGATATGCTTCGTAAAGGGGAAATTATCACAGACATTCAGCGTGTCGAGTTTGTAGTCATTCGCGGCGAGGACGGCCATGTTTTCGCAAAAGGTCTTCGGGTTGCAACTGATGTAGATCAACTCATTCACGCCATATGAAATGATCTTTTTCAGTGCCTTGGGATGAACGCCCATGCGCGGCGGATCCACCACGATCACGTCGGGACGCTCCGGGAGACCGTCTAAGGCTTCGAGGGCGTCGCCTTCGATGAAACGGCAGTTTTCGATGTGATTGCGCGCCGCGTTTTCCCGTGCGGCAAGGATGGAATCGGCGGAGATTTCGATGCCGACGACCTCCCGTGCAGACTGCGCGAGTGCCAAAGAGATGGCGCCGGCGCCGCAGTAGATGTCGAAGATCTTCTTGTCGCTCGTATCCGGCAGAAGCGCGAGCGCCGAGGCGAACATGGCCTCCACCGCCGAGGTATTCGTCTGAAAAAAGGAAAACGCGTTCACCTTGAAGTCAAGTCCGAGCATATGTTCATGGTAAAAGTCCTGCCCATACAGCGTCTTCACGCTGTCGCAGGCGACGGTGTCCGCCCGCCCGCAGTAAGTCGTATGCAGGATTCCTACGATCTTGCCATCGAGATCGAGGGAGCGAAGCAAGCCCAGAAAACCCGCCTCGTCCAACGTTTCCCCGTCTGCGGTGACCAGATTGATCAACAATTCGCCCGTGTTCTCTCCTCGGCGGACGACGAGATTGCGCAGGAAGCCGCTGTGCGTCCGCTTGTGCCTGAAACTGTGGCCGCGCTCCGTCATATAGGACAGCGTCTCGCGGCGAATCGTATTGAAATCGTCCGGCACGATGAGACAACCGTCCGTGTTCAGCACGGACATGTAGCTTTTCTTGCGATGCAGACCCAGCGTCATGGGGCCGTCCTTCACCTCGTCGCCGAAGCTGTATTCCATCTTGTTCCGGTAGGCGCGGGTGTGGGGACTGGGATGCGCGCCGGTGTAGGAGCCGCAGGTGACACCGTATTCCAGCAGAAGCTCCAATACGCGCGCGTTTTTCATCTCCAACTGTTCCGCGTATGGCACGCCCTGATAGACGCAGCCGCCGCAGATGTCCGCGTGAACGCAGGGATTTACGTTTTCACCGCTCATATTCCGGCGGCCTTCCAACATTTATCCAGGTCGTTCAGATCGTAAGGTGTCTCCTGATACACAAAGTTGAGCCAGTTCGCGAAGAAAAGATTGCCGTGACCGCTCCACTTTACGACGACGCGCTTCGACGGATCATCGTTTTTGAAGTAGTTTACGGGAACATCTATATCGTCACCCTTTAACCGATCCCGCTCGTACTCCAACTTCAGCGTATCCCAATCGTACTCCGAATGCCCCTGCAGAAACAACTGGCGTTTGTCGCGCGTCATGAGCATGTGCAATCCCGCCTCTTTCGACTCCGCGAGTATCTTGAGCCGGCCGTCCTTTTCCACGTCCTCCTTGCGTATCTGCGTATATCTCGAATGCGGGACGTAGAATTCCTCGTCGAAACCCCGCGTAAATTCGGAGCGTTTGTCCTTCACCGTGTGTTTGAACACGCCGAACAGCTTCTTGTCCATGATCTGCTTCTCGATGCCGAAATGGTAATACAGCGCGGCCTGCGCGCCCCAACACAGATGCAGGGTGCTGAACACGTTCGTCAGCGAGAAATCCATGATCTCCGTCAGTTCCTTCCAGTAATCCACCGCCTCGAAAGGAATGGTCTCCACGGGCGCACCCGTGATAATCAGCCCATCAAATCGCTCGTTCTTGATCTCGTCAAACTTGATATAGAAGGTCTCCATATGGAGCGGATCGGTATGCGTCGATTCGTGGGTAGCCAGCGTGAGCAGATGCAGATCGACCTGCAGCGGCGTGTTCGCGAGCATACGAATCAACTGGGTCTCCGTGATCTCCTTGATCGGCATGAGGTTGATGATGGCGACGCGAATCGGCCGTATCTGCTGCCGCTCCGCCCTCTCCTTGCGCATGACGAATACGTTCTCTTTTTTCAGAATATTGTAAGCGGGCAAGCCCTTTTGTACCAATATCGGCATGTGTCACTCTCCTTTTTGTTAATACGATTATGACATAGCGAGGAGGAATAATCAAGGGTGCGCGAGGGCGAACGGCTTCGCCTCGCGGCGAATCCTCCCCTGCCGACGAGAAGTCACGGTGAAAGATGAAAGATCGACATAATTGATGGGATTGATGTGGAAGGTAACATGAAAAAGTTAGCGCAACCCCTCGAGGCGATTTTGTGAATCACAATGCAGATTGATGTTTCAATGCAAAAAATTACTTGCATACGTAGCCTGATTTGATAGAATTGGAGTA
>JAISQM010000056.1 GCA_031274195.1 Eubacteriales Family XIII. Incertae Sedis bacterium
ACTCCAATTCTATCAAATCAGGCTACGTATGCAAGTAATTTTTTGCATTGAAACATCAATCTGCATTGTGATTCACAAAATCGCCTCGAGGGGTTGCGCTAACTTTTTCATGTTACCATGGTTCTGCGCGATCGCGGAAGATGGTGAACCACTCTGTTGGCTCATTGCTCCGGCACGTCAGGCACGATTGCAAGCGTATATCCCAGCGGCTTTAATACCTTAAAAAGAGTATCAATTTGCGGCGTGGCTTGCATACGTTCAAGCCTTGCTATGGCAGGTTGTTTCAATCCGGACATTTCCGCAAGTCTTTTTTGTGATATGCCTTTACTCTCGCGGGCTTCTATGAGTTTTCCCACAAGCTCGATTTTAAGCTGTATTTCGTCCTTTTCGACTTCGGTAAGCTTAGACGCACGCCAAAGATCGTCAAATGTCGTGAAAGTATCGCCCTTGATCGTTATGCTCATAATATCAGTTACCATACCTTTCTATGAAGTCTTTTAGTTTTCTCTGCGCTCGCTCAATTTCCCGAGGCGGCGTTTTTTGCGTCTTTTTAGTAAAGTGATGGAGCAATATAAAAACATTATCCGTCCAATAAGCAAAGAGGATACGGTCATTTGTCGGTCTTAGCTCCCATAAATCCGTCCCGGTCATGTGCTCTATGGCGGGTTTTCCGACCACTACGCCGTAAGTTTGAAGCTGTCCGATATACTCCATCATTTTTTTGTAATGAATGCGCGCGTCTTTATTTGTCCCCATCTTTTCGTTGAGTTCATTGATATATTCAGCTACTTCGTCTTTACCGTTACGGTTTTTATAGGTGATTACCTTATACAACATTTCCCCTTCCGTTACTAACATTGTAACATATATCTTCTCGTGTTATCAATAACAAATTCGTTATCTCTCGAATCTTGAATCTTCGATAGCTAATCTTATAGTTTAGTGGGGCATCCCGCCGCGAGATGCCCCACTGGACTGTAAATAGAGGCACGTCACACGGTGATCTGATCCTTCATCTTTTCGAAGGTCTTTGCTCCTATGCCGCTGACGTTCTGTATGTCCTCTATCGCCGCGAATTTGCCGTTTTGCGTTCGATAGTCCAATATCTTCTGCGCGGTGGCCGGTCCAACGCCGGTGATTTGTTGTAGCGTGTCCGAGTCCGCCGTATTGATGTTGATCTTTCCGTCCGCCGATGTGCCGGTGCTCGCCGCTCCGGGCACTGCCGTATCAACACCCGCAGCGCCCGGTATCTCGGCTCCGCCCTCGACCTCGCTCGCCGTGGGCACGTAGACGCGGTCGCCGTCATTCAATGTCGCGGCTCTATTCAGATACCGCGCGTCGGCCTCCGGCGTCATTCCGCCTGCCGCCTCTATGGCCTCAAACACCCTGCTGCCTCCGGGAAGTTCGACGACCATCGGCCGATTTACGGCTCCCGCCACGTCCACGTAGATCGCCGCCGGAGGGGCTTCCTCGGAAATCTCGACTGCGGCGGCGCTTACGTCCGCACTCACCGAGCTATCCGTCACATCTTCCCCACGAACCACCGCCGCACTCTCAGTTCCGCCGCCTCCCGAAAAATGAATGAACGCCGCGACGATCAGAACAAGAACTACCGCAAGAAAAATCAAGGTCTTCTTCACGTGCGTGGGATTTCCGAGATCGATCCCCATACTTTTCAATTTTCCAACCAATGTTCCCATGATCTCATCCTTTCTTACCTCGTTTATACAGGTAAACGCAATATAGTTACGGTTAAGCATGTCGACCGTAACCGTTCCACAATTGCACCCATTATACAACTTACTTGCTTGCATGTCAATATATGTAATGAAAATAATTTCAATACTCTCACACTCATATTTCGCAACATAGGGAATTTGTGGATTATAAAATAAACAGACGATAGTCGCAATGTTTCATGGTCTTAGCCGAAGCAACATCTACCGAGGATCAAAGATTTGGCGTTTTTTCAGGTAAAGAGAATGCGCGTTCGACGCACATCGAAGGCGTCTGCGTCAAAGGCTAAACCCGAGGATTCGTAGAACGATTCCATCAAGGTCAGTGGGTTGAGATTTTTATCTCCGCCCGCGGCAAGCGTACAGCGAAACTGTACCAGCCGGTTGAACACGCGGACGCATTCGAAAGCCGAGATCAGGGGACGGATATCGACGCGCGATATCCGTTTCGTCTTTCGGCTCTCCTTTTCGATGAGGATGGCATCCTTGCGCAGATAGGTTTCAAGCGCTGTTTCCACGCCTGCAAACGACGGCGCGATGATCTCATATTCCGCAAAGCGCACGCGGGAAGCCAAGGATTTTCCACCGCCCGCGCCCGCGACATCGCGTTCCCACGTCTCCTTTTCCCATACGTTCCGTATCTCAATGCCCTCCGGCATACGCCCTCGGAGGCGCTCTGCCACAGCGCTCGGCGCCGCATCCGTCTCGACTTCGAGGTACTCGCAGTCGGAGGAGAATCCCGTGGAGAGCGGCAGCGCCAGACCGAGTTTGGGATGGGGATTAAAACCGCTCGAATACGCGGGTTTCATTTCCGCCGCGCGAAAGACGCGCAGAAACAGACGCTGCAGATCGAGATGGGAGATATAGGCCACGCGGCCTTTCTTCGTGAATTGTATGACGTA
>JAISQM010000063.1 GCA_031274195.1 Eubacteriales Family XIII. Incertae Sedis bacterium
CGCCGAGCACGCGGTTGAGCTCGTCTATGCCCGTGTTGAGACGGTGTTTTCGGTCGGATCTGACATCGACGAGCTTGACTGCGTCGGCGTTTTTTCGCGCACCGGTCGGCAATGCGCGGCTTCTTGGATCGTCCGCCGCATCCGCGGAAACCCGTTCCTCCGCGAAGCTGTTCCACGCGCCGCAGATACATTGCCCCATCCATTTGAGACTCTCGTAGCCGCATTCTTTGCAGACGAATACGGTCGCCGCGTTTTTCTTAGCCATTCTTTGCTCCATTCCGCCGCGCTACGGCGGCACAAATAGTTGATAAATTTCGATCCGCCAAACTTCTATGCAGTAGATGGAGCAAAGCCCTGATCTACTGCCGTGCGATTTTTCCTGCCTACGGCAGGAAACGCACATGGCGGAAGTGTGAGATTCTCTCACACTTATCCTCATTTCACTCGTTCGGCTGTTCCGCCGCCGCAGGCTCCGGCTTTTTGATTTCGAACCAGAATGTGCTGCCTTTTTTCAATGCGCTCTCTACTCCGAAGGCGGCGCCGTGAAGCAGGAGTATTTCCTTGACGATGGAGAGTCCCAGACCGGTGCTGTCCGAGCGCTGATAGTTAGTGCTGGCCTTGTAGTAGCGTTCCCAGATATGTTTCAAATCCCGCTTGGGTATGCCGATGCCGTGGTCGCTCACTTCGCACCGTACATGGCTCCCCTCGTCAAACATCTTGACCTCGACGGTCTTGTCCCGCCCGCTGTACTTGAAAGCATTGCTGACGAGATTGGCGATTACCTGCTTCAACCTGTCCTCGTCGGCGAGGATGACGCCATCGCCGTGGCTGATGAAGATGAGCTTGTAGCCTTCCTGTTCCACGAAACCCGTGTAGGATTGCAGCAGGTTTTCGATGGTTTCTTTCAATGAGAATTCAGAGAGTTTGAGGTCCTGCTTCCCGGACTGCATCCTCGATATTTCGAGCAGGTCGCTCACGAGCTTGTTCAAGCGATCCGCTTCGTCGATGATCACCTGCAGGTGTTCGGTGCGCTTTTTCGGATCCTCGCCGGAGAGATCGCGAATCATCTCGGCATAAGAGATGACCATCGTCAGCGGGGTGCGCAGGTCGTGACTGACATTGGCGATGAGGTCCTTCTGCATATTGTCCGCCTTCGCCAGCTCCAACGAGGTGTAGGACAGCGTATCCGCGAGCCGCGCGATTTCGGAATAGGGGCCGCCCTCAAACACGATGCCGTATTCGCCTTCGCCGAGTTTCGCCGCCGATTCTGTGATCTTTGAGAGCGGATGCGTAATCTTTCGTGACAAATAGAACGACAGCAAAAACGCGATAATCATGGATATGATCGTGATATAGATCAGTTGATCCGAAAAGATTTCAATCGTCGATTCCATTGGATAGAGGGGCGAAAAGATGAACAGAATATTTCGATCTTCGTCTTTCGAACTGAGATAGGCGGCGTATTCCAACGTGATGAGTCCCGTCTCCGGATCCGTCACCTGCTTGCTGATGCTCAAATCCTTACTGGAAATAAGCTCTTTCGTCAGCTTCCCGATCTCCGCCTGATAATCGCTCGGGGGCAGATGCGGCATCGTCGCCGACTCCTTCTTCGTCGTGTCGTTCAAATTGGCGGTCTTCTCCAAATCCGAGGTATCGTCCGAGCCGGACGAATTGCTCGCCGTGCCGTCACCCGTCTGCGACTCGTCCTCTGTGCCGCTCTCGCTTTCGATGTTGATGTTCGGAATGAAGATGGGCAGGCCGCTCTCGGTCTTGATCTCGATGTACATGTCGTTCCGCCGATAGATGTTCGTGATCTGCGCGCGAATCTCCGTGCGGTCGCCGGCCTTGTACAGATTTTCGATGAGGGTCGCCACATTCCTCGTTTCACGAATCTTCATCGACTGATAGTAGTTATTCAAAAAGAGTACTTGCAGCAACCAAAGAATGGCCATGAGAAGACCGGCAAAAAGCAAAAAATATACCCACAGCTTAAACTTCAGGCTTTTCGTGTCAATTTTGAATTTCATTTGTCCTCAAATTTATAGCCGACGCCTCGAAGTGTAACGATTTTATCCCTGTATTCTCCGAGATTATTCCTCAAATTCTTAATGTGTGTGTCGATGGTTCGGTCGTCGCCAAAATAATCATAACCCCATATATCCTTCAGCAGTTGGTCGCGCGAAAGCGCCATATTCTTTCTCTCCGCCAAATAGAAAAGCAGGTCATACTCCTTGGGCGTGAGTTCTATCGGCTCGCCGTCCATCTTTACCTCTCGCGCGGGAATGTCTATCTCGAGCCCGTCGAAAACCATCTTGGACGATGTTTCGTCGGCCGGCTGCCGCCGAGTCAATATCGCACCGATGCGCGCCATCAACTCTTTGGGACTGAACGGCTTTACCATGTAATCGTCGATGCCCAACTCAAATCCAAAGAGCTTGTCGTATTCCTCGCCGCGCGCCGACAGCATGATCACGGGCACATCCTTCGTCTTTTTAATCTCTTTCACTGCGGAGAATCCGTCCAACTTCGGCATCATCACGTCCATGATGATGATGTCGAAATCATTCTCGCGGCACAGAGCCACCGCCTCCATACCGTCGCCGGCCTCCGTAACGGTGAATTCGTTGAATTCGGCGTATTCCCGGATGACGCCGCGTATCTTCTGTTCGTCGTCTACCACCAGCAGCTTTGTCACTTCGTTCTCCTTTTGTTTCCATTCAAGCGCCGCGCCTGTTTCGCTTGGCGCTCTGAACTGAAATCTCTTTTATCTCAATTAATGTAATGATACCACAAAGCGCTGAAAAAATCTCGGTGAGATTCCTACAACTATAGTCGGAATATGCGCTTGTGCCGTTCCATATACTTCAGCAGCGGGTAGCCCAATACGTAGCAGGCAAGCAACTGACCGAGCGACACCCACGCTATGTCGATCACGAGCGAGGGTTCCACGCCGTAGACGAAGTAGAGCATCGCGCCGATGATGATCCCGTTCACGAGAACGGGGGGCAGCGGCACGAGCCACGGCCGATTTCGCAGTTTATA
>JAISQM010000042.1 GCA_031274195.1 Eubacteriales Family XIII. Incertae Sedis bacterium
CACGTAATACACTTTTTCGAGCGGATTGTCTTCATACGCGTATTCCGCGCCGCCGCCGGGCAGGAATGTCGATAACCCGATCCAGAATTTCTCCGCACCTGTCTCTTCCTTGCCATGGATGCGCATCGCCGTCATCTTGAAATGACCGGGCGCATCGTAGGCGTTCAATTCCTCAATCGTTCGCTTAATCAAGTTTGCCTCCTCTCGTGATCCCAATTCATGCATGTAAGAAATTCGAGCTTTTATTTCCTTATGAACGATTTAAAAGAGCAATATACGTGCCAAGACTGACAGAGGTTCATATATCAACATATGTAAAACAATACACCGTTGTGTTTGCAACGGTTTAAGTGTTTTTGATTGTTTTTTATATCTGTAAATCTGTCCCGAGAAAACTACAAGCATAATACAATAATGTATCAAGCAAATCGTCGATATCAGTTTGGGGTGTTAACGCTTAGACTTTCCGGCGGCAATACAATATTGCATTATTGATACGATATCGTATTAAGTTATTTTCTATTCAGTGGAATTCCGAGTGCATGCGCCTTACGGACGATTGTTGGCTGCGTTGTTTTTAAGACTTCCGCAGCCGCATAGGATGTCCCATACTCGCCTATGGCTTTTTGAATAATCCTCTTCTCATAGTCGTTTAGCGCGTGCTTGAGACCGATGCTCTGCTTCAAAATCGCTTCAATCTCATCGCCTTCGTTTCCGCCAACCTGAATGAGACTTTCAACGGTGTCTCTATCAAGTTTGTCCGCTGTCGGAATAATAACGAGCCGTTCCACTACATTTTCAAGTTCCCGAACATTGCCGGGCCAAGAGTAGGACATTAGCGCAGTCAGAGCGCTTCGTTCAAATATCTTGTTCTTACCGTACGTCCGATTGTATTTTGCAAGGAAAGCAGCGGTGATCTCCGTGATGTCATCTATGCGCTCTCGAAGCGGCGGGATATTGATTGGGAACACATTCAGCCGATAATAGAGATCCGACCTGAATTGTTTCTCTTTGATCATCTCCTCCAGATTTTTGTTAGTCGACGAGATCACGCGCACATTGAATTTAATGCTCTCCGTGCCGCCAACCCGAGTCAGTTCCCGCTCTTGAAGCACTCTTAGAATCTTGCTTTGCAACAAAAGAGGCATCTCGCTGATCTCATCGAGAAGAATTGTTCCGCCGGTCGCAACCTCAAAGAGTCCTTTTTTATCTTTTTTATTCGCGCCGGTGAAAGCGCCTTTTACGTAGCCAAAGAGTTCCGACTCGAGTAGATTCTCAGGAATCGCCGAACAGTTCACCTTGACATAGGGTCCTTTGCTCCTACTGCTCTTCCGGAATATCTCACGGGCGACGATCTCTTTGCCTGTTCCGGTCTCCCCTGTAATCAATACGGTCGCATCCGTTTGTGCAACGTAGTCAATAAGTTCACGGATTTTAACGATCTGCACATTGTGTCCGATGAAATCGTTCTCAGGCCGTTCCATCTTCAGATTGTTCAATTCCGCCTTGTACTTCCGCTTTTCTTCCTCTGTCTTAACGAGTTTCTCTTTGAGTTTAACTAACTCCGTCAGATTACGCATGACGGTGATTACCTTTACAATGTCTCCATTTTTGTCTAAAAACGGGGCACCTACAAGCAACACCTGACGGCCATTCTTCGTGATCGTTGCCATCGCGGAAACATTCTTTTTCGTTCGGATAACCTCCATGGAAACCGCATTTGAAAAGTAGTTTTGCGCGAGCATTTCCTCGATGCTTTTTCCGATAATTTCATCCTCGGTGATTTCGGTGATATCCGTGTAACCTCTGTTGATGCTCGTTACGATGCCGTTCGGATCCACCTGGCAGATACCGTCTGCAATCGCATCACCCACGATGAAAGCGGTAGTTTGCCCTTCCCTAAGCTCTCTAACCTCCGCGCGCAGTTCAGCTAACTCCGATTTTAGAAGTTGGTTTTCATCTTCTAAAGAACTCATGCTCATTGTATGATCACTCACGCTTTGCCTCCATCAACAATAATCAGCATATTACGCTTCGCAATTTCGTTCATCGCGGAACACAGCGGGGGAACACAGCGGGGACGTTTTTTTGTGTTCACTGTGCCCCTTCCCTCTCGTTCTACAACTTATCGAATACACCCCCCTTTGTCCTCCAACGACGGTGCTCTGCGCCACCTTGATACCGGTTCTGACGATCTCCTCCACAAAGTGATTGTTTCGGGTACTGAACTCATTAAGTTGATTTTATCACATTTAAATGAGTTATGGAAAAAAATACTTTTTGCACGGATTCCGGAAATCGTACACGAACCACTTCCTTTTGCAGACCAATTGCAGACCGGTTTGGGACCTTCTATTCAACCATTTCTCTTGTCCAACGGCGGTCCAAAAAATCTTGCGCTTTGAAATATTCATTCAGTCCCCCATTGTATCCGGTTCCAAAGACGTTAACTCCGTCCCCATTTGTCTTGTAAGACGTTAACTCCGTCCCCATTTGTCTCCTGTCTAAGACGTTAACTCCGTCCCCATTTGTCTCCGTCCCCATTTGTCTCCGCAGGTGCGAACGGCTTCGCCTCGCGGCGAATCCTCCCCTATCGACGAGAAGTCACGGTGAAAGATGAAAGATCGACATAATTGATGGGATTGATGTGGAATTTCAACTGCGCTCTTTATGATGTCCCGGAATCGTCAGCCAACACAATCACTTCCCTTCACGCGGGAAAATTGAACGGCGGCGAAGCATCCCTGCTCCATCGTTTCCTTTAGATAGATTATATCAGATTTTGTGTGGGCGGTAAGTTGAGAATTTCTGTCGGTTTGTTTGATTTTCATGGGTTAGTTCTCCTATGACTATTCCAATGACATGGTATTAAATATGCAATATAGTATATATTACCATGGTTGCGAACGGTCGTCAAGGTGATTTTTCCCATTCGGTTCAGTCTTATTCGTTTGCATTCCAAGAAGAAAAGAATGATTCCTTGAATGCGAGGAACCGACCATCCTCGATGGATTGCCGTATCTCTTCCATCGTGCGCGTGAGAAAGCGCAGGTTGTGAATGGACAGCAGCATGGCGGACATGATTTCGCCCGATTTGAACAGGTGGCGCAGATAGGCGCGGCTGTAATGCGAGCAGGTATAGCAGTCGCATTCGGGATCGAGTGGCCCAAAATCCCGCGCGTAGCGGGCATTTTTGATATTTAAGTCGCCGCGAGAGGTCATGACGCTGCCGTGTCTGGCTTCGCGTGTGGGTAGCACGCAGTCGAACATGTCGACGCCCCGCTCCACGCCCTCAAAGAGCGCGTCCGGACTGCCGACGCCCATCAGATAGCGAGGTTTATCCGCAGGCAGCAGATCCACGCAGTCGTCAAGGATGTCGTACATCATCTGTTTGGGTTCTCCCACGCTGAGCCCGCCGATGGCATAACCCGGCAGATCCATGCCGGTGATCTGTTCCGCGCTCCGCTTGCGCAGATCCTTGTACATGCCGCCCTGCATGATGCCGAACAGAGATTGACGCTCCGTATCGCGGTGCGCCGCCTTGCAGCGCAAAAGCCAGCGCGTCGTGCGCTCTGCCGCTTCCTCCGCGTACGTCCGATCCACCGGATAATCCGTACATTCGTCGAAAGCCATGATGATGTCGGCGCCCAACGCGTTCTGTATCTCGATGGATTTCTCCGGCGTGAGCATATGCGCCCCACCGTCGATATGGGAACGAAATTCCACGCCCGCCTCCTTGATCTTCCGCATGGCACCGAGGCTGAACACCTGAAATCCGCCGCTGTCGGTCAATATGGGGCCGTCCCAGTTCATGAATGTATGCAGTCCGCCCGCCTCCTTGACGATCTCGTGCCCGGGGCGCAGAAACAGATGGTAGGTGTTGGATAGGAGAATCTCCGCGCCGAGCGCCTTCACGTCCTCCGGCTTCACGGCTTTGACGGTGGCGGCGGTTCCCACCGGCATGAACACGGGCGTTTCCACCGTGCCGTGCGGGGTCGTAAGCCGTCCGCGCCGCGCCTTCGTGGCGGGATCGGTATGCAGCAATTGGAAGCGCACTGCGGCGTTATCTTTCATGTTCAACTCCTTCATAGTTGAATAGTTTCGATCAAAATATTAAACCGTAACTCTCAATTAATGTTTATACCAGCAGCATGGCGTCGCCATAGCTGAAAAATCGATAGCCTTCTTCAACGGCTTCGTCGTACAGTTTCAACACCTTTTCCCTGTCGTAGAAAGCGGAGACGAGCATGAGCAGCGTGGACTTGGGCAGGTGGAAGTTCGTCAAAAGTCCGTCCGTCACGCGGAATTCATATCCGGGATAGATGAAGATGTCCGTTTCACCGCTGTGTTCGCTGTGTTTCGCGGCGCTCTCCACCGTCCGCACAGACGTGGTGCCGACGCAGACGACGCGCCGCCCTTCCCGCTTCGCGGCGGCGATCGTCCTTGCGGCGGCCTCGCCGATGTGAAACGCCTCGCGGTGCATCACGTGATCCTCGACGCGCTCCGTCTTGACGGGCAAAAATGTCCCGAGACCGACATGCAACGTGACATAAGCGAACTCCGCGCCCTTCTGCCGCAGACGCTCGATCAACTCCGTCGTAAAATGCAGCCCGGCGGTCGGCGCGGCTACGGAGCCGGGCACCTCGGAATACACCGTCTGGTAGCGCAGTTTGTCCTCACCTATAGCTTGCCGCTTGATGTACGGCGGCAACGGAACCCTGCCGAGGCGCTCGATCTGCTCTGCGAAACTGCCCGTCCAACGAAAGCGGACGATCCTGCCGCCGTCCTCGTTCGCGCCCAACATCTCGGCATTCAATCCCTTGCCGAAGGTCACGATGTCGCCGTTTTTCAGCCGCTTCGCGGGTTTCGCCAAGACCTCCCAATCCGCCTGCCCCGCCTCATCCCACAGATCGTCCGCGGCCGGAAATATGCCGCTCCGCGAGATCGTATTATCGCCCTCTCCTCTGTCAATCCGCCCGACCAAAAACAGCTCGATGACCGCGCCCGTGGAAATCTTTGTGCCGATGAGCCGGGCGTGGATCACCTTTGAGTTGTTGAGCACCAGCACATCGCCGGCATGAATATATTCGGCGATATCGAAAAAACGCCGATGTTCCACGCGTCCGTCGCTCCGATGCACGACGAGCAATCGCGATTCATCCCGCTTTCGAGCGGGATATTGGGCGATGCGGTCTTCCGGCAGATGATAGTCAAACAGGTTTATGTCCATACGTCGTGATCTGTATCTTCCTTGTCTTCGTCGATGAATGAGAGCTGTCCGCTGTCCGGAGCAGGAGGCGTCAGCCCCAGATGCAGATAGGCGTCGGGCGACGCCACGCGGCCTTTCTGTGTCCGGTGCAGGAAACCCGCCTGCATGAGGTAGGGTTCGTACACGTCTTCGATCGTCACCCGCTCCTCTCCGATCGCCGCGGAAATGGTGTCGATGCCGACGGGCCCGCCGCCGAATCGGTCGATGATGAGCCGCAGGATGTCCCGGTCGAGCCCCTCAAGCCCCAGTTTGTCGATGCCGAGGGAATGCAGTGTGTCCTCCGTGATCTTCATGTCGATATACCCCTCGCCCCGCACCTGACAGAAATCCCGCACGCGCTTGAGCAGTCGGTTCGCCACGCGGGGCGTGCCGCGAGAGCGCCGCGCCATCTCCATAAGGGAAGCCTCGTCTATCTCCACGTTCAGCAGCACCGCCGAACGACGGATGATCTCCGCCAATTCCTCCGGTGTGTACATCTCAAATTTGCTGACGATGCCGAACCTGTCTCGCAGGGGCGCGGTAAGGCTACCCGCCCGCGTGGTGGCGCCGATCAGCGTGAATCGCGCGAGGGGAATTCGGTAGGACTTGGCCGAAGGGCCCTTGCCGACGATCATATCTATCTCATAATCCTCCATCGCCGAATAGAGAATTTCCTCGGCGGAGCGGTTCAGCCGATGAATCTCGTCGATAAAGAGGACATCGCTGTCGTTCAGATTCGTCAGGAGAGCCGCAAGGTCGCCCGCCCGTTCGATGGCCGGCCCAGACGTGATCCTAAGATCGACGCCGAGTTCGTTGGCGATGATCCCCGCGAGGGTCGACTTGCCGAGACCCGGCGGCCCGTAAAACAGCACGTGGTCCAAGGCGTCGCCCCGCTTCCCCGCCGCCTCGATGAATATCTTCAGGTTGTCGGTCACATTCTTTTGTCCGATGTACTCCGTCAGATGTTTGGGACGCAGTGTCGTATCTCCCAACACCTCATCCGCGCCCACATTGTTTACGCTTACGATTCTCGCCGCGTCGTCGCTCATCTGCTTCCTCTCCGGTTATCCCATGCTTTTCAGCGCCAGTCTCACGTATTCTTCCACCGCGAGTCCCTCGTCTTCGATGCCCATCACGGCCGCGCCGGCTTCCGATCTGCTGTAACCGAATCCCAACAGCGCTTCGATGGCTTCCGCCTTTGGATCCGTCTCGCGTCCCCGCGCCGCCGGAGACATGGAGGCCGCTCCGCCGCCCATACCGCTCACCTTGTCGCTCAATTCCAGAATGATGCGCTCGGCGGACTTTTTGCCCACGCCGTTCGCCCGCGTGAGCAGGGTCGCGTCGCCGAAAGTAATGGCCTTTGCCGCTTCCTGCGCGGATAAAACGGAGAGGATAGCCATCGCCGCCTTTGCGCCGACGCCGCTGACCGTGAGGAGCAACCGGAACAGATTGACCGATTCGCGATCGGGAAAACCATACAGGCTCATGTCGTCCTCTTTCACGATCATGACCGTGAACACGCGCACTTCCTCGCCCTCATGCGCGAGGAATACCGGGGAATTATTCGGCACGAATATCTCGTAGCCCACCCCGCCCGTATCGACCACGATGGAAGTTTCCAGTTTATACGCTAATTTTCCATGAATATAGCTGATCATAAATTCACCCGCCGCCTTTTATTCTATTCTATCATCATCCAAGTAACACGTATAGTGTTCTGAGCCGTCCGAGATCACCTTTACCTCTTGAATTCCATTGACGCGCGTGAGCCCGAATCGCAACTTGACACTGTCTATGATCTCATCGCGATTGATGTTGGGATTCAAAAAGATGACGGCCACGCCGTTTCTGATTTCCACCCGACCTCTCGGATAATACCTGTATGAATGATTTCCGGTATCCCTTTTTCCCAACGTATCCCAAAGTCTTTTATGATTAAATGTCTTGCCGTTCTTGGATGCGAACACGTAGGAAGAAACGCCGACATTGGGCGCGCCGTCGGCATTGCAGGGAATCTCAAAAAACAAAAGCTCGTCCTCGGGTTTCACCCAGAACACGCCCGCCGATAATTCCTTGGGTTCTCGCACATAGCTCGCATTCATCATCTCACTTACCCATCGCCCTACTTACGCGATCCACGAAGCCGGCCGAATTGCCGTGACAGATGGCGGCCGCGACAGCGTCGGCGACGTCGTCCGGTTTCGGCGTTTCCTTCAGATTGAGGATGGATTTCACCACTGCCTGCACCTGTTCCTTTTCCGCCCGGCCATAGCCCACGAGAGCCTGTTTGATCTGGAGGGGCGTGTATTCGTAGGTGGGCAACCCCGAATTGGCGCAGGCGAGGAGCGCCGCGCCGCGCGCTTCCCCGACCTTGATGGCGGTCTTGGCGTTGCTGTTGAAAAACAGTTCCTCCACAGACGCGACATCCGGCTCGAAAGCCGCGATGATCTCCATGAGCTGCGCGTAGATGTATTTGAGACGCGCGGACATCTCCATGCCCGCCTCGGTTGTAACGGCGCCGCATTCCACCAATGAGAAACGGTTCGCGTTCATATCCACGATACCGTATCCCATTATGGCGTAACCCGGGTCAACGCCCAATATGCGCATAAAGTCTCCCGCCTACGGCTATCGTTCCTTTCACTTAAAGCTCTGCTCCACCGCCACCGCCACAGCGACGGAAGCGCCGACCATGGGATTGTTGCCCATGCCGAGGAAGCCCATCATCTCCACGTGAGCCGGAACGGAACTGGAACCGGCAAACTGCGCGTCCGAGTGCATTCTGCCCATCGTATCGGTCATGCCGTACGAAGCCGGACCCGCCGCCATGTTGTCGGGATGAAGCGTCCTGCCCGTGCCGCCGCCGGAAGCCACCGAAAAATAGTTCTTGCCCTGCTCGATACATTCCTTCTTGTATGTGCCGGCCACCGGATGCTGAAAGCGCGTGGGATTCGTGGAATTGCCCGTGATGGACACATCCACCTGCTCCTCGTGCATGATGGCGACACCCTCGCGCACATCGTCCGCGCCGTAACACCGAACCTTGCTGCGCTCGCCGTCGGAATACGCGATCTCCCGCGTGATGGCCAGCGCGCCCGAAT
>JAISQM010000044.1 GCA_031274195.1 Eubacteriales Family XIII. Incertae Sedis bacterium
TTCCTCGAGAAGCACCTCCTTCAGCACGATATTGTCAGGCTTATCGCTCTTGTTGTGTATGTGTATTTCTTTCAAAATTTATCCCCGCAAATCCGACGCAATCCTCATGCGTACGCGCCGGGCAATTACGCCCGCGCACCGACGTTCACGTCGTCGCAAGCGCCCCATCGATTTCGCGAAACACCTCGCGCAGAGCAGCTTCTCTGTCCCCATCGTACACGGAGAGGTTGAATACGTGGGCGTCCCCGTACCGCTTGAACCACGTGAGCTGCCGTTTCGCGTATCGCCGCGTATGCAGCTTGATCAGATACACGGCGCGCGTCATATCGTATTCGCCCTCGAAGCAGCCGAGCAGCTCCTTGTAACCGATGCCGAGCATAGACATATGCGCGCGCGAGAGGCCGCTGTCCATGAGTCCGCGCACCTCGTCGGCAAGCCCCGCGTCCATGAGGGCGTCTACGCGCGCCTCGACGCGCCTGTAAAGTTCCTCCCTGTCCCGCGTCAAAAGCAGGAATATAGGGTCGAACAGCCCGCCGGGTACGCGGGATTCGGCAAACGTCCGCAGCCCGTCCGTTTCGCCGCCCCGCTCTATGCGCTCCAGCGCGCGGATGACCTTCTTCCGGTTGTTCGGATGGATTCGTTCCGCCACGGCGGGATCCTTTTCTATCAGTATATCATAGATGGCGAGGTTCCCAAACTCCGAAGCCATCGCCTCGTATTTCTCGCGGAGCGCATCGTCCCGGCCCGCGCCGGAGAACTCCATGCCGTAGAGGAGTCCGTGAATATACAGTCCCGTCCCGCCCGCGATCACGGGCAACTTGCCGCGCCGGAAGGTGTCACGGATCGCCTCCGCGGCTATCTCGCGGTAGGCCGCCGCCGAAAATTCCGAGGCCGGGTCTATGACGCCGATGAGATGGTGTGGCACGCGGTCGAGCAACTCGCGCGGCGGCTTTGCCGTGCCGATGTCCAGCCCCTTGTAGACCTGCATACTGTCCGCCGAAACGACCTCGCCGCCATACCGCTCCGCAATTTCCACGGCATATTCGGATTTGCCGACGGCGGTGGGCCCCGCCACGATGATCGCTTTCCGCGCCTCCGTACTCATATGCGCTTGAACATCCTTTCCAGATCGCGCTTGCCCATGCGGATAAACACGGGGCGGCCGTGGGGGCAGGTGTAGGGATTCGCGCAGCGGGAAAGATCGCGCAGGAGCATGGCGATCTCGTCGTTTTTCAGCGTATCGTTGGCCTTGACGGACTGCTTGCAGGCGCGCGAAATGAGTCGCTCGATCGCCTTATCGTTGTCGGGCGGCTCCGCCGCCGCGTTTTCGATGATATCCCGGAGAAAGATTTCCGCCTCGGTATAGGGCAGAAACGCGGGGAAAGTCTTGACGATCACAGTATTGTCGCCGAACAGCTCTGTCTCAAAGCCGAGACCGGTGAGCCACGCGGCCCAACTGTCTACCGAAGATTTCGCGGCGGCGGGGAGTTTGCAGACGGCAGGCGTGAGAATCTGCTGTATGAGCTTGTCCGCGCTCCTGTATTGATTCAGAAACCGTTCGTAATTCACGCGCTCGTGAGCGGCGTGCTGATCTACGATATAGAAGCTGTCCGCGTCGGTGGCCAACAGGTAGGTGGCAAACACACTGCCGAACACCTGCAACGAGTCGATATTCATCTCGTGCTGCATTGGCGTGACGGGAATCGGCGCATTTGGTCGCGTCTCCGCGCCGGTCTTTTCGGAGATCGGAGCGTCGCTTAGGTTTGCCGCCGCCGGTTTTTCCGCATCGTAGGCCACGCCGGACAGGTCGTCGGAGACCTTGGGCAGATCGACATCGGGGGAGTCGTTTGACCATAACGTTTTTATGTTAACAGTCTCGACATATTCGTCGTCGGACGAGATTTCCACCGGGTTTCGCCCTTTTGGCGTCTTTTTCTCCGGAGCGTCCGCGTCGTCTTTCAGCGCGTAGAATTCGATCTCCTTTTTTCGCTGTTCCCATGCCTCCTTGGGCGACCACTTGTTCCCCGTGGGCATGTTCGGTATGCCTTCTTTCGAAGCCAATTTCGACAGGATGGTATTTTTGATGAAGGTCCCTACGCTGCGATTTTCAAAGAAGCGTATCTCGCTCTTTGCCGGATGCACATTGACGTCGACGAGCGACGGATCAATTTGCAAAAAAAGGTAGACGATGGGAAATCGCCCCTCAAACATATACTCCTTATAGGCCTCGGCGATGGCGCGCGCGATGGTCTCGTCCGTCACATACCGGCCGTTTACGAACAGAATCTGGCTGCGGCGGTTCTTTCGGCTGTTGTTCGGTCCGGAGATGAGCGCTTTCAGAGACATATGCTCCGTCTCTCCCTCCACGGGGATCAGACCCTCGCTGCCGCTCGTGCCGTACACCGTCAGCACCGCCTGCAAGACATCGCCCTTGCCGTTGGTGGAGAACAGAATATTGTTATTGTTAACCATCTTGATGCGAATATGCGGATAGGCGACTGCAATCTTCGATAGGAAGTCGATGATCGCCGAACTCTCGGCTCTGTCGGACTTCATGAATTTCAGCCGCGCGGGCGTATTGAAATAGATATCCTCCACGATGATCGTCGTGCCGTCTGCGGCGCCGACCTCCTTCACCTCACCGATATGGCCGCCGTCCGTAGAAATCGCGGAACCGGTCTTGGCGTCGGCCGTCTTTGTGACCATCTTAAGGCGTGATACGGCCGCGATGCTCGAAAGTGCCTCGCCGCGAAAGCCGAGGGTGCCGATGCGATCCAGATCCGATTCTCCCAATATCTTGCTCGTCGCGTGGGGCATGAAAGCTAATTCGACATCCTCGCGCCGGATGCCGCTCCCATCGTCCGCGACGCGAATGTAGTTTTTTCCGCCTTCCCGAATCTCTACGGTGATGGCGGAAGCGCCGGCATCGATGGCGTTTTCGACCAATTCCTTGACCACGGAGAGCGGCCCCGTGACCACCTCGCCCGCGGCGATCTTCTCAAAGACCTGCTTGGGCAATTGTGTTATCCTGTTATGCGTCATCGCCGGCGGCCTCCTTTAATTCTTCCAATATCGAGAATGCCTGTGACGGCGTGATTTCAAGGATGTTCAGCGCGCGCAGGCGTTCGATCACGGGATTGGGCGCAAAGTTAAACAGGGAGAGCTGCGTGGGCGCTTGATCGTCGTGCCGCTCGTAATCCAGCTCGATCTCCTTGCGCTCGCTCTCGAGCATCGTCAGCTTTTCCTGCGCGTTCGCAAGGAGGCTCTCGGGTACGCCCGCGAGCTTGGCGACATGGATGCCGTAGCTCCTGCTGGCGCTGCCCTCCGCAATGCGGTGGAGAAAGACGACATCGCCCGCGCTCTCGCTGATCTCGGTATTGAGGTTGGCGAGACCGGGAAGCTTCCCCTCCAGCACGGTCAATTCATGATAATGTGTGGCAAAGAGGGTGCGCGTCCCCTGCTGTTCCGAACAGAGATATTCAAGCACGGCCCACGCGATGGAGAGACCGTCGTAGGTGCTGGTGCCGCGTCCGATTTCGTCCAATATGATGAGACTTTGCTTCGTGGCGGTATTCAGGATATAGGCCAATTCGTTCATCTCCACGAAGAAGGTGCTCTCGCCCTTGGCGAGATTGTCCGAAGCGCCGATCCGCGTATACAGCCGATCCGCGACGCCGATGCGCGCCCTGTCCGCGGGAACGAAAGAACCTGCCTGCGCCATGAGGACGATGAGGGCGGTCTGACGCATGTAGGTGGACTTTCCCGCCATATTCGGCCCCGTGATCAACAGCATACTCCGATCCGACCTGTCGATATATACGTCGTTTGGCACGAAAGTAGCGCCATTCATATTCTGCTCGATGACGGGATGGCGGCCTTTCACGATCTCGATCACGTCGCCGTCGTCCACTGTGGGCTTCACATAACCGTGTTTCTCGCCCGATTCCGCAAAGGAGGTCAGCACATCCAAGGCGGCCAAGGCCACGGAGGTGCTTTGAATATCCGGGATGAATGACCGGAGTTTTATGCGGATATCCGAAAAGATGTCGTACTCCATCTGATTGATGTTGGCTTCCGCGCCGAGTACCAAAGATTCGACTTCCTTCAGCTCGGGCGTGATATAGCGTTCCGAATTGACCAAGGTCTGCTTTCGGATGTAGTCGTCGGGAATGAGCGCCTTATTCGAATTCGTGACATCGATATAATAACCGAATACGCGATTGAAGCCCACCTTTAGATTCTTGATACCGGTACGCTCCCGCTCCTTGCCCTCGAGGGCGGCGATCCACTGTTGGCCGTCCTTGATGGAATCCTTCAGCGCGTCCAACTCCTCCGAATAACCGTTTCGGATGATGCCCCCCTCCCTGACGGTAAAAGGGGGTTCTTCCGCGATGGAATCTTCGATGAGTTTGTATACGTCGGCGAGATCGTCTATCTGCGCGTCGAGCTCCGCGAGCAGAGAGCCCGGCGTCGCGCCACTGAGTTCGCCTTTGATGTCCGCGAGAGCCGCCGTACTGTTTTTCAGAGCGACGAGGTCTCTGGCGTTGGCGGTACCGTAGGATATGCGCCCCGCCAAGCGTTCGAGATCGTAGACGGATTTCAGATATTCGCGAATGTTGTTTCGCATCAGGATTCCATCCGTCAGCGTTTCGACTGCGTCCAAACGGCGGTTGATGGCCTCTACGAGAATGAGCGGCTCCTTTAGCCATTTTTTCATCAGCCTGCCGCCCATCGCCGTGCGCGTTCTGTCCAAAACGCCGAGCAAGGAACCGTTGGTCTGCCGCTCAAACAGGGTTTCCGTCAACTCCAGGTTGCGGATGCTGGCCTTGTCCAAGATCATATGGTCGGTAAAATTGTAGAGATTGACGTGATTGATGTGGAGAGGCTGCTGTTTTTGCGTCTCATCGAGATAGGCGAATATCCCGTAGAGCGCCTTGCGCACATTGCTCCCGTCTCCGATGCCGAGGCGTTCGTGCGACGAGGCTCCGAGGCAGGTTTCGAGCGCCCGAGCGCCCCGTTTCTCATCGTAATAGGATTCGGGCATGACAGAGGTATAGACATCCGTTTCGTTTCGCACCACGTTTTCAAGCGCCGACAACTCATCCTCGCAGAACAGGATCAACTCGCGCGCGCCGATGCGGGAGAGCTCGTTCAGCAGAACGTTTGTGCAGTCTTTCCCTTCTATTGCGGCGGCCGAAAGTTCGCCCGTCGAGATGTCGCAATAGGCCAGACCGATGCCGCCGCTTCCTTCGTAGATCGACGCTAAATAATTATTTTCCTGCGCCTTCAGCATGGAATCTCCCGTTACGGTGCCGGGTGTATGAACGCGTATCACCTCCCGGGACACTATCGCTCTCGTGAGTTTGTCCTCCATCTGTTCACAGATGGCCACCTTGTAGCCGCGGTCCACGAGTTTTGCGATATAGGTATCTGCGGAATGGATCGGAACGCCGCACATCGGCGCTTTTTCGGTGTTCGCGCCAAAATTTTTCTTCGTGAGGGTGATATCCAGCACCCGCGTCGCTTCGAGAGCGTCGTCGAAGAACATCTCATAGAAATCACCCAAGCGGAAGAACAGGATACAGTCCTTGTGCTGTTCCTTGATCTCCATATACTGTTGCAACATCGGTGTAAGACCGCTCATATCATTTCACTCCGCTTCACGTATAAAATACCCTAAGAACTCCACATTTCCTTTCGCGCCTGTGATGGGCGACTCTATGACATCCACGGCGGCGAGGCCGTTTGCCGCCGCATAGCCCTTCACTTTCTCCACCGTTTCTGTGCGCACCGCCGCGTCTCGCACGATGCCTTTCTTCCCCACCTGACCCCGTTCCGCTTCGAACTGCGGCTTGATCAGAGCCACGATGCGCCCGCCGCGCGCCAGGATGTCGACCGCCACCGGCAGGACGAGGCGCAGGGAGATGAACGAGACATCGATGGAGATGAAGTCGGGAGGTTCCGCGATCAGCGCCCTATCCAAATACCGGATATTCGTGCGTTCGATGTTCACCACGCGCGGATCGTTGCGCAGTTTCCAGTCAAGCTGTCCGTAGCCAACATCGATGGCGTAGACCTTGGCCGCGCCGGACTGAAGCATGAGATCCGTAAACCCGCCCGTGGAAGCGCCGATATCCGCAGCCACCTTGTCCGTCAGATCGATATTCCATACATCCAACGCCTTTTCCAATTTCAGTCCGCCTCTGCTCACGTATTTCAGAGCGACTTCCGTCACCTCAATCTCCGCGTCGTTCCCGCATCGGACGCCGGCTTTCAGCTCCCGCATACCGTTTACGTGAACGACTCCGGCCATGACGGAGGCCGCGGCCTTCTCCCGCGACGGAAACAGACCGCGCTCGACGAGCAGGACATCGAGCCGCTTTTTCTCCCGCGGTTGCGCCGCCTGTGCTTTCCGTTCCGCGCGCACGGTCATTTCGCTCTCCCGATTTGAACGAGACGGTCGTCCTGTCCGCAGAGTTTTTCGGCCTGCCGCGCTACGCCTGCCGCATCGAGTCCATACTTCGTCATGAGTCTTTTCACGGAACCGTGCGTGATGAAGGTGTCGGGCCAGCCGAGGGCGAGCGCCCGATTCTCATATCCGTTGGCGGCAAGAAAGGATAGTACGCCTTCTCCGAATCCGCCCTTGATCGCGTTGTCTTCAACCGTGAGCAGGGGAGTTCCCCGTTCTCCCGCCGCGCGCAGAGCCGCCTCGTCGAAGGGCTTCACAAAGCGCGGGTTTACGACCTTCGCCGCGATTCCCCGCTCATTCAAAAGGTCGGCGGCCGCCAGAGCGACGCCGGCCATGTTGCCCACGGCCCATATCTCCACATCCTCCCCGGCTCGCAAGACCGCACTTTTCCCCGGCGCGATGAGGTGATAGGCTTCATCGCCGCGCGGATCATTTGCCAATCCCTTTAGGCGCGGAGACGTCAGCTCTGTCGGTATGCCTTTCGGATAACGTATGGCGCAGGGACCGTCCTCGCGCCGCAGCGCGTATGCCATCATCGCAAAAAGCTCCGACCCATCGGCAGGTGCCATGACCGTCATGTTCGGGATATGCCTCAGATAGGAGAGATCAAATACGCCGTGATGCGTCTCCCCGTCCGGTCCCACATTTCCGGCTCTGTCGATCATGAAGACGACGGGGAGATTCTGCATGGCTACGTCCATCGCGATCTGATCGTAGGCCCGCTGCAGAAAGCTCGAATAGCAACAAAAGAACGGCCGCATGCCCCCGATCGCAAGACCCGCCGCGAAGGTGACCGCGTGCGCCTCGGCGATCCCCACGTCGAAGAACCGGCTCGGGAATCGATTCGCGAATGGGATCAACCCCGTTCCGTCTTTCATGGCGGCCGTGATGGCGATTACGCGCGCATCCTCTTTCGCCAACGCGATCAGCGACTTCCCGCACAGACCGGACCACGTATCGCCTTTGGATTTTGAGAGGGCTACGCCGGTTTCCGTGTCGAAAGGACCCGTGCTGTGAAATTTATCGGGCGATTTCTCGGCGTTTCGGTAGCCCTTGCCCTTCTTCGTAATGACGTGAATGAGGATGGGGCCGCCGATGTTCTTCGCGGATTCCAATATCTCGACGGTTTCGCGCAGATTGTTTCCGTCAACAGGGCCGTAATAGCTGAATCCCAGATCCTCGAAGATGGATTCGCTTATGACCGCGTACCGCATGAGGTCGCGCACGTGATCCAGCCCTCGATACAAGCCTTCTCCGACGCCCGGAATGCCCGTGATCGTCTTTTTGAGCGAGCGTTTCATCTTCTGATAGGCTTGGGATGTCCGCAGTTTACTCAGATGCTGCGAGAGGCTGCCGATGTTCTTTGAAATGGACATGGCGTTGTCGTTCAGAATGACGATGAGATCGGTCTTACGGTGTCCCGCATTGTTCAGCCCCTCGAAAGCCTGTCCGCCCGTCATCGCGCCGTCGCCTATGACGGCCAAAACCTTGTGATCCGCGCCCGCCAGGTCTCTGGCAGCCGCCAAGCCCATCGCCGCGGAGATGGACGTGCTGCTGTGGCCGCTGTTGTAGATATCCGCAGCGCTCTCGTTTGACTTCGGAAAGCCGCTGAGCCCGCCGTACTGCCGCAGACTGTCGAACGCGCCCGCACGACCCGTGAGTATCTTATGCACATAGGCCTGATGTCCCACGTCCCACACGACCTGATCCTCCGGCACATCGAATACGCGGTGGATGGCGATCGTCAACTCCACGACGCCGAGATTCGGCGCCAGATGTCCGCCCGTCTTCGCGATTTTTTCGATGAGGAAATCTCGTATCTCATACGAAAGAAGCTCGAGTTCGTCCTCTGTCATCGTACGCAGATCGCCGGGAAAATCATAGTCGGTTAACTGTTTTTTCAGCATCTGTTATGCGGTCCTTTCGGCCAAAGCCTTCGCGATCTCCACGAAAAATTCCGCGTCGTCTCTATAGCGAGCCAGCGCGCCGACAGCCCCATCCGTAAGCGCCGACAGCCTCTGCGCGGAGCGATCCATGCCGTGCAAAGACGGATAGGTCGCCTTGTGCAGGGCGTCGTCGCGTCCCGTCTGTTTGCCCGTCTTTGTCTCGTCGCCGGCCACGTCCAAGATGTCGTCGGCGATCTGGAAAGCCAAGCCCAGATTCTCCCCATAGACGCGCAGACTCTTAAGCAATTCCGCGTCCGCGCCGCCGATGTAGGCGCCCGCGATGATGGCGGACTCAATGAGGGCGGCGGTCTTATTGATGTGAATGTAATCCAAAAACTCCCTCGATATGGTCTTGGATTCCGCCTCGATATCCGCGATCTGACCCGCGATCATGCCGCGGCAACCGCACCCCTTTGAAATCTCAAACGCCGCGCGGATCCGATGTTTTAGGTCAATCGGGCGATCAAAATAGAGCAACATATCCTTGTTCATCGCCTCGAAAGCGGATGAAAGCAGTCCGTCGCCGGCCAGAATAGCCGTCCCCTCACCGTACACCTTGTGATTTGTCGGAACACCGCGCCGAAGGTCGTCGTCGTCCATCGCGGGCAGATCGTCGTGAATCAGCGAATACGTGTGAATATATTCAATGGCGCATGCGTAAGGCAGCGCCTGCAAGGTCTCACCGCCGGCAAGCTCGCAGGCGGCCAGAAGAAGCACCGGCCTTATGCGCTTCCCCTCGGCCTTCAAGCTATATCTCATGCTGTCGTAGAGGGCGGTGCTTTTGCTGTCGATCTCCGGCAGAAAATCCAACAGATGCTCCTCCACTAAATATTTCAACCTGTGATATTCCGGATAATCAATCATCGGCGCCCTCCCCTATCTCGAGCATCTCGATCTTCTGCTTCGCCTCGTCCAAGGTGCGCGCGCAGATGCCGTAATACCGCACGCCCTCCTCGTATGCCTGTATCGCGTCCTCCAAGCTGATGCCCTCCTGTGACAATTTCCCGGCGTATTCCTCAAGCTTCTCCATCGCCTGTTCGAAAGTGATGTTTTCTTCGAGCTTCTTCATGCTTCAATCTCCTGTTCTCCGTTTTTCGCTATCGTCGGGCGATGTTCGACATCGCCGACGGTAAGCTCCGCCCTGCCGTCCTTCAAAATCGCGCGAGCAGCCATACCCTTAGTGAGTTTTTTTGCGGAACAGATCATCCGACCGTCCGCGTCCGTGAGGACGGCGTAACCCCGCGCTAATATCGCGAGCGGATTCAGCGCCCGAAGTTCCTCGGCGCGCCGCTCCGCCATATGGCGTTTTTCAAGGACGCGCGTGCGCATATGTCCGTCCAACTCCTTGCGCAGATGCAACGCTTCGGTGCGCGCGCAGTCTATTCTTTGGATGGCTGCCGCGCGAAGCCCGCCTATGTTGCAGGCATTCACGCGCAGGGACAGCCGCTCCACCCTGTCCGCAAGCGATGCCGCCAATTCCGACGCCAGCGCCTCGATGTCCGCCCGCACCGCTTCGATCTCCGGCACGGCCATCTGCGCCGCCGCCGTAGGGGTTTCCGCGCGGACATCGGCCACAAAATCCGTGATCGTCACATCCGTCTCGTGTCCGACCGCCGAGATCACGGGAATCTCAGAGGCGAATACGGCGCGCGCCAACCTTTCCTCATTGAACGCCCACAACTCCTCGACGGAACCTCCGCCGCGGCCGATGATGATCAGATCGATGTCCGGCCGCGCCCGATTGATGCGGACAATTCCCTCCGCGATCTGCCCGGCCGCCTCCGGCCCCTGCACGAGCGTGGGATAGATGTATATATTCACATAGTTGTTTCTGCACGTGACGATCTTCACCATATCCTCGACCGCCGCGCCCGTCGCGGAAGTCACGATGGCGATGCTTTTCGGGAAAGCGGGCAGCGGCTTCTTATACTGTCTGTCAAACAGCCCCTCTGACGCCAACTTCTCCTTGAGTTTCTCGAAGGCGAGAGCGAGATTTCCCGCACCGCGCACGGTAATGTCACGAACATTCAGCGAATAGGTGCCGCCCTTCTCGTAGACATTCACGTAGCCGACGACGACGACCTCGATTCCGTCGCCCGGCTCAAAACGCAGCCCCTCCAGGATGTTCGACGGCAGGAAACAGTTGACCTTCGCCTGATCATCCTTGAGACTGAAATACGCGTGCCCGTTCCCGTGAAACTTAAAATTGGAAATCTCCCCGACCACGGAGACATTCCCGAGTATGGGGTCGGACTGCAATACGCGCTTTATATATCCGTTGAGTTGGCTGACCTTTATGGGATTCGGAGCCATAAGCAATTCCTCCGGGTATTCTGTTCATCATGATTCGTTAATAGCCGTTCAACGGCTATTATATCATAAAATGCTGAGACATCCTCCCCTGTCAGACGGAGTCAAGTATCTGACTTATATCTCTTCTAAATCGTGAAGAGCATCTGTGGAATAAGTGATGTTAACCACTGTATCGCTCCGCAAGGCAACGCTTTACCTCCTCGGCGGGAATCCAACCGTTTTCATTGCCGGAGCGCCGCCCTTTGTCTAATTCGACTTTCAGCTTCTGCCACGCCAGTATTTTTTCGTATTCTTTGTATTCGTCAATGTCCACGACGGCATATCGCCCGCGTCCGTTTTTTGTCAAAAAAACAGGCGCCCCAATCGCAACGTCATGAAGAACTTTACCATAGTTCCGCAAATCAGAGATCGGTTTAATATTTGGCATACTATCATCTCCTCTCTCAAATAGCATACATCGTTTTCTCGTAAAATACAACCGCGAATTTTACGACGATTTCCTCTGTGACATAATTTGTGACATAACGGGGATGGGGGATGGTGTCTTGAGACATCATCCCCCGTCCCCATTGTGTCTTATGCGTGCTTTCCGAGGCGGCGTCTTGCGGTGACGCAGGCGATGAGGCCGGCGGCGGCGAGAATGAGCGTGCCGGAGAATAGGCCGATGTCGAAATCGTCGCTTGTGTCTGAGCTGCCGGACTTAGAGCCGGATTTTGATGGGTCGCTATCGCCGGAGCCTCCGGGCGTGGATGGGACGCCTCCATTGGGGTCGGTGTTTGAGTCATCGTCATCGGTGCCGTTGGTGTCGTCGTCGCCGTCGGGATCGGTCAGTCCATCAGCGGTGATCCGGATGGAAAGCTCCTTGCTCGCGTCCGGTGTTGTGCCGTTTGCGGCACGGACGGTGAAGGTGTAGATGCCCGCGCCGGTGGGTGTGCCGCTGATGACGCCGGTGCTTTCGTTCAGGGTGAGGCCGAAAGGCAGTCTGCCTTTCGTGAGACTCCACGCGGAGGCCGGGTAGCCGATCGCCGCGAGCGCAGCGCGATAGGCTACATCCACTTTGCCGCTCGGCAGGTTCCCTGTGGTGATCCACGGCGCTTGCTTGACGGTGATGGTGACTTTGTAATAGAGGGTGGTGGTGCCATCCTCCGCAACGACTTTGACGTAGACTGTATTTGAGCCGGCGTCAAGGGGGACGGAGGTCACGCCAGCGCCGGAAAAGGTACCGTTTGCGTAGAGTGTGAGGGTCGCGTTGGCGTTGGACATTGTGAAATCTTCGGCCGTGATCGCAGGCATGGTGCTCTCGACGGCGACGGAGGTCGTCTTGAGGGCGGCGGCGCTCGTGCCGTCGTCGCCGCTCCATGTGACGGCATTGCCGGCGACGTGGGTAATGCCGGCATCGGTGGATGGATCGATAGTCACATCAAGGGTGGCGGGTACGCTGCAGAAGTTGGACTCGTCTTCGCCGTTCACTTCTTCGGTGAATATCTGCAAGGTGTAGTCGCCGCCGGCTATCCCGTCCGTATTGAGAGTGACGGTGCCGGCTATGTCGTCCGTATTGAGAGTGGCGATGCCGGTGTCGGCGCTGTTGTCTGTGGTCAAATTTTCGTAGTAGCTCTTGCCGCTTGCGTCCTCATTGACGAGCAGGCAGGAGATGCGCGTGCCTGTCGTCGCGTTTTCGTAATTTAGGGTCAAGTCATCACCGCTCGCTACTTTCTGCGGATCTGTGGTCGATAGGGACAAACCCAGGGCTGCGTCGGAAAAGGTGAGCTTCTTGGGGGCGGTCGTATTCGTCCAGTCAGTCGTTATGTTGACTGGGGTCTGTAGGTCAACCCCATCGGGACTGCTGTCTCCGCTCGCTACGGATGTAAAGACGACGGACGACAGATCTAAGGTGAAAGCAGGCCGGACGCCGTAGTCATACCAGACACCGCCTTCATGAAAAAATCCATCACCGCCTGCAGCGTTGACAACATTAACGACCCGATTGTAGTGGCCGTCCTGGGGAGAGCGAAGCCAAAACCAGCCGGATCCTCCAAACCTACCGGCGTCACTTTGGAATATGCCTGAAGACCATTCATCGCGGGACAAAGGCCATAGCTTTTGATTCGGCACCTCCTTTGTAAGCGGCTCATTGACATCGTCTTGGGGCGATAATGTACGGGGCAAGATTTGCGTCTTTTCATTTTCAAGAAAGCCGCCGGTAGTGGCATATAGCTCATACATCTTTTGATGCAAGGCGCTTCCGAGATACTCGTTCGGTAAATCCCAATTGCCAATGTTCGAGAGATCGCCGATCTGCTCCGGGTTGGACGCATAATCGTCACCACCAAGGTGCGCGCGGATTATACTTCCGCCGTAAGGACCTGACCCAGCATCAAAATCCTCTCCCTTGTCAGACAGGAGTAGCGTCACGGAGTTTCCCCGGGTGGAATTTACGCCTTCGGCGGCACCCTGCACGGGGATGTTCTTGCCGATCACGTACCACTGTTGCCCGGCAAAGCTGATTACGCTGCTGTTCAACACCAGGGTGGGAACGGGCGTGATCGTGCTGCGGTATATGGTGACTTTGCAGTAGAGGGCGGTGATGCCATCCTCCGCGACGACTTTGACGTAGACTTCATTTGAGCCGGCGACAAGGGGGACGGCATCGTTGACCTCGTCCTCAAAGTCGGAGTCTGTGTAGAGTGTGAGGGTCGCTTTGGGGTCGGACTTCGTGAAATCTTCGGCCGTGATCGCAGGCACAGTGCTCTCGACGGTGACGGCGGCTGTCTTGGGGGAGGTGCTCGTGCCGTCGTCGTCGCTCCATGTGACGGCGTTGTCAAATATCCGGGTGATGTCGGCGTCGATACCCGGAACGTAAACCGTACCGCCATTCGAAATAGGACCGGCGATGTCGAGTGCTTCGCCGGCGGTCGCACGCTCAGCGCAGACGTATATATCGTACATCCCGCCCGCGACCTGATTGAGCGGGAGAGAGACTGTGGTATTCCAATTGATATCGGAGCCCGGCGTGACTCCGGCGTAATAGATCTTCGTTTTGTCAGCCTTGTTTACCAGACGGACGCCGATATATTCATCGCCGGTTGGGACGCGGGCAAACGCCGAATCGCTCACCGTGAGGGCTATCGCCCGGATGCCGCCGGCAGTGGTGATCGTCGGAGTTCCGGATACCGAAATCGCCGGCAGTGTGGTGGTAGTATCGTCCATCACGACTAAGCCGGTTTTTGTGAGGTCGGTGGTCGTTGACGCGGCGAGGAATCCGGCGTCTACGGCCGCGGCAGATTTGAAGATTGCGGGTGTCAAGCTTAAATTCAAAGCGGGACGGACGCCGTGGGACTCGTTGATCGTTCTGCTGACGGGATTCGCGTCACCACCCTTGAAGCCGATGTAACTCTCGGTACTGCTATTCGCCGAGCGTAGCCAGTAGTTGTCGCTGCTGCCGTACGCCCGACCTGCATCGTCAGACAGCGCGTTGTATTCGCCAATGGATAAGGGCCAAACATAAGCGTCGTTTACAGGACTCCCGGAGATACCATCGAGTGTACGTGAGTTAACCGCACTTCTGTCAGCCTCCGAAAAGTCGTTATAAATACTGTTCATCTTTGCTTGCAGATCGCTTCCGGAATAATCAGAAGAACCAAAAATATAACCAAAGTATTCAAGGAGATAGCAAAACTGAGAGGTTCCGAAAGTGTCCTCCCCTGTATTGGCCGCGACCACGGTGACGCTATTTACGGGCGCATCGCTTCCGTATACGCCGCTTGCGGTGATGCCGTCGTTTTTGCCGATGACGAGCCACTGACGACCGGCAAACGTGATTGTGGATGATTCAACCGTCAACTGTGATATGTCTAAGTCGCCGATATTGGCACCGCCTTTCTTCAAGTCGTTACTCGGTATGCCTATCGCGGCAGTCGGCGAGACTGCGGCGAGCGGATTTATGCCCGCGCTCTGTGTGTCTATTACGGCGTCTATTGCGGCGTCCGCAATGTCGGAGATGGATTCCGGGCCGAGCCCGGAATGACGGGCTTCGGGCGACACGGTTTCGCCGTCCGGGTCGGCGATTTCTTTCTCTACGGCATCCGATTCTGCGATTTCTTCTCCTGCGGCCGCTTCCTCGTCTGCAATCTCCGCCGGTATCGTGCTTTCATCGGCGATCACGAGCGTGGGGATGAAGATGAAGGTCGCGACGAGCATCAACGATAGGATGAGGACGATCGGTTTTTTGAGGGTATTTGCGTTCTTTAACATGGTGCTACCAACCTTTCAATTCGATTAAACGTTAACTTGCCTTTTGTTTTTTATATGGATTCAGGAGCAGTGTGGAATGTTGGGCGGATGTGTGAAAATGGATTTCAGAATCGCCCCGGAATGACGCGCAGGGGCGGTGTCAATACCGCTTCGCCGCGGTATGTACCGGATAGAGTGATATATTTATAGATGGAATTATGTATGCGTCGATTGAATTTACAGGTGCAGTTGCAAATGGATTTATCGTTGGATTTTTGTATGCGTTAGTCGGATTTACGTAGTTGTCGGTTGGATTTGCGGATGAATTTTTATGAGAAATAGAAAACGCAGAAGAGGTTAGATTCTCCGCCCCCCCCCGATTTTGCTTTAGAGGTTTATTAAAAATATGTTGCAATTTCAGCATATTTCGCAATGTATCTCCTCGCTCGCATTTGTTTGCAAGCTGTTCCTGTCAGTAAGCTACTTTCGTTCGCAAGTCGTTCCCGTCTGCAAGCTGCTTTCGTTTGCAGACCGGCTCTCATGTCTGATCTGTTGTTGCATTTCGAAAGCTGTGTAGGTGATTATCATACTTTAGCGGAGAATGAATTGTCAAGGGGTTTTTTGATGACGATTTTGACGATTTGATCGTCAGATTTTTTCATCGAGGTTTACCGATTCTTGACGGCCTGTTGGTAGGCCGCTTTATCTTTCAGGAATTTGTTGTAATCCGCGGAGAAGTTGTGTGTGCCGTCCAATTTCTCGCTGACGACGAAGTAGATGTAGTCGTTGTCGTCGGGATAGAGGGCGGCGGTTACCGATGCCATGCGGGGCGAGCAGATGGGACCGGGCGGCAGACCCTTGTTCAGATAGGTGTTGTAGGGCGACTCGATCTGCGTGTCTGCGTCCGTGAGGAATTCCTTGGGTTCACCGAGTATGTACTGAATGGACGCGCAGCTTTGGAGCGCCATGTCCGCCTTGAGACGATTGTAGAAGACGCCGGCCATGATGGGTCGCTCCTCCTCGGTCTTGGATTCCCGCTCTATGAGGGAGGCCATCGTGACCGCGTCCCTGACGGAGATGCCCATCTCAGCCGCCTTGTCGTAGTATTCAGACTTGAACAGCTTGTCGAACTGTCCGAGCATCTTATCGATGATGTCGTGAGCGCTCGCGTCCGTATATACCTCGTAGGTCTCGGGATAGAGGAAGCCCTCGAGCCGAGCGGGGCCGGCCGGAGCGTCCCTCAGAAATTCGTAATCGAATGTCCCGTGTTCCACCTCGTTCATGAACGCGGTTTCGTTCGTCAAGCCCTTTTCGACGAGGACGCGCATGGTCTGGAGCGTGTTGTAGCCCTCGGGTATCGTAAACCGCGTGACGTCCCCGGAGGGATCCTTGACCTCCGAGATCAAAGCCTCGATGATCTCGTCAGTCGACATGGCACGCGAGAGATTGACGTTGCCGGAACGGTAGTTGCCGTCGCTGTGCGTGAAACGGGAATGCAGTTTGAAGAAGATGGCACTGCGAATCAGCCCTTGTTCTTCGAGGGCTTTCGCGATGTCGGTCGTGGACGCGCCCTGTTCGACGGCAAAGGGTATCGGCTCGCTGCTTTCGGGGTCTATCGGCTTTAGCGAGGTCTGATACGAACCGTAGACCGTCACGGCGCCGATGCCCACGATACCGAGGAACACGACGATGAAGATGAGCGGCAGAAGCCGCCGTTTCTTTTTATGCGCGTTGTTTGCACGATGATTCGCCATAGATGATTGCTATGCCCTGCCCAAGTATTCGCCGGAGCGCGTGTCAATCTTGATGATCTCGCCGCTCTCGATGAAGATGGGTACCTGAACGATGGCGCCGGTTTCCACCGTGGCGGCCTTCGTGACATTGGTCGCCGTATCGCCCTTGACGCCCGGCTCGGTCTCGGTGATCTTCAGTTCCACGAAGTTCGGCGCCTCCACCAAAAAGGCGTTGTCCTTGTAGAATTTGATGGTGGCCACATCGTTTTCACGAAGCCACTGCATGGCATCCGCCACCTGATCGGCCATCAGCGGCGCCTGCTCGTAGGTCTCCTCGTCCATGAAATAGTACAGTTCCCCGTCGCTGTAGAGATATTGCATATTCTTCGTCTCGATGTGCGCCTTTGGAAATTTATCGTTGGGGTTGAACGCTTCCTCCCGAATGGCTCCGTTCAGGATGTTCTTATACTTCGTCCGCACAAAGGCCGCGCCCTTGCCCGGTTTTACATGCTGAAAATCCAAAACGACATACGGATCCCCGTCTATCTCAAACGTCATACCTTTTCTGAATTCACCCGCAAATATCATACTTTGCTCCATTCCGCCGCATTCCGGCTATACAAATGATTAATATGAAAGTCAATCCGACCAACTATTTATTTGGCTCCTCTTTATAATATAAGTAATCGCTTTTCCGAACTGACCAGATTTATTATACCAGTATCAGTGACGATCAACAAGTCCTCTATGCGGACGCCCATGCTGTCTTCGATATAGATGCCCGGTTCCGCCGTGACGGCCATGTCGGCCGACAGAGTTTCCTCGCTCTTTGCGTTCAGCGTCGGCGGCTCGTGAACCTCCCGCCCCACGCCGTGACCCGTGCCGTGTATATAATATTCACCGTAGCCGGCGTCCGTGATGATATCCCGCGCGGCCTTATCCACATCGGCGCAGCGCACGCCCGCTGAAATCGTACGTATCGCTGCCTCCTGCGCCGCAAGCACCGTCTCGTACACGCGCCGCTGTTCCTCCGTGACGCGCCCGATCGCGACGGTTCGCGTCATGTCGCCGCAGAAACCGCCGATCACGGCGCCGAAATCCATCGTGAGAAAGTCCCCAGCCTCGATCACCTTATCCGTCGGCTCTCCGTGCGGCAGACAGCCCCGCGCCCCCGATACGCAGATGGTCGGAAAGGCCAAAGACTCGCCGCCGTGGCTGAGCAGGAAAGCGTCTATCTTGTCCGCAACGGATCGCTCCGTCACGCCGGGGCGTATCTCCCCGAGGATGTAATCGAAGCAACTATCCCCCAGGGCCGCCGCCTTCGCGATATATAGTAAGTTACTATTCACTCTTTACCGCTTCTCCCAATATCGTATAGATGTCGTTCACCATGAGCGTAAAGCGCACCTCGGCCTGAATATATTCGGCCGCGAGCGGGTCTTTCATGAGGATCTGCGAGAGCTCGCGCATCTGCGTCATCAACTCGGGTCCCAGCTGCTCGCCGGAGAGCTGTTTGCGCTGAAGGTCGAACTGTTTCTCCTGAAAATCGTTCAGGGCGTCGGCCAATTCGGGATTTTGCGCAGCCTTCTCCTTTGCGGCGATATATTCCCTGTACTCGTCGGAATTTCGTATTCCGGCGGCCAATTCCCGCGCCATATCGTGAATGTTTGCCATTATTTTACACCTCCATGAAAATCGTCAGGATGACGGGGTTTCTCTTTGTCTTTGTGTAGATATACCTCCGCAAATCTTCCCTGACGGCGTTTTTGATGTTGTTTCGATCCGCGCCGCGCCCTTTCTTCTCGAACTCGTAGAGCTTTTTCGAAGCGACGGAGCGCAATTCGTCGATGAGGTCCTCATTTTCGCGCACGTAGACGAAACCCCGCGAGAGAATATCCGGCCCGGACAGAATGCGACCCGTCGAACCGTCCATCGTCGCAACGACGATGATCAGTCCGGATTCCGACAGAAGTTTCCGATCCTGCAGGACGATCGTCCCGATGTCTCCCACGCCGAGCCCGTCCACAAAGACGGGTTCCGCGTTGACGGTCTGCTTTGAGACGCTGATCTTTTTATCGTTGATCTCTAATATCTTCCCGTTTTCCAAGATGAATATCTGTTTGGCGGGAATGCCCAGATCTTCGGCGATCATGGCATGTCTGTGCAGATGCCTATATTCCCCGTGCACCGGCATGAAATACTTGGGTTTGATCAGGGAAAGCATCAATTTCAATTCCTCCTGATGGGCGTGACCGGACACGTGAATGTCGGCGATGTCCGAATAGATCACCTCGGCGCCCTTCATAAAGAGCTTGTTCACCACGTTCGAAACGGTCTTCTCGTTCCCGGGAATGGGGCTGGACGATAATATGATCTTGTCGCCTTTCTTGATGGTGACGGCTCTGTGATCGTTGTTCGCCATCCGCGCGAGGGCAGACATGGGTTCCCCCTGACTCCCCGTCGTGATGATCACGATCTTCTTGTCGGGAATATGCCGAATTTCGTTCAGATCGACGAGAACATTCTTCGGTATCTTGATATAGCCGAGATCCATCGCCAGATCCAACACCTTCAGCATACTGCGCCCGGACAGCATCACCTTGCGGTTGAACTTCACGGCCGTACCGATGATGGTCCGTATCCTGTGAACATTGGAGGCGAAGGTCGCGACGATGATCCGTGATTCGGTGCCGCTGAATATGCGTTCCATCACCGATTCCATGTTCTGCTCGGACCCCGTATAACCCGGCCGGATGGCGTTCGTGCTGTCTCCGAGCATGAGCAGGACGCCTCGCCTGCCAACCTCCGCCAACTTCTGAAAATCGATAGGTTCGCCGTCCACCGGCGTATAGTCCACCTTGAAGTCGCCCGTATGGAAGATGAGACCGACGGGCGTCTCGATCGCGAAACACAGGGCGTCGGCGATGGAGTGCGTGACCCGGATGGCCTCGATGTTGAACGGTCCCACGCTGAATTTCTGACCCGCGCTGATCGTCCGAAGATCCGCCTTGAGTCCGTGTTCTGTCAGTTTGCTCTCGATCAGACCCAAGGTGAGCTTCGTGCCAAAGATGGGCAAGCGGAGCTTTTTCAAAAGATACGGAATTCCTCCGATATGATCCTCATGGCCATGGGTGAGGATGACGCCCTTCACCTTGTGGCTGTTCTGTTCCAGATACTCGAAGTCGGGAATGACGATGTCGATGCCGAACATCTCATCCTCAGGAAAGGACATGCCGCAATCCACGATGAGAATGCTGTCTTGATATTCGAGAGCCGTGATATTCTTTCCGATCTCATTGAGTCCGCCGAGGGGAATGAGCCTGAGCGTATTCGGACGCAACCTCCCGGATTCATTCCTCTCCGCGGGCTTGCGTCCGCCTCTCTTCGCCGCAGCGGGCGCGCCGACGGATGTTTCCGATCGGCGGCGGCTTCGGCCGCCCGTCTCCGCTCCGCGTGCGTTGCTATTGCCGCTCTCTGTACGGCCGCTTCTCTTATTCGTGTCTGCCGTCTCATTTCCGGGCTTTGCCGTCTTCCTGCGCCCGCCTCGTTTGGCCGCTCCTGCGCTTTCGCTTCCGATCTTTGATGTCGTCCTCGTCGATTTCCTGAAATCGCGGGGGGTGTATTTGTTATCTGCCAATCTGTAAACCTGTCCCTTTCTTAAATGTTACTATCAAACTTATAATTACCATTTTAATTAATTCTTTACAACAATATTGACCAACTTATCCGGTACGCCGATGACGCGTATCACCTGCTTGCCGGCGATCAATGCCTGTACGTTTTCATTTGCGTTTACCTCCGCGGTCAGTTCGTCCGCGCTCAGGCCGCTCGCCACCCGCAGCCTCTCTTTCACCTTGCCGTTGAGCTGTACGACGATCTCCACCGTGTCGCGCGCGAGGGCATCCGTGTCGTAGGACGGCCAAGCCGCGCCGTATAAGGACGCCACATGCCCCGTCTTCTCCCACAATTCCTCGCAGATGTGGGGCGTGAAGGGCGACAGGATCAATATGAGGTTGTTCACCGCGTCTTTGAGTAACGCGGGATTCAAGTCGGAAGCCACGTCGCCTTTGCCGCCGTCCTTATAGCGGTACATGGCGTTGACGAGTTCCATGATGGCGCTGATGGCGGTGTTGAAGTTGAATCTGCCGCTTATGTCGTTCTCCACCTTCTTGATGGCCGTGCTCACGGCAAACGCCAGTTCCTTGTCCGCGTCGGACAGAATCTCATAGGACTCGTCCGCGCCTTCGATTTTCCCGCTGAGTTCCGCGACCAACCGATATACGCGATTCAGAAAACGGTAACTCCCTTCGACGCCCGCTTCCGACCATTCCAATTCCTTTTCGGGCGGCGAGGCAAAGAGGATAAAGAGTCTGACCGTATCGGCGCCGAATTTTTCGATGAACTCCTCCGGGGATACCACATTGCCGACGGATTTCGACATCTTCGTCCCGTCCTTCAGCACCATGCCCTGCGTCAGAAGCCGCGTGAACGGCTCGGATACCGGAGAATATCCGATATCGCAGAGAAACTTCGTGAAGAATCGGGCATAGAGCAGGTGCAGGATGGCGTGCTCCACCCCGCCGATATACTGATCCACGGCCATCCAATACTTGGCTCGATCTTTGGCGAATATCTCGTCCGCGTTTTCGGCATCCGTGTAGCGCAGAAAATACCACGAGGAATCGAGGAAGGTGTCCATCGTGTCGATCTCGCGCTCAGCCGAGCCGCCGCACACGGGGCAGACGGTGTCTCTAAAGGACTTGCTCGTCGTCAGCGGCGATTCGCCCTTGCCCGTAAATTCCACATCGGTCGGCAGAAGCACGGGCAGATTCTCCTCTTTTTCCGGCACCCAGCCGCAGTTCGGGCAGTGAATCATCGGAATGGGCGTGCCCCAATAGCGTTGGCGCGATATGAGCCAGTCGCGCAACCGATAGTTGACGGACTTCTTGCCCAAACCGTTCTTCTCTATAT
>JAISQM010000045.1 GCA_031274195.1 Eubacteriales Family XIII. Incertae Sedis bacterium
GCAGCAGTTGCAACGGCTGCGACATTGAGGTACTGGCATGTCTTACGCCCATGTACGATGTGGAGCGGTTTGGCATCATCAATACCGGCAATCCCAAACACGCCGACATCTTTCTCGTCACCGGCTCCATCAACGAGCAGAACATCTCGGTGGTGAAACAGATATATGAGCAGATGCCGGAACCCAAAATCGTGGTAGCCATAGGCATATGCGCCACTTCGGGCGGCATCTTTCGGGAATGCTACAACATCATGGGCGGTGTCGATACCGTCATTCCCGTCGATGTCTACGTACCCGGCTGCGCCGCGCGACCCGAAGCCATCATCGACGGCGTCGTAAAGGGTCTCGGCGTTTTGGCCGAGAAAAAGGCCAACATGCCCAAAACCCCCGTTGCGGCCGAAGTGGAATCCGTAGAGGAACAGGCTCCGGAAATGAGCGAGGCCATCGAGGTTCGTTATTATGGGAAAACCGATGAAACCGATGAAACTGATAAAAACGAAGGAAAGGAGGAAGCTTAAATGGCAGAACGAAAAGACCTGATACAGGATATTACGACCGTAGAAAATTGTGATCTGCTCGAAGCGGTCTCCGATTTGAAAAACGAGGGTTACAGGCTCGGACAGATCTGCGCCACAACATTGGCTGACGGTATAGAAGTGCTGTACAGCCTTGAAAAGGACTGCGTATTGAAGAATGTCAAGGTGCTTGTCGACGATAAAAAACCGCAGCTTCAGAGCATCACGTCCATTTACTGGCCGGCCTTTATCTATGAAAACGAAATGCACGACCTGTTCGGCATCACATTCAAAAACTTGGCGCTCGACTATGGCGGACATTTCTTCAAAATCGCGAAGGAAACACCGTGGAATCCAAACGCGGTAAAGGCCGCTCCGCCGAGCAGCGAGGCGGCGGAAGCTTCGGACAGCGAGGAACAGAAAGGGGGCGAAAACTGATGGGCAAGAGAACGATAATACCTTTCGGACCTCAACATCCCGTACTGCCGGAGCCGATTCATCTCGATCTGGTGATAGAGGACGAATCCGTATTGGAGGCGATACCATCGATCGGATTCATTCACAGAGGACTCGAAAAGCTTGTAGAAAAGAACGAATGGCCGGAAATGGTCTATGTGATAGAGCGCGTCTGCGGCATCTGCAGCTTCGGCCACGGTTGGGGCTACTGCAAATCCGTGGAAGGGAATATGGGCGTAGAAGTGCCGGCGAGGGCCGAATATCTGCGAACCATCTGGCATGAATTGGGCAGAATGCACAGCCATCTGCTGTGGCTCGGATTGCTGGCCGACGGCTTCGGCTTTGAGAGCCTGTTCATGCACAGCTGGCGCATTCGCGAGACGATATTGAACATCTTCGAAGAGACCACAGGTGGGCGTGTTATCTTTTCCGTCTGCAAAGTGGGCGGTGTGCGCAAGGATATCTCCAACGAAAAATTGAACGATATCGAGAATACGCTCAGGGGAATCCGCGCGGAAACCACGGAGTTGACCAACGTATTTCTCGAAGACGTGTCCGTACGGAACCGACTCGTAGGCGTAGGGGCACTCACGAAACAGGATGCCATCGACCTCTGTGCAGTGGGTCCGGTCGCAAGAGGAAGCGGCCTTGTGATGGATGTACGTCTTGACGGACACAGTGCCTATCCCGATCTGGATTTCGCGCCGTGTATCGAGACGGACGGCGATTGTTACGCCAGATGTAAGGTGAGGATTCGCGAGCTGTTCCAGTCTATGGATCTCATCACGCAAGCCGTGTCGAAGATACCCGACGGTGAAATAGAAGTCAAGGTAAAGGGAAACCCATCCGGGGAGTTTGTTGCCAGAATGGAACAGCCGCGTGGCGAAGCCTACTACTATTCCAAGGGCAACGGGAGCAAGTTCCTCGAGCGGATGAGAGTCCGTACCCCCACCAACGCGAATATCCCGGCCTTGGTCAAGACCTTGCAGGGTTGCGATCTCGCGGATGTGCCGATGTTGGTTCTGACGATTGACCCGTGCATCAGCTGTACGGAACGGTAGAGGAGAGTTGTAAGAGCAAAGATTGTTTGATTCGCGCAGAATCAATACGGAGGCAAAATCAATGGCGAATTTGAAAATCGGCAGGATGGTGATGAGAAGCTTGTTCAAAAAACCCGCTACGCTCATGTATCCTGTCATACCGAGAGAATATAAGGAGAGAACCAGAGGGCATATCGCGGTGGACATGAACGAGTGTATCCTCTGCGGCATCTGCATGAAGAAATGCCCCACCGACGCGATCACGGTGAGCCGCGACGCCAGAACCTGGTCGATCCAGCGTATGCGTTGCATACAGTGCAGTTGTTGCGTGGATGTATGCCCGAAGAAGTGTCTCGTGAACGAGAACGCCTACACCATACCCGACGTAATCAAGATCGCGGATACGTTTGAGAAGCCGGACGAACCGAGCGCGGCGGGCGAAACATCCCTGAAGTGCGACGATACCTGCGTATTTTGCGGTATCTGCGTCAAGAAATGTCCGGCGGAGGCCATCACGGTGGATCGCAGTGCGAAAAAATGGGAAGTGGACAACGAAAAATGCACAAGATGCAGTCTTTGCGTGGAGTCCTGCCCGAAAAAGAGTCTTTCAATAGAGTAGCTGCGATGTTTGAATCGTTTCGATTGAACTTCGGAGCTGTAATGCGTTGTTGTGAAACGGATTAAAAAATGGACGAAAGGTATCTGTACCGGAAAAATTTCATTTCGGCGATCATGATGATCGTCCTTGCCGTGATTCAGTTGGTTCTGTGCAGCGGCTTGGGTTATTATTGGAATGCGTTGCAGGGGAAGCTCGCCGGCATCACGATGGAGGATTCTTCCGGGCATCCCCTCGGTACGTTGTTTGTCTTTATTCTCGTCTTTGTGCCGCTCGTCGTTTTCGCCTTTTACGGGTTTTTGAATGGGGAAAAGGATTGGGTTAAGGTCTTTCTCGGTGTCCCCTGTCTCGTATATGGCCTTTCCGCGATCTTGGAAGTACAGAAGATACTGCCGATCGAGGAGAAATTCAAGGACATTTATGTCACGCTTGATAACGCGATCTATCTCCCTTTCGCGGTGGCCTATGTCATTTTGGTGGTGTACTATTTCTTTGTTCTGCGTTTTCCCGCGAGTTCCGTTACGAGGGGCATAGGTATCATCACGGTGGTGATTTCCATAGGACTTTATGCGGCCAACGGCGTTTATACCGCCTACATGCAACTGATGGATGTGCTCGACGGTTCGTTCGGCGCGATGTCTTTTCTGCTCTATCTCGTCTGTTTCGCCTTGGATACCGCGACCTACTTCCTCATGCTGTCCATATTGATGACTTACTGCACCATGCGCCGGGAAGCGCGGGCGGCGGCTCATGACGAGCAAGTGGATCAGGAAGAAGCGGTTGATTCGTTGGAGCAGGATAGCGAGTGAAGTCTGACGCGCGTGCAGATATAATTTCCGAAAAAAGCGACCGGGTCGTCACGCGGACGGTCACGTTTCGCGGCACGGTGCAGGGCGTCGGCTTTCGGCCGACCGTCGCGAAATTGGCGCGGCGTTTTGGCATCGTGGGGCAGGTGCGCAACATGGGCGGCTTGGTACAGATCGTCGTCACGGACACGAAAGAACGCATTGACGCTTTCGTTCGCCTGATCGAGGAGAATAAACCGCCGGCCGCGAACATCGTCCGCGTGGATATCCAAACGATAGATACCGTACGGTTTCGCGATTTCACCATCGCAAGGAGCGGCAAGCTCGAGAATGAGGCCGCCGTCATTCCCTCGGATATCGCCGTCTGCGAGAACTGTCTGCGGGAATTTTACGACGAAAAGAATCCACGCTATCAGCACCCCTTCATCAGCTGCGCCGACTGCGGGCCGCGGTTCACCGTCATGGAGCGGCTGCCCTACGACAGGGATACGACCACGATGGACGATTTTGAGATGTGCGATTTTTGCGCGCGGGAATATGCCGAGAACGGCGATCGCCGCTTTCACGCGCAGACGATCTCATGCCATGCCTGCGGACCGATGCCTCGGTGGTTTTCCGCGGAAGAAGCGGTCGATGCTCCGGATAGGGCCATGCGCGAGGCGATCTGCGCGTTGCGCCGCGGCGGAGTCGTCGCGATCAAGGGCGTCGGCGGATACTATTTTGCGTGCAGCCCCTTCGATGCCGCCGCCGTGCGGAAGATTCGGGAGATCAAGATTCGCGAAGAAAAACCTTTCGCCGTGCTCTTTCGGGACGTATATGCCGTGCGGGATTACTGCGCGGTGGGGGAAGCGGAGGCGGAGCTTCTGCGGTCGCCGGCTCGTCCCATCGTCCTGTTGGAGCAGACATCTAAGGACGACTGTACGATAAAATCGCTCGACGCCGGTGTCTGCAATAATAGCCGTTTTGTCGGAGCTTTCCTGCCTTCGATGGGCTTGCAGTATCTTCTTTTGGACGCCGTAGGACCCTTGGTCATGACGAGCGCGAACCTGTCCGATCTGCCCATCATACGGGCGGACGACGTGATGCAAACGCTCGTATCGCAGGACAGACGCGTCGCGGGAATGCTCTATAACGAGCGACGCATCATCGTGAGCGTGGACGATTCCGTACTCCGCGTCATAGCCGGGGCGCCGCAGATGATCCGCCGCGCAAAGGGCTGCACGCCCACGCCCGTGTTCATCCGAAACGCCGAAACGCTCACCGCAAGCGATCAAATATTCGCGACGGGCGGCCAGCTCAAATCGGCCTTTTCGCTGAGTAAAGGAAACTTCGCTTACATGAGCCAACATCTGGGCGACTTAGACAGCATCGAGAGCGAAGACGCGTACCTGGAAAATTTCCGCCGCATGAAACAGTTCTTCGACATCGAACCCGGCTTGGTCGTCTGCGATATGCACCCGCGCTATTATACGACGAAATTCGCCGAGGAATACGCCCGGACGGCGCGGGTCGAATTGCTTCGCGTACAGCACCACCACGCGCACACGGCCTCCGTCATGGCGGAACACGGGCTGCAAGGCCCCGTCGTCGGCGTCAGCTTCGACGGCACGGGCTACGGCACAGACGGTAAGATATGGGGCGGAGAGATTCTCATCTGCGAGGGTGCGGAGTTCGGAAGATACGCGCACCTTAGGTATGTGCGCCTGATTGGCGGCGATGCCTCCATGCAAGCGGGATGGAAGTCCGCGCTGAGCCACGTGCTGTCTCGGGCAAATTCCCCGAAAAACGAAACGGACGACGCGCGCGTATTTGATGTAGACATATCCCGCATAATCGCGTACAGTGAGAGAGAAGGAACCTTGGACGAATTCGGACGACAGCGTCCGCAGATAGAGGCGGCCATTCGCGCGGGCGTCAATACGGTGGAAAGTTCAAGCATGGGGAGACTGTTCGACGGTGTGGCCTCCCTGCTCGGCATCCATCACGTGAACAGATACGAGGGGGAGTGCGCCATTCTGCTCGAAAACGCCGCGGCCGCCGCGATGGAACATCCCGGCGCGGACGAAGCCTGCGATCTGGCCTTGGGATTTCACCGGACCGTGGCCGCCGCCATATTGGCGCAATGCGAAGGAGCTCGCGCCGCGCACAAAACATCGACGGTAGCGCTGTCGGGCGGCGTCTTCCAGAACAAGATACTCATGGAAGAAACGCTGGCTCTGCTGCGCGCACACGACTTTGAAACGTACTGCAATATCGCCGTTCCCCCAAATGACGGAGGTATCGCATTGGGACAGAACTATATCGGGATGAAATATAAGGAGAAGTAAATGTGTGTGGCATACCCGGGTAAAGTAATTGCAATAGACGGCCGCAGAGCCAAGGTGAATTTTAGCGGAAATATCGTCGATGTGAATATCGGCGTCGTAGAGGTGGCCTGTGGCGACTATGTGTTGGTACACGCCGGCTGCGCCATCGAGGCCATGTCGAAGGAGAAAGCCGACTCGATCCTCGAGATATTCGCGGCGATGGAATGAAAAGTATTTACGAAAAACTTGAATACCTGAAAGCGCGAAAAGCTCCGCCGCTGAAGCTCATGGAGGTCTGCGGGACGCATACGGCGGCCATCTTCAAGAGCGGCATAAGGGGCGTGCTCTCGCCGACGATTCGGCTCATATCCGGACCAGGTTGCCCGGTCTGCGTTACGCCCGCGTCCTATATCGATCGGTGCGTGGCATACGCGCATACGCCCGATCACACCGTAGCTTGCTTCGGCGATATGCTGAAGGTACCGGGTAGCGTATGCAGCCTGTCGGAGGCGAAAGCCGAAGGCGGGCGGGTGGAGATGATCTATTCGCCCTTTGAGGTGGCGGACCTCGCGGCGGCTGAGCCGCGGCAGACCTTCATCATTGCGGCGGTCGGCTTTGAAACCACCGCGCCGGCCTACGCCCTCCTCATGGACGAATTGACCGAACGCGGCATAGAAAACGTCAAACTGCTGACGGCGCTCAAATCGGCGATCCCTGCCATCGAATGGATCTGCGAGAGCGAGGAGAGCGTAGACGGCTTTCTCTGCCCCGGTCACGTGAGCGTCGTCACGGGCAGCGGCGTCTACGAACCCTTAGCCGCGCGCTACGGAAAGCCCTTTGTCGTCGCCGGCTTCGAGGAGATGCATTTGGTGGACGCCATCTATGAACTGGCGCGTCTGGCCGAAGACCACAGGAGCTCGGCGGCGAATCCCGCAGAGACCTCGCTCGTCCGAAACCTGTACGGCGAAGCCGTCAGCGCAGAGGGCAACACAAAAGCGCGGCGCGTGACAGCACGGTATTTTGAAGCGGGACGCGCGACTTGGCGCGGACTCGGCGAATTGGACGAATCGGGCCTGTATCTGCGCGACGAATACCGGCGCTTCGACGCCGGGAGCCACGATCTCGCAGAGGATGTCGCCCTTCCGGATGGCTGCCGCTGCGCCGATGTGATCACGGGGCGCATCGATCCGGATGAGTGCCCGATGTTCGGGACAGCCTGCGCGCCAGGTCGTCCGGCAGGGCCGTGTATGGTGTCGTCCGAAGGCGCTTGCGGCATTTGGTATAGTAACAGGGGATGAATCTATGAATGTAAGCAAAATCACAATGGCGCACGGCAGCGGCGGGCGAGACTCCGCCGAGCTCATGCGCGACATATTTGGCAGACACTTCGCAAACGAGGTGTTGGACAGATTGGAGGATGGGGCCGTGTTGCCGCCATCGCCCGAGTCCTTAGTCGTGAGTACGGACTCCTTTGTCGTGACACCCATCGAGTTTCGCGGCGGGGATATAGGGAAGCTGTCCGTGTGCGGTACGGTGAACGACGTCCTCATGATGGGAGCTATTCCTGAGTACCTCACTTGCGGATTCATTCTGGAGGAAGGTCTGGACATCGCGGTTTTGGACAGAATCGCCATGTCGATGGCCGCCGCCGCCCGCGAGGCTGATGTCCTCATCGTGGCGGGAGACACGAAGGTCGTCGAGGGTCGAAACAACGGCCTCATGATCAACACCACGGGCATCGGAACGCTGAGGGATAGATCGGCACATCCTTCCGCGGCAAACGCCCGCCCCGGCGACGTCGTGATCGTGAGCGGCAATCTGGGCGACCACCACGCCTGTATCCTGTCTGCTCGCATGGGTATCGCGAATAACATCGGTAGCGACTGCGCCATCCTCTGTGAAATGGCGGATTCATTGCTTAATAACGATATAGATGTTCACGTGATGCGAGATGTGACGCGCGGCGGCCTCGGCACGGTGCTGAATGAAATTGCAAACGCTTCCGGGCAGGTCGTCGAGCTTTCGGAACAGGAAATTCCCGTAGATGCAGAGGTTCGGGATTTTTGCGGCATCATGGGCTTGGATCCTCTCTACATGGGAAACGAAGGGAAGTTGGTCGCCATCGTGCCACAGGCGCAGGCCGAACGCGCGTTGGATTTAATGCGGGCTGCGGAGGCCGGCCGGCACGCGCGCGCGATCGGAAAGGTAATTGGCGCGGACGTGAATGTCGGGCGTGGGAGCGTCGTCATGCGGACGAAGATCGGTGGAACACGCAGGGTTGACGTGTTGTTCGGCGAGGGCCTGCCGCGCATCTGTTAAATCAAAGAAGACCCGGAGGATCGCCCTCCGAGTCTCTTTTCGAATCATACGTGCACCTATCGATTTATGCGGTTCTTGTCGTCCGACTATTGCCCGCTTACTGGATCAGTTCTACGGTTACGATTTCAGTCGGCACCTTGGTTGCGTCATCGCCGATCGTGTCGTTCTCCACTTTGGTGCTGCCGTCTGCCAAGCCTGCATAGATTGTATCATAGGTCGCTTGGTCGAATTTCGTAAACCGGGAATTTTCCATCGGCAACTGTACGCCGCCTTCTTTTGCCGTCAGGGTCGTGATCTTGCCGCCTTCAAAGGTATTGTCATAGTAAGACGCCAGTGTATCATATACGGTTTTGCCTAAGTTCTTCGTCGCGGAAGTGATAACGGTCTCAGATTCGGCAGACTGATCCACATCTACTCCGATGACCTTCGTTCCGGCCGTTTCCGCCGCTTTCATGACCGAGTTTCCGACTCCGCCGCCGCAGGCAAAGATGATCTCCGTGCCTTCGTTGTACCAAGAAGCCGCTTTGGCCATATTCTCGGGAGAGGCGTCAAAGTTGCCCACATAGGTGTATTTTACATTTACTCCGGTTACGCTCAGGTCTTTTGCCGCCTGATCCGCGCCCTGGATAAATCCATAGCCAAAACGGATAACCGCCGGGACCGCAATGCCACCCATGAATCCCAACTGGGTATAGCCTTCTACCACGGCCGCATACCCTGCCAGATATCCGGCCTGTTCTTCCGCATAGAAAACGGATGAGGTGTTGGACTTGATGTCATAGTTGTAATCGCCTTGGTGGGGTGCGCCGTCCAGCAGCAGGAATGTGACATCCGGATACTTGGTTTGTGCGTCGTAGATGGGCTCCTCGAATAGGAATCCCGGTGTAACGATCACTTTCGCGCCGCCTTTGACTGCCAGATCGATGGCTGTCAGACAAGCTTCTGAGGATTTCTCGGTGGGCTTGTAGTACTTATGGGTGATATCGTATTCCTTTGCGTATTCCTCCAGTCCTTCCCATGAACCCTGGTTGAAGGATTTGTCGTCGATCGTTCCCACATCGGTAATCAGCGCCAGTTCATAACCATCTGAGGCTGCGGCCTTATCCCCTTCGTCCGCAGTTTTTTCGCTGTCCGCATTTTGCGCACATGCGGCCATGGACACTGCCATAACCGCTACCAATAACACACTTAGTAACTTCTTCTTCATCTTCCATTTCCTCCTTCATAATCGTTAACTGCTTCGCTGCCTATGATATTTATAGCTGAACCGGTTTCAATCCTGTTGCGGAATATCTTCCGGATTAGCATCAATGTACTTAATGCGCACTGCGGTTTTCTCATGAAAACCGTTCGACGTTGTCTTTTTCTACTCGGGCAAATACCAAGGGCCTCGGACGAATCTGTTCTTTCCCGATGGTATAAGCGTCGGTCAGGCGCTTCGCCGCCGCCGCAAACAGCCCTTCGTCGGAAGCATACAGGGTGGCTATGGAGTCATGCGGCTTCACGGCGTCCCCCGGTTTTCGGTGCAGGATAATCCCGGCCGAGAAGTCGATGACGCTCTCTACCGTCTCCCGCCCGGCGCCCAGCATTACGGAGGCGATACCGCAGGCTTCGGTGTCGATGGCGGTCACATATCCCTGTGCCTCCGCGGGAACTTCCATAGAATAGGGCGCTTTTGCAAATTTCCCGGTATCCCGGATAACGCTGCTGTCGCCGCCCTGGGCTTCTACCATAGCGACGAGCCGCCCAAGCGCTTCGCCATTGTGCAGAACCTGCTCCGCCATCTGTCTGCACAGCTCAAGGGTGCCTTTCCCCGCAAGATACAGCATATTGGCCGCCAGACTCAGGCCTACCTCCGTCAGATCCGCAGGCCCTTTGCCCTGCAAGGTATCCACTGCCTCAACGACCTCCAACGCATTGCCGATGTTGCAACCCAGCGGAATATCCATATTGGTAATCAGCGCCGCCGTCCGCCTTCCCGCATTCTCGCCGATGGCCACCATTGTCTGCGCCAGAGCGATGGAGTCCTCAAGCGTCTTCATGAAGGCTCCGCTTCCGGTCTTGACATCCAACAGGATACAGTCGCTTCCCGCCGCCAACTTCTTGCTCATAACGGAAGCGGCAATCAGCGGAATGCTGTCCACAGTGGCCGTTACGTCTCTAAGGGCATAGAGCATCTTATCTGCGGGCGCCAGATTTCCCGATTGACCGATGACGCTCAGCCCCGCCTGATGCACGACAGCAAAGAATTCCTCTTGGCTTAAAGACGTCCGGAATCCGGGAATGGATTCCAGTTTATCCACCGTCCCGCCGGTATGTCCCAGACCCCGGCCGGACATCTTCGCCACCTTCGCGCCGCAGGCTGCCGCGATGGGCGCCGCGACGAGGGTGGTCTTATCTCCCACACCGCCGGTAGAATGCTTGTCCACCTTGATGCCCTCGATGCCGGACAGATCCACCATAGAACCGGAATGTGCTACCGCGTCTGTCAATATCGTGGTTTCCTCATTCGTCATACCCCGGAAATAAACAGCCATCAGCATGGCCGCCATCTGATAATCGGGGATCGCGCCTTTTACGTAGCCGGAGATCATCTCACGGATTTCCTGCTCCGTCAGAACACCGCCGCCGCGTTTCTTTTCGATCAAATCATACATTCTCATAGCTTAGTTTTCTCCTGTCCGTCTGCTCCCTGTTACCGACTGCCCTTGTCATAAGGAATGCCTTCGGCTCTCGGTGCCTGCGAGTTTTTAGATAGAAAGACCAACACGATCAGTGTTGCGACATAAGGAATCATCTTATACACCTCATTCGGTATGGCCATGTCTTTCAGAATCGGAATCCCCGAATAGGCGCTGGCAAAGGTCTTCATGATCCCGAAGAAGAACGCGGCCACAAAGATGCGCCCGGTTCGCCACTGTCCGAAGATCAGCACTGCCAGAGCCAAGAACCCGTATCCTGCCACACTCGCGTTGAAATTGGTCGAAGTGGGGATTACGAATACCAACCCCCCGATTCCGGCTAATACGCCGGAGATAAACACGCCCGCATAGCGGATTTTGTAAACATTGATGCCCACCGTATCCGCCGCCTGCGGATGCTCGCCGCAGGCTCTCAGGCGAAGTCCGAATTTAGTCTTATTGATCACGATCTTTGCTGCGATGAAGATGCCGATGCCCAGATAGGTCGTGATATAGCAATTTTGAAAGAGGATGGGCCCAATCAGCGGAATACTTCCCAATACCGGCACCTTTGCGATATGGAAGGTATCCTGAAAGGGAATCTGCTGCAGACCGGTTACCATACGGGCTATGAAAATAGCGAAAGCCGGGGCAAACATATTGAGCGCCGTACCGCTGATGGTTTGATCCGCTTTTAAGTTGATGGAAGCAAAGGCATGGAGCAGTGAAAACAACCCGCCTGCCAGACTCGCCACCAAAACGGCCAGAAGCAGCAACACCTGGCCGCTCAATACCCCCTGGAAAATATTCAGGAAGAAGATACTGACAAAAGCGCCCATCACCATGATCCCCTCTAAGGCGATGTTGATGACGCCGCTTCGCTCTGTGTACATTCCGCCGAGCGCCACGATCAGCAGGGGGATGGCAAAAAACATGGTTTGCTGTGCAAGGAAATATAGGGTATTCATACCGATTCCTCCTCCTTTTTCGTCCGTTTGATCAGCTTTCCGATCAAGTGCTTAAACAACAGTGAAAAGGCGCCGCAGTAAATAATCGCCGCAATGATAATATCTATGATCTCCGGTCCAAAGTTCAGCAACTGCAAGTTGTTGCCGCCCACCGTGATATAGCCGATAAAGATACCCGCAAACAGGATGCCGATGGGATTGGAAAGTCCCAACAGCGCCACGGAAATCCCGTTAAAACCCTCGGGCGAAAGGACGTCCAACACCTGCATATATTTCCCGGAACCCGCCAGATACATCAGCGCCCCGCCAATTCCGGCCAGCGCCCCCGCAATGACCATGGACATCGCCAAGCTTTTCTTTACGCTGATCCCGGCGTATTTGCTGGCATTTCGGTTCATTCCGCAGGCCTTTAATTCAAACCCAAAGGTGGTTTTCTCGATCAGGATGTAAATCAGAACCACAAAGACGACCGCGATCAGGATACCGATGTTCAGGTTATTGCTGGAGAATAATTGATCCAACCCCGCCTTTGGTATGTTTGCGCCTGCCGACACGGGTTGGGTCTGGCTGCGCAGGGGATCGTAAATCAAGGACTGGATCATGTGATTCACCAAATACATTCCGATATAATTCATCATAATACAGGAGATGACTTCGTTTACGTTGCGAAAAGCCTTCAGGATACCCGGCACCAGACCCCATACCGCGCCGCCCACAGCCGCTCCGAGCAGAGCCACGATCCAGTGGATCTGCGGCGGCAGCCATGTCCAGTTAATGCCGATATAGACCGCCACGAAAGCCCCCATGGTAAACTGCCCGGAGGCCCCGATGTTGAACAAGCCGGTCCGAAATGCGAATCCCACGGAAAGCCCCGTCATAATGATCGGAGTGGCTATATAGAGCATATAGCCAAAGCCGGACATACCATCCGCAAACCCGCCTTTTAGAATAATGCCCAGACCCGGCAGCGCCTGCGCGGGATTGGTGCACAATAAGATGACCAATCCAAATACAAGTCCGCAGATCACCGCCAGCGCGGAAGCCGAAAAATTCAGTAACCCTTGTTTTTTCACGGCTAAGCCCTCCTCTTCGTCCCGGCCATGTACAAGCCCAATTCCTGTATCGTAACATCTTCCGGCCTGACATCAGCGACGATTTCCCCTTCAAACATGACCAAAATACGGTCGCTGACATCCATTACCTCATCCAACTCAAAGGATACCAGCAACACGGCCTTCCCCTCATCCCTCTGTCGAATGAGCTGGCTGTGTACATACTCAATGGCGCCTACGTCCAATCCCCGCACCGGCTGCACCGCCACGACGATTTCCGGATTGCGATCCAATTCCCGGGCAATAATCGCTTTCTGTTGGTTTCCCCCTGACATTCCCCTTGCCACGGAAGTCGCGCCATGCGCGCTGCGGATATCGAATTTCTGAATCAGATCCTGCGCATAGTCCCGGATCGCTCCAAACTGCAGAAAACCGTGTTTTTGGAAGCGTTTCTCATAATAGCTCTGGAGCACTAAATTTTCCTGAAGGCTATAATCCAATACCAATCCATATTTGTGCCTGTCCTCCGGAATGTGGGCGAAACCTTCTATACATTTTCTGCGTATACTTTCCTTTGTTACGTCCTTCCCGTTGAGGCTGATCTTCCCGCCGGTTATAGGTATAAGTCCCGTAATGCCGGATACCAATTCCGACTGACCATTGCCGTCAATTCCGGCGATACAGACGATTTCACCTCTTTTAACCTGAAAGGATACATCTGCCACGATGTTCTTGCCGGTATGTTTAGAGCGAATCGTCAGATGTTCCACTTCCAACACCGGGTCGCCCGGCGTCTGCGCTTTCTTCTCCGGTACGAAATTCACCTTCCGCCCCACCATCATCTCGGACATGCCTTCCTTAGAGGTGTCCGCCACTTCAATGGTTCCGATATATTTCCCTTTTCTGAGGACCGTGCAGCGGTTCGCCACCGCCTTGATTTCATTTAACTTATGTGTGATGAAGATGATAGATTTGCCTTCCTGCACCAACTGCACCATGATCTTCATCAATTCCTCGATTTCCTGAGGAGTCAATACCGCGGTCGGTTCATCAAAAATCAGCAGTTCATTGTCGCAGTAGAGCATCTTCAGAATTTCGACTCTCTGCTGCATTCCTACGGTAATATCAGAAATGAGGGCATCCGGATCGATTTGGAATTTGTACCTTTCGCTTAACGCAACGATTTTCTTTCGCGCCTCGTCCATGTTCAGGAAACCTCTTTTAACCGTTTCCCGACCCAGTACGATGCTTTCCAATACGGTGAAATTATGTACCAACTTGAAATGCTGATGCACCATCCCGATACCAAGCTCATTGGCGGCATTGGGGTTGTCGATCTTTACGGGCCTTCCATGGATCTTGATTTCGCCCTTTTCCGGGCGATACAATCCGAAAAGAACACTCATCAACGTGGATTTTCCGGCCCCGTTTTCTCCCAGAAGCGCGTGGATTTCACCCTTTTTTACTTGCAACGTGATATCATCATTCGCTTTGAAGTTTCCAAACTCCTTGGTAATATGGTTCATCTCGATCACATATTCCATGTTGCCCTCCCTCCACATCTCTTGTTTTGTTAAATAAAAAATCAGGGGAAGTTAGTTGTGCTCGCCCTTCCCCTGTTTGTGTTTTAATTCTATTTTGAAAGTGTGTTGAAATTTTAACATGTTGCGACGTTTACTCCTCGCTCGTTATTCATTTACGAGCAGTCACTGTGTCTGTACTTGCGTCCGGTATGCCTTCACGCGTTAAATGCTGTGTTCGTACCCGACTTGTGACTATCATACTTTAATAATGAATAGCTTGTCAAGGAGTTTTCGCTTGAAATTCCGCTTTGTCGCTTGAAATTCCGCTTTGGAATATCAACCATATAGTTTTTGGCTGTATCGATTTGCCTATCGCTGTACGCGGCCGCTTCCGTCGCCGCCGGCCAATTTTGCGACTTCATCGACGCTCACTAAGTTGAAGTCTCCTTCGATACTGTGTTTGAGGCAGGACGCGGCCACGGCAAATTCGATGGCGTCCTGCGGCGCGCAGTCCGACAGGGATGCGTAGATCAGACCCGCGCCGAAGCTGTCGCCGCCCCCGACCCTGTCGACGATGTGAACAGGATATTTCTTTGAAAAGTACGGCGTTTCGGTCTCCGGGATATAGAGCATGGCCGACCAAACATTGTCGTTTGCGCTGAGCGATTCCCTGAGTGTGATGGCGACACGTTTGAATCCGAATCGTTTGGCGAGCGCCTTTGCGACATCCGTATAGCCGTCACGGTCGATTTTCCCCGAGACGACATCGCTTTGTTTTGCGTGTATGCCGAATACATCCGCGGCGTCTTCCTCATTGGCGATACACACATCTACCCGTTTCATCAGCTCGCCCATCGTCCGGGAAGCGTCTTCACGGCTCCAGAGGTTCTTTCGGTAATTCAGATCACAGGAGACGGAAACGTTCATCCTCTTGGCGACGGTGAGTGCCTCCGCGCAAATTTGAGCGACTCCCGGGCTGAGCGCGGGTGTGATGCCGGTAAAATGAAACCAGTCCGCACCCTCAAAGATCGCTTCCCAGTCAAAGTCCGCCGGTTCGGCCGTCGAGATGGATGCGCCGGCACGGTCGTAGATAACCTTGGAAGGGCGTTGCGATGCGCCTTTCTCAAGAAAGTAGATGCCGAGCCGCGATCCGCCGCGTGCGATGTGAGAGACGTCCACGCCGAAACGGCTAAGACTGTTCAGGGCGCACTGCCCGATCTCATGGGACGGCAATTTTGTGACAAAAGCGGCCTTCATGCCCAAATTGGCCAAACTGACCGCGACATTTGCCTCGCCGCCGCCGTATGTCGCTCCGAATTTCTCCGCCTGTACAAAACGCATATAGCCTTCGGGTGCGAGACGCAGCATGATCTCTCCGAATGTTACGATTTTTTTCATACCTTCCTCACTTTCTTTACAATGCTGCTCGCCTCTGCGCACAGCACTTCAATTTCGTCGAATCGTCCTCCATCGATCAGGTCTTTCCGAACCATCCAGCTTCCGCCGCAGGCCAATACCTTCCCGAAAGAGAGGTAGTCCGCCACATTGTCTGTGCCAACGCCGCCCGTCGGCACGAAGGACAGCATAGGATAGGGTGCGCTGACGGCCTTGATAAAGGAAAGTCCGCCGGCCTGTTCCGCGGGAAAGAACTTGACGACCTCGAGACCCCGCTCGATCGCCTGTTCCATCTCTGTCGGCGTGATACAGCCGGGGATTACCGGTATGCGTTGTTCCACGCAAAAATCCACAACATTGGGATTGAACCCCGGCGACACGACAAAGCGAGCGCCCGCGTCAATTGCGCGTTTCGCTTGTTCGGTCGTAAGGACGGTACCCGCGCCGACGAGGATATTCGGATGTTTTTTTGCGATGAGGCGAATGGCCTCCTCCCCCGCCGCCGTGCGGAACGTAACTTCCGCGCAGGGCAGTCCTCCGGCGACAAGCGCGTCCGCAAGCGGAAGCGCGCTCTGCGCATCCGCGAGCGCGATGACCGGTACGATGCCGAGTTCGCCGATTTGTTGAAGAATCGTATTCATGTGTTTACTCCTTTGCTTCGATATCAAAATTGAAAAATCCGAGCGTGTTGAAGTAGCAGATGTCGCGCACGATGCCGCCCGCCATATCAATGTCCTCCGGATATTCGCCATTGTCCATGAGGGTTCCGATAAAATTGCACAGAATCCTGCGGAAGTATTCATGCCGGACATAGGAGAGAAAGCTCCGGCTGTCCGTCAGCATACCGACAAAATTGCCGAGCAGGGAATTGTTGGCGCAGTCGGTAAGCTGCTTCTCCATGCCTGTCTTCGTATCGTTAAACCACCACGCGGCGCCAAGCTGTATTTTGCCGCGAATACCGCCGTCGGTCATAAAACAGGGCGCGATGGACGCGATGATCTCACTGTCGTTCGGGTTAAGACTGTACAAAACGGTCTTCGGCAGGTCGCCCGTGCGCTCAAGGGCATCCAAAAAACGGGCGAGGCGTTCGGGTCTGCCGTTGCCGTTCATGGCATCAAACCCCGTGTTGGGGCCTATTTTTTCATACATACGCGCATTGTTGTTGCGCATGACGCCGAAGTGGATTTGCATGACCCATCCGAGCGCGCGATAATGCCGCCCGAGGTGCAACAGAACGGCGGTGCGGAATTTTTCGGCGGCGACCGCATCGACAGGCTTTCCGTTCAGCGCGTCCGATACGGCCGCGCCCCGCTCGCTCGGCGTCGATTCGGCATAGATGGCGCTGTCAAGCGAGTGATCCGCCGTGCGGCAACCCACCGCATGGAAATACTCGATACGCACGTCAAGCGCCTCGCAGAATGAGGGAAAGTCAATGATGTTGACACCGGAAACCTCGGCGAGCTTTCTCGCGTAATCCGCAAAACCCGCGTCTCGAATATCCATCGCTTTTTCGGGGCGAAAGGCCGGCAACACGGAGACATTGCAGGTCGGGTCGGCGTCGATCCGCCTGTGTTCGTCCAAACTGTCGATGGGGTCGTCCGTTGTGCAGATCAATTTCACATTGCTTTGCGCGATCAAACCGCGTGCGCTCATAGATGCTTCTTTGAGCTTTTCGTTGCAACGCGCGTAGATTTCCTCCGCCGTTTCGGGCGAAAGGGGCTTATCGATACCGAAATAGCGTTTGAGCTCCAAATGTGACCAGTGATAAATCGGATTGCCCGCCGCGCGCGGCAGAGCTGCCGCAAAGTGCTTGAAAACGAGCCACGGATCGTCCTTTATCGCATAGGTCAATTCTTCTTCGGGAACGCCGTTTGCGCGAAGTAGGCGCCACTTATAATGATCGCCGCCGAGCCACAGATCCGTGACGGAGTCGTAACTCCGATCTTGCACAATATCTGCGGGATCAATGTGGCAATGATAATCGATGATCGGTAACGGTTCGGCAAATGCATGGTAAAGCCGTTCGGCAAACCGGTTCGTCAGCAAAAAATCCTCATCCATAAACGTTTTCATGTAATTGTCTCCTTTCGCGTAATATAATAATATATTTATATATTACGGAAGTCAATACCGCACGAAAATGCGCACGATTTTTTTGAAAAATCATGCGGAGTGATTCGCAATATGCGAGGAATATTCAAAAGGGCAGGCGGCGCAATGTGACAATTATTCCGGATGGATGAGTGTATTGAAATAGTCTGAATGAAAAATGTTGCCGTGTTGACGGGGTTTTGCGCCGGCATCTATAAAGAGGTTCGGATATTCTCCCGTCAGTTTGGGTACATCCTGCGTGACTTTCAACAGGTGCAAACGAAGACTGTCCAAGGCGCTTTTCTTATCCTTTTCCTTGATATATTGAATCAGTTCTTCGTGCTGCTTGATGGAATCATCGAGCATGGACGTTTCCATACAGGAAAGCAAGCGGATACGGTTGTAATGTCCGGTGTTGTTGTGCAACAGTTGGAAGCAGATTTCCTTGTCCGTTTGTTCGTAAAAGTACCGGTGAAATTTGTCGTCCCGATTCAGGAAACTGCGAGAGTCGTTGTTGTCGCGGCTTTCCTTTTGCGCAATGTTGAATTCGTCAAGGCGCCGAATATGCGCCTCCGTCGCGATGTCGATGAACAGATCGAGGACTTTCTCTTCCAGACACAGACGCATGAAAAACTCATTCGACGCGCGCTTTACATCGATCTTGGAAACCGTCGTGCTGCGTTGCGGCACCGAGACGATCAGCCCTTCTTTTTCCAAACGAATCAAAGCGTCACGAATAGGCGCACGGCTGACTTTCAGATACTCGGTCAGCTCTTTGATGTTCAGTTTCTGTCCGGGTTTCAGCCATAATTGAATGATGCTGTTTTTAAGAAATTCATAGACAGATTCTCCGGCGGTTTTTTGAGGTTGTATTACTTTTCGTTGCGTCATTTTCCCTATCTGTTTCACTTAATTTTTTGATACGGCATACACGTTTATTATATTAGTATAGCGGTATATCTTCTTCAGGTCAATACGGAGCACGTGAAACATTGGTAATGTCGCATCGGCAAAAATCGAAAATACGTCAAAAATAGTCACATAAATCGAAAATGGCTATTGACATATTAATATATCACCTGTAATATATCAGTGTGAAGCGGGAGAATCTGCTTTGCGGAGGAAGAATGATCGTGCATATATTAAAAGAGGTAGTAAGGAGGTAAGGTGTCATGAAATCGTTAAAAAAGATTCTAGCGGTATTGCTGATAAGTGTGTTGGCGTTTGCCTTGATTGGATGCGGCAACGGCGACAGCAAAGAAGAGGAGCCGGCTGCCGACGCGGGTGCGGACGACGGTAAGACCTATTCGCTGAAGATCGGCACGGCTCTGACGGATGCGGATCCGCTGACAAAAGGATTGTTGGCTTTGGCGGATGCGGTTGCGGATGAGACGGATGGGAAGCTGACGATCGAAGTGTATCCTTCCAGCCAGCTCGGCGATACGGGAGATGTGTTGGAGCAGGCGAAGGGCGGTTCCAATGTCGGAATCATTATCGACACGGGTATGTTGGGAGACTACGTGAAAGATATGGCGATTTTCACCGCGCCGTATATCTTTGACAATTTTGAGGAAGCTCGCAAGTTCATCGATACAGATCTGTTCAAATCGTGGGATGAGGAGCTGACGACATACGGTCTGCGCGATCTCGGATGCAACTGGTATCAGGGCGCTCGCAATTTCTACACGGCGAACGAAGTCAAAACGCCTGCGGATTTGACGGGACTTCGGGTTCGTACCATGGGCAGCGAAGTGGCGCAGGAAAGCATGAAGGCTTTTGGCGCGGTGCCGACCGCCTTGGCGTGGGGAGAGGTGTACAGCGGTCTGCAGAGCAACGCGATCGACTGCGTGGAAGCACAAACCTCGGCAGCCTACGGCGCGTCCCTCTTTGAAGTGACCAAGCACGTCACGTTCACCGAGCACTTCCAACTGCTGACAGCGCTTGTCATCAGCGAAGAGTGGTATCAGACCTTGCCGGACGAGTACAAGGAGATTCTCACCAAGTGCGCGATCGAAGCGGGCGACGAAGCCGCGCAGGGAACGATTGACGCCGAAGCCGATTATATCGCGGAGATGGAAGGCAAAGGCCTTGTATTCTCGGAAGTGGACAAAGCTCCCTTCATCGAAGCCTCACAGGCCGTCTATGAAAAGATGGGTTGGGTTGACCTGAAGAAGGAAATAGACGCCGCTCTTGGAAAATAAGCGCCGGTAATTTGTTTGGGGCGGGCAAATCTCGCCCCTCATGGTTGAGCAACGGGCGGGTTGGGATCGGATACACGCCCGTTGTTCGACGATGATGAGTATCATCCCTGTTGGATTGAAAGATATGGGAGCGCGAGATGAGAAAAATTAATCACATCATATATAGATTTGAGTGCGCCGTGGGAATCGCCATGATGATTACCGTCGTACTTGTGGTCTTTGCCTCGGCGATCGCGCGCAGTTTTCGGCATCCCATCAGCGGAAGCATGGATCTTGCGCAGTTGTTGTTTGTTTGGATCTGTATGTTCGGTGCGGACATTGCATTGAAAAAAAGCATCCACATGGGCGTTGATCTTGTGGTGAGGCAATTTCCGGCGACCTTGCGAAAGATTGTCGCCATTGTATCGTATGCGCTTTGCATAGGTTTTGCGGGATTCTCAATATACTGGGGTTTCGTCTTGGTTATGCAGAATTATATGCGTCTATACACCACTTTGAAAATCAGTTATTCTTTTGCGAATGCCGCAATTCCAATCATGTCCTGCGTCATGCTCTTGACATTGATTGAGCAACTTGTCGACACGGTCAAAAGCCGGCCGCTTGCGGTGGAGGCGGAAGACTCGGATAAAGAAGATTTAATGGAGGTACAGTCATGATCATTGTAGCGATTCTTTTTTTGATTTTGCTGTTTTTGGGCGTACCTCTGGCGTATACAATAGGAATTTCAAGTTTGGCATTTTTCATTGTGACACCCGATGTGGCGTGGATCGTCCCGATTCAAAAGATGGTGTCAAACACGCAGAGCTTTCCATTGTTGGCCGTACCGTTTTTCGTCCTTGCCGGAAATTTGATGAATGAAACGGGCATCACACGACGACTCGTGCGGTTTTCCACCGTGTTGACCGGACATTTGGCCGGCGGACTTGCGCTTGTTTCCTGCGTCCTGTCCACGCTGATGGGCGGCGTCTCCGGCTCAGCCTGCGCCGACGCGGCGATGGAGACGAGGATACTCGGTCCGTCCATGCTCAAGCGCGGTTACAGCAAGGGTTATTCATGTGCGATCAACGCCATGTCCAGCCTGATTACAGCGACGATTCCTCCGGGAGTCGGACTCATTCTCTACGGCGTTACGGGAGAGGTCTCCATCGGGAAACTGTTTTTGGCCGGCGTGATACCGGGCGTTCTCATGTGTGTCATCCTGATGTCTACCTCGTGGGGTATCGCGAAAAAGAGAGGCTATCCCGTCGAAAACGACAGACCGCCAAAGTTGAAAGAAGTCGGTAAGAGCTTCATCGACAGTATATGGGCGCTCCTGTTCCCCGTCATTTTGATCGTCGGTATCCGCTTTGGCTTCTTTACGGCAAGCGAAGCGGGCGCGTTCGCGGTCGTCTATGCTTTTATCATCGGCAAATTTGTCTACAAGGAGATGACATTTAAGGGATTGATCAAAGTGGTCAGAACCTCCTTGGGCGACAACGGCGTTATCCTGTTCATCATCATGACCAGTTCGATTCTGGGATATGGCATTATTTACGACAAAGTGCCGCAGAATATCGCGGTGGTGATTACCGGATTGAGCGAAAACAAATACGTGGTCATGATTATCATTTGCATATTCGTGTTCATCGCGGGGATGTTCATGGAGGGAACGGTCAATACCTTGCTTCTGACGCCGATATTTCTTCCGATCGTCGAAGGCTTTGGCGTGGATCCCGTACACTTTGGGATTGTGTTTATGACGACCGTCACACTCGGCGGTATGACGCCGCCGGTCGGTACGGCAATGTATTCCTCCTGCGCGATCCTTCAATGTCCGATCGAGCAATACACAAAGGAATCATTACCGTTCTTTGCGGCGGTATTTGCCGAAATCATGCTCCTCATTTTCGCGCCCCAAATTTTCATGTGGTTGCCGAATTTGGTGTTTGGATGAGAGAGACTTCGGTACGATTCACGAATGGGACAAGGCACCGGCTATGCGATTTAGTCGCATGTATGCCGGAACAGGGAATAGTTTGGTAAATCAGAGGATTATAATAGATGAAAATGATAATAAGATGGTTCCCCTTTGGGGATGACAGCGTGACCTTATCGCAGATCAGACAGATCCCCGGCGTTTCGGGGGTGGCGACCTGCCTGTCAAAGGTGCCGGTCGGTGCGGTTTGGCCCTTGGACACGCTTCGGGCGCTGAAAGAGGAAATCGCGTCGTACGGCCTGGAGATGGAGGTCATCGAAAGCGTAAATATTCACGAAGATATCAAAAAGGGATTGCCGTCGAGAGACCGGTATATTGACGCCTACATTAAAACGATGGAAAATCTCCACGCAGTCGGAGTCAAATGCCTTTGCTACAATTTCATGCCTGTCATGGACTGGGTGCGAAGCGAACTTGCGCAACCCATTGCGGACGGCAGTACGGTGATGGTATATCGCCATGCAGAGGTGGAGAAACTGAATCCATCCTCCATCATGGAATCCATGACGGGGGAAGCCGGCGGCTACAGTCTCCCGGGTTGGGAACCGGAACGGCTGAAGGAAATGGCGTCGGATATTGAGTATTATCGAAACATTTCTCCCGAGACCTACTGGGCGAATATGAAGTATTTCTTAGATGCGGTCATCCCTTGGGCGGAACGATATGACATTAAGATGGCGATCCATCCCGATGACCCGCCGTGGGCCTTGTACGGACTTCCGAAACTCATTACCGGACAGGAGAATATGGCGACATTTGTTGAGCTGAATCCGAGCGTGTATAATGGTTTTACGTTTTGCACCGGAAGCCTCGGCTCGACCGGCGCGAACGATCTGCCGACGATGATCCGCAGCTTTTCAGATCGCATCCACTTTGCCCATCTGCGCAACGTAAAGCGTCACGGGGAGCGGGATTTTGAGGAAACCGCGCATTTGAGCGCTGCGGGCGATCTGGACATGTACGAGATCGTCAAGGCCTTGCATGAGACGGGTTTTTCCGGTTATATACGGCCGGATCACGGGAGAATGATCTGGGGCGAACAAGCCAGACCGGGTTACGGACTGTATGATCGGGCAATCGGCACAAATTACCTGTTGGGTCTGTGGGAAGCGCTCGATAAGCAAAAAGGGGAGGCGTGAAACGTTTCGGGCGATCAATAGATCCATCGCATTGACGGATATGAGGCGACAATGAAACGTTCAACGGAAATGAGGAAATAATGAAACTCGCAAAAGAAACACTCGGCAAAACCAAGGAATGGGAAGCGATCGGCGTGGCCTTGCCCGCCTACGACGCGGAACATATGCGAGCCGCGACAAAGGAAGCTCCGGTGTGGGTGCATTTCGGCGCCGGCAACATTTTTCGCGGGTTTATTGCCGTTTTGCAACAGAGGCTGTTGGATAGAGGTCTTACGGACAAAGGAATCGTTGCGGCGGAATGCTTTGATACGGATATCATAGATGAAATATATGCGCCGTATGACGACCTGACCTTACTTGTCGGGCTACGTCCCGACGGCGGTTTGGAAAAGGAGATCGTCGCAAGCATATCGGAGAGCATAAAAACAGGTGACGGCGGCGACCGGGGGATGGAGCGTCTGACGGAGATTTTCAAGCAACCATCGCTTCAGTTGGTCAGCCTGACGGTCACGGAAAAAGGCTACGCGATTTGGGACGGCCAATTGGCGTTGATCCCGCCGATACAAAAGGACATCGAGAAAGGTCCCGACTCCGCAACGCACGTGATTTCCGTCTTGACGGCGCTCCTGTATCGCAGATATCGCGCCGGCGGATACCCGATCGCGTTGGTGAGTATGGACAACTGCAGCAGAAACGGAGAGAAATTGCGAGAGGCGATCGTGACGGTCGCCGAGCAGTGGAGGGAGAGAGGATATGTGGATGCGGCGTTTTTCGCATGGCTGACCGACAACGCCTCCGTCCGTTTCCCCTGGACCATGATAGACAAAATCACGCCGCGCCCCGACGAATCCGTTTGCCGTACCTTAGAAGCCGACGGCGTAGAAGGAATGACCCCCGTCATAACGTCGAAGAATACGTTTATCGCGCCATTCGTGAACGCCGAGATACCGCAATACCTTGTGGTGGAGGACGACTTTCCCGCCGGACGGCCGCCGCTGGAACAAGCCGGCGTTCTGTTTGCGGACAGAGAGACGGTCAGCAACTGCGAGCGCATGAAGGTGACGGTCTGCCTGAATCCGCTGCATACGGCCTTGGCGGTTTACGGTTGTCTGCTCGGCTATACGCGCATTTACGAAGAAATGAAAGATCCGGCCTTGGTCCGATTGATCGAAGGAATCGGATACCGTGAGGGGCTTAAAGTCGTCACAAATCCCGGCATTATTGACCCGAAAGTGTTTATGAAAGAAGTGATCGAACAGAGATTGCCCAATCCATATATCCCCGACGCGCCGCAACGAATCGCGACAGACACCGGGCTCAAAATACCGATTCGTTTCGGAGAGACGATGAAAGCCTATACGGAAAGACCGGATTTGGACATCGCGACGCTTCACTTTATCCCGCTCGCAATCGCGGGCTGGCTCCGCTATGTGCTAGCGGTCGATGATCGAGGGCAACGTTTTGAGCCGAGCCCGGATCCCACATCGCCGATTCTCAGAGAAGCACTGTCGGATATCATATGGAACGACAGCAAAAGCTACAAAGGACAACTTTTGCCGATCCTGCGCAATGCTGATATCTTCGGGATAGACTTAGTCGCAAATGGGCTGTCCGAAAAGATAGAAGATTTCTTTGTTGATATGTTGGCAGGCGAAGGGGCAGTTCGGGCGAGTTTGGAAAAGCATACGACGAAGAAATCCGGTGAGAACTTGCTGTAATCATCCCGCCCCTCCCTCTCACCCATTAGTCATCTTTGGAATAACTCCCTGTGCTTCCAAAAACAGTTTGATAATCCGTCTCCAACGCGATATAATAGCCACGTACGTAGCTATCAAAGTACAAAATAACCGCAGACAGTAAAGCTCCGATTGTAACCGGAAACAGCTTACGATCGGACGTAACACGCAAACAGGAGCGGCTTGCAAACGAAGGCGAGCCAAAGGAAAACACCGTGCAAATGCTTAGATTGCAACATATTTTGAACATCCTCCGAAAGCAAAAATGGGGGGGGGCGCCGAAAATCTAACCCTCTCTGATTTTTTTATTTCCCTTGAAAGTGCATCCAAACACCAGAATAGCAACTGCATAAATCCGTCTGACAAATACATAAAGTCAGTCAACGACTGTGTAAATCCATCTACAAGTATATCTAACACCTACAACCCCAAGCGGTATGGACACCATACCGCGATATTTGCATGGGGGGGGGTAATCTATCATGAAATCCCAGATTAAACCAAACATCTCCTCCGGCGTGCGCGTCAACATCAGCAAACTGCCGACGCCGTTGTCCATCAT
>JAISQM010000110.1 GCA_031274195.1 Eubacteriales Family XIII. Incertae Sedis bacterium
CGCCTCACTCCTCCGCTTCGCTACGCTGTCCGTTTTTCCATTGCCGCTGAAGCGGCGGAAAAAAGGCAACGTTCGGCTTCGCCTCTCTCCTACGCTCACTTCGTTCGCTACGCTGTCCGTTTTTCCATTGCCGCTGAAGCGGCGGAAAAAAGGCAAAATGAAACATTTTGGAAAGCTGTGCATAAAGCGTTCCATCAATTTGCGATGCAAATTGGGAAGCGCTATTAAGGGACGGATGTCGGCGGGCTTGCCGATGGGTGGTTCAATCCGTTATAATTGAGATATGAAAGTATGCAGGGAGGGGGACTTGATGGATAAGGAACGATGGTTTACGGTATCCAACATTGCGGCGGCGGTTCTGATTACGCTGTTTCTGTTGTCTTTTGCCGTGGTGTTTACGCTGAACTTCCGGGCTCTCTACTATTTTGATATCGTATACCTCGATATACCCGCCTCGTCGGGTCTGTCCGAGGAAGTCGTCCGTGCGAATTACGACGCGCTCATATCGTACAATTCCATATTCACGAGAGGCTCGTTGGAATTTCCGACGCTCCCGATGTCGGAGGGAGGCCGCATTCACTTTGCGGAGGTCAAACGGATCTTCGTCGCGATACAGGCGTTGATGCTTCTGTCGTTGGCGGGCGGCGCGGCGATGTGTGCGCGGAAGTTGCGCAAGAAACGGGCGGCACTTCTGAAATTGGCCGCCGTCTTTTCGATTGCCCTGCCGACCGTCCTCGGCGCGCTTATCGCGGCGGGTTGGGATCGTTTCTTTGTCGCCTTCCACAGGCTGTTTTTCGATAACGATCTTTGGATCTTCGACAGCCAAACGGATCCCGTGATTACGATTCTGCCGGATACGTTCTTCCTGCATTGCGCAGCTATGATCCTGCTGCTGACGGTCGCGGGCAGCGCGATACTGTACGGGATCGGACGCCGGCTCGGCCGCTCTCGCTGACCTGTGACTATATCAGCAAACGAAGCTCTCTCAAAATGGCCTGTACGATTTCGCTTTCCGAGATGGTACCGGCGACGGTTCCGTTTTTGAAGAGTGCCGCCTTGCCGTCGCCGCAGGCCACGCCCATATCCGCGTGGGACGCTTCGCCGGGGCCGTTGACCGCGCAGCCCATGATCGCGACCGTCAGGGGCTCGCCGCCCGCATGGGTTCGGTCACGCTCTATCGCGCGTATGGCCTCGCTCACCTCCGCCGCGATACGTGCCAAATCCACCTTGCATCTGCCGCAAGTCGGGCAGGATATGACGTTGATAGCACCGGGCAGAAGGTTCAGGGAAGTCAGTATATCCCGCGCCGCCGCGACTTCCCGCACGGGATCGCCGGTCAGCGACACCCGGATGGTATCGCCGATGCCGTCCAAAAGCAGTGCGCCGATGCCGATGGCGGACTTGATCATCGCCCGCTCTCCGATGCCCGCCTCCGTAATGCCGATGTGTATCGGATAGTCAATGCACGTAGCGAGGAGCTTCAGGGCATCGCGGCTCTCGCGCACGTCGGAGGATTTCACGGAGACGACGATATCCTCAAAATCCATTTTGCGGAGTCTTGCGATATTTCTCGCGGCGCTCGCCGCCAGTGCCTCCGGCGTCGGTCCGCCGAAGCGTTCACGCAGATCAGCCTCCAGCGAACCGCTGTTGACGCCTACGCGAATGGGAATGCCCGCCGCCTTTGCCGCGAGCGCGATGGCGCGTATCTGCGCGTCGTCACGGATGTTTCCGGGATTGATGCGTATCTTATCGGCTCCGTTCTCGATGGCGGCGAGGGCGAGCCGATAGTCAAAATGGATGTCCGCCACGATGGGAACATCCACGCGCGGCTTGATTTTGGAGATTGCGGCGGCCGCCTCCATATCAGGTACGGCGCAACGAACGATATCCGCCCCGGCCTCAGACAGGGCGGCAATCTGGGCGACGGTCGCGTCCACATCGCGCGTATCCGTATTTGTCATGGACTGTACGGAGATGGGCGCGCCCCCGCCGATCAGCACGCCGCCGCAGTTCACCTGCCTCGTCATGAGATGATAAACCGATCCACATCGATGACTGTGATGTAGAGCATCAGGGCGATCAGAAGCAGGAAACCGACGAAATGGATACGCCCCTCCACCTTGTCGCTGATGCGCTTGCCCGTAAACAGCCGAATGACGAGGAATAGGATGCGGCCCCCGTCTAAGGCGGGCAACGGCAACAGATTGACGATGCCGAGGTTCAGGCTGATGAGCGCGGCCAATTGCACCACATATACAAAACCGGCTTTCGCGGTGTCGCCGACGGTCTTCACGATGCCGACCGGTCCCGTGAGCTGATCCATGCCCACCTGTCCCGTAAACAGCTTGCCGATCACGTCGTACATCATCTTCGTCATGTTCCACGTCGCCTGCGCGCCGTAACCGATCGAACGCACGGCAAAACCCGGAGTGTGGGCGATGACCGGCGTAATGCCCACTTTCATCGTGTCGTCCTTATCCCGATACAGCGGCGCGGTGATGGTCTCCGTTGCGCCGTCTTCGTGCAGCACCCGAAGCTGTACATCTATGTCGCGGCTTGCGTTTGCGTCGGTTTCCGGCGACGAGGCGAGCTCCTCGTTGATCGAGGTGAGTATCCGGGAGATATCCGCCCAGTCCTCGACCGCTTCGCCGTTGATGGCCAGTACCCTGTCGCCTTGCGAGATCCCCGCCTCCGCGGCGGGACTGCCCTGCGTAATCTCGTCGATCCGCGAGGTCGGCTCGCCGTTCGCGAAGATGATGACGGACAACAGCAATATGGCCAACAGAATGTTCATGAGCGACCCGGCAAACAGCACCAACGCGCGGGCGGGAGCGGGTCTGTTGTTGAACGCGCGCGGGTCGTCCGAATCCTCGTCCTCACCCTCCATCGCGCAGAAGCCGCCGATGGGAAAGACCCTCAGCGAAAACAGTGTCTCCCCTTTCTGAAATTTGAAAAACTTGGGTCCCATGCCCAGTGCAAATTCCCGTACCTTGATTCCCGTCGCCTTGGCCGTGATGAAGTGGCCGAATTCGTGAATGAAGATCAGCACGGCGAATATGATGATCGCGTATACGATAAACACTTTAACGTCCTTTCTATCTTCTGATAAATGACAGTGCGCGTTCTCGCGCCTGTCTGTCGATCTCCAGTATATCCTCGATTCCTTTAACCGTCCTTGAATCGTGGCTGTCTAATACCTTTTCGAGGCTGTCTATGATGTCGAGGAATGCGATCCTGCCGTCGAGAAACAACTGTACCAGCACCTCGTTGGCCCCGTTCAGCGCGACCGCTCCGCTGTCGTATGCCTTTTCTTCGCTCTCGCGCATGACTCTGTACGCCATATCGAGGCTTCGGCGCGTATCCCCTGCGGGCGCGTCAAATTGCAGGGAGCCCAAGGTGATGAAGTCTACATTGCGGGCGTCCGTCACCCAGCGTTCCGGATAGGAAAAGGCGTAGGAAATCGGCACTTTCATGTTTGGCGTTCCCAACTGCGCCATGATCGCGCCGTCCTCGTACTCCACCATGGAGTGGACGATACTCTGCGGGTGTATCAACACCTCGATCTTGCTCGCCTCGACGCCGTAGAGCCATTTCGCCTCGATGATCTCAAGTCCCTTGTTGACCATCGTCGCGGAGTCCACCGTGATCTTGCGTCCCATCTTCCAGTTCGGATGAATGAGCGCGTCCCCGACGGTGACGGATTTGAGTTGTTCGGTGGAATAGCCCCGAAACGGCCCGCCGGACGCCGTGAGCAGGATGCGCTTGATCGCGTTGCCCTCATTGCCCATCAGGCATTGAAAGATCGCGCTGTGTTCGCTGTCCACGGGAACGAGCAATGCGCCCGCGTCCGCCGCACGCGTGATGACGAGGCGTCCCCCCGTCACAAGGGTCTCCTTATTTGCCAGAGCGATCGTAAAGCCGGCAATCCCGTGCGCCTTCGCAGCGTCGATCGCCGCCAGTGTCGGCTCCAATCCCGCGATGCCAACGACCGCATTCAGCATGATGTCGCAACCGATCTCCCGCGCGGCGTCACGCAACCCACCCTTGCCGCAATATACCTCCAAGCCCGGATATTCGCGGCGAAGCGCTACCGCGTCGCTCTCCCGCTCCACGGCGACCGCCTCGGGGCGAAACCGCTCGATCTGCCCGCGCAGCATGTCAATACGACTCCGGCACGTCAGCAAGACCGGCTTGAGCCGCCGCGGATTCGAGGCGATGATCGAGAGCGCCTGCGTCCCTATGGAACCTGTGGAGCCGAATACGGCGATGCGTTTCACAGATCTGATTTCCTTTCCTGCCATAACTCGCTAATAAGCGAGGATGTACATGTAATAGAACACCAACGGCGCCGTGAACAGCACACTGTCGATACGATCGAGTATCCCGCCGTGGCCGGGAATCAGCCGGCCGTAATCCTTGACGCCCCGGCGACGCTTGACGACGGACGCGACGAGATCGCCCACCTGTGAAACGACACCCCCGAGAACGCCGATGACGATGCAATGGACGAAGATATCCGGCAGAGCGAAATAGCCGAACACGCCGCATAGCAGAGCGCTGCCGACAATGCCGCCAACCGACCCCTCCACGGTCTTCTTGGGGCTGATCTTCGGGCAGAGCTTATGCCGTCCCACGAGGTTGCCGACAAAATACGCGAAGATGTCGGTGCCGAAAGCTGTGAGCGGAACGAGCCAGACGGGACTGTTCCATCCCTGTATCCACGAAGTACCCGACGGAAAGAAATGTCCGATCAGAACCACATGGAACAGGAAAAACACCACGTAGAATATCCCCGCCATCGTGACCATGCTGTCTTCAAGTCCGTAGATTTCGCCCCGGAACAGACATACAAGACAGAGCGCCACCGTCACGAAGACCCACAGCGGGAGGAAATCCGTACCCGCGAATGGCAGCGATCCGTACAGAAGCGCAATGCTCACGTAGGCCACCGGACGGATCGGCTTCTCGTCAAAGATGTTGTAGAACTCCCGAACGGCGAAGAAGCTCAGCACGAGGCAGGCCGCATAGAGCACATAGCCGCCCATGTATACGAAGATGAGAAGCGGTACCATCGCAAGCCCCGATAGGATTCTGATTTTCATATCCTTACCTTCCTCCAAATCTTCTGCTGCGCCGGCTGTATTCCTCGATACAGCGCTCGTATTCCGCCGGCGAAAAATCGGGCCAGAGGACGTCCGTAAACACGAATTCGCTGTAGGCGGACTGCCACAACAGAAAATTGGACAGTCTCTTTTCGCCGCTCGTCCGAATCACGAGGTCGGGCTCGGGAATGTTCGCGGTGTAGAGGAAGTCCGAGACGACACTTTCCGTGATCTCGTCTTCCGCAAGCTCGCCCTCCCGTACGGCGACGGAGATGGAGCGGATCGCCCGACATATCTCCGCGCGGCTGCCGTAGTTTAAGGCGATGTTGAAATGCAGACCCGTGTTGCCTGCGGTCTTTGTCAGAGAGCGTTCGAGGGCTGCCACCGCAGCGGCGGGCAATGAATGATAATCGCCGATCACATTCACGACTACATCATTCTCATGAAGCTCGTTCAGCTCCTGATCCACATATTTCACCAAAAGTTTGAAGATACCGGACACCTCGGCGGCGCTCCGCTTCCAATTTTCCGTGGAAAACGCGTAGACCGTCAGATATTCGACGCCGAGAACGGACGAATGTTTGACGATCTCTTTCATCGCTTTCATGCCGGCATCGTGCCCCTGCAATCTGCTCTTGCCGTGCTTTTCAGCCCACCTGCCGTTGCCATCCATCACGATGGCGATGTGCCCCGGAATCTCGCTCAAACCTCCAAGATTTCCTTTTCTTTCTCGCCGACGATCTTGTCGATCTCCTTGATACACTCGTCGGTCTTCTTCTGAACGTCCTTTTCCTCTGCCTTCAGATCGTCCTCCGTGAGCTCGCCCGCTTTCTCCTGCTTCTTCAGTTTTTCGTTGGCGTCGCGGCGTTCGTTTCGGATGGCGATCTTCGCGTCCTCGCCGAACTTCTTCACGAGCTTTGTAAGCTCCTTGCGCCGTTCCTCCGTGAGGGTCGGGATCTGCAGCCGAAGCGTCTTTCCGTCATTCGACGGGTTGATGCCGATGTTCGCCACATTGATCGCTTTCTCGATCTCGTGAAGTGCCTTGGGGTCGAACGGAGCGACCAAAAGCGACTGAGGATCCGGCACGGAGACATTGGCGATGTTTTTCAGCGGCGTCGGCGTACCGTAGTACTCGACCATGACCTTGTTCAGCAGAGCGGGATTCGCCCTGCCCGCGCGCACCGTATTGAGATTTTCTTTCAATATCGATACGCTCTTTTCCATCCTTGCGTCCAATTTTGCCTGTAATTCTGATATATCTGCCATAATCCTACCTCCTTCATTGTTACTATGTTATTGCTTCACCAACTAAACGCCACGGTATTTTCGATCAAATTGCTAATCATCTATTATCGTTCCGATTGCTTCGCCGTAGATCGCCTTGCACACATTGCCCGGTTCTTCGAGCGCAAACACGTGAATCGGGATGTGGTTGTCCCGGCACAGGGACGCGGCCGTGCTGTCCATGACGCGCAACCCCTGCTCAAGCACCGCCCTGTGTGTGAGCTTCGTATAGCGCGTGGCGTTTGGATTCGTCGCCGGGTCATCGGAATACACGGCGTCGATCTTCTTCGCCAACAATATGATGTCCGCCTCTATCTCTGCGGCTCTGAGTGCCGCCGCCGTATCCGTCGAGAAGAAGGGATTGCCGGTGCCGGCAGCGAAGATGACCACGCACCCCCGCTCCAAATGCGCTATCGCCCTCCGCCGAATATACGGCTCCGCGATTTCTTTCATCTCGATGGCGGTCTGCACCCGCGTCGGAAGACCCACGTGCTCGATGGCATTTTGCAGCGCCAAGGCGTTGATTACCGTAGCGAGCATGCCCATGTAATCCGCCGTCGCCTGATCCATATTCCTGCTCGACCGTCCGCGCCAGAAGTTTCCGCCGCCGACCACGAGCGCCACCTGTACGCCCAAGTCGGTGATCTGCCGAATTTCCGCCGCGACGCTACCCAGCATGTCGTCGTTGAGGCCAAATCTGTCCGCCCCCGCCAACGCTTCGCCGCTGATCTTCAAAACGACCCGCTTGTATTTGGGTTTCCGTTCCATATTCCACACACTTTCTTATGTTTTGAGTAGTAACATATAACAAAAGGAACAGCGTAACCGCTGTTCCTTTAGTATAGCATATTTCAATTTAGTTGCCCATCTGTTTCGCCACTTCCTCGGCGAAATTCTCCTCGCGCTTTTCGATGCCCTCGCCGACTTCGTAGCGCGTCATCTGAACCACCTTGACGCTCTTTCCGAGCGCTTTCGCCTGGTCGCTTAGGTGCTGCGCCACGGTCAATTCGCCGTTCTTCACGAATTTCTGTTCCAACAGACAGGTTTCTTTCAGTTCCTTCTTGAGCCGTCCCAGAACCATCTTTTCGACGATCTCCGCCGGCTTGCCCTCGTTCAAGGCCTGCCGCACGAGAATCTCCTTCTCGTTTTCGAGGTACTGCGGATCCACCTGGCTCTCATCGATGAAGAGCGGATTCATGGACGCGATCTGCATGGCGATGTCCCTGCCGACCGGCGTCACTTCTTCGGCGGACGCCTCCGTCTCCAATCCCACGACGACGCCGATCTTGCCCGCGCCGTGCAGATAGCCCACATAGACCGTGTTCGGCCTGTTGAAATGCTCAAAACGCCGAATGTTGATGTTTTCGCCTATGGTGGCGACAAAATCCGTCAGTTTCTCCTTGACGGTCTGCGTTCCGTCGAAGTTCTTCGCGGTGAAATCGTCAGGAGAGGTCGTATCGGTGTCCACGGTAAGGCACGAAAGCGTATCGACAAAATCGATGAAGTCCTGATTCTTCGCGACGAAGTCCGTCTCCGAATTCACCTCTATGATGCCCGCCTTTGTGCCATCCGGCGAAAGCTTGATCCGCACGAGTCCCTCGGCGGCAATCCTGCCAGCCTTCTTCGCGGCTTTCGCGAGACCTTTTTCCCGCAAGGTGTCGATCGCCTTGTCCATGTCGCCGTCGACTTCGACCAAGACATTCTTGCAATCCAACATACCCGCGCCCGTTCGTGTGCGCAATTCTTTAACTTGTGCTGCTGTTATCGCCATAATGCTCTCCTTTTCATTAGTTACTACTCAACGGGCACGCCATATTTGTTGAGTAGTTTTGATTGAACTTTTGATTGGTTACTCTTTTTCCGGTGCTTCTACCGCTTCGTCGGTCACGGCCTCGGCCTCGGGAATCGCTTCCGGTTCGTCCTCTACGACTTCTTCCGCCGATTCGACGGCTTCCGGCTCGGCAATGGATTCCTCGGCAACGGTCTCCGGCTCCGCAACAATTTCGATCTCCGCCTCAGTTATGACGACCGGCTCCGCGGCGACTTCGGCTTCGGGCTCGCTCACGACCTCCGCGTCCGGGATGACGACCGTTTCTATTTCGTCTGCCGCGAAGCTATCCGCATCTTCGGATCCCTCTCCCGTATCGAAGCTCTCGCCTTGATTCGCCTCGATGATCGCGTCGGCCATACCCGCAGTGATCAGTTTGATGGATCTGATGGCATCGTCGTTGGCGGGAATCACATAATCCACATCGTCGGGATCGCAATTCGTATCCACGATGCCGATGATCGGTATTCCCAAAATCCTCGCTTCCTTGATGGCGATCCGCTCTTTCTTGGGATCGACGATGAAGATCACGCCCGGCATACCCTTCATCTCTTTGATACCGCCGAGGAATTTCTCCAGCTTGTCGTGCTCCAACCTGAGTTTGCTGACTTCTTTCTTCGTCAGCGCGTCAAATACGCCGTCCTCTTCCATCCTTTCAATCTCGTAGAGCCGCTTGATCCGCTCCGAGATCGTCTTGTAATTTGTGAGCATGCCTCCCAACCAGCGTTCATTTACATAGTACATGTCCGCCCGCGTCGCTTCGTCCTTCACGACCTGCTGCGCCTGCTTCTTCGTGCCCACAAACAGAATCGGCTTGCCCGTCACGGCGATTTGTCGCATAAAATCGTAGGCTTCGTCGATCTTACCGACGGTCTTTTGAAGGTCGATGATATAGATCCCGTTTCGCTCCGTAAAAATATAAGGAGCCATCTTGGGGTTCCAGCGCCTCGTCTGATGCCCAAAATGCACTCCGGCTTCCAGCAATTGTTTCATAGAAATAACTGACATGTTTGCACCTCCGGTTTCTCCTCCACCGAACAGTATCATACAGGACTCCGCGCGGGACATGTCTTCCCCTTAGCGGCACCGACCTGCAGCCATCCGATGTGCGTAATTGATCTGCTGTTTTTGCGCCCGCCGAAAACGATTCCGACGCACTTAACTATGATATCGCAACGGCGGCCAAAAATCAACCGCTTTTTTGCCTGAATCAGTGACAGTTTTTACCATTTAGTTTGCAGGGCGGTACATCAACGCTCGCAGTGCGATTGATCGCCCGAAAAAGCAGTGGCTTTCGCAAAATGAAACATTTTGGAAAGCTGTGCATAAAGCGTTCCATCAATTTGCGATGCAAATTGGGAAGCGCTATTAA
>JAISQM010000117.1 GCA_031274195.1 Eubacteriales Family XIII. Incertae Sedis bacterium
GGCATTCGTTGCGGTGATGGATCCGCCGTTGATCGTGATGTTGTCGCCACTGCCCATCACTCCGGCGCCGATGCCCGTGCCGCTGATGCCGCCCGTCGCTATAATGGATCCGCCGTTGATCGTGATATTGCCAATTTGGCTTTGGCTGGCGCCGCCGATGCCCGCAGCGTAGGCTTCACCAATCGCATGAATCTCACCTCCGTTGATCGTGATGTCTCCGCCACGACCGGCAGACCTGGTGCCGATGCCCGCACCGCCGCCATCACCCGCGCCGCCCTTCGCGCTCAGTGCGCCCGTGCCACCGATGGTCAGGCTGCCGCCATTTGTGAGTTGTAATCCGGCACAGTACCCTCCGCTTTGCAGCGTGTTCTCGGAGCCGGCCGCGAGGGTCAGGTTCAGCACCGCGTTGTTGACATTCAGGGCGGACCTATATGCAACGGAGACGACGATGTTCAGGCCATTCAGCGTCAGATTGGCCGTGACACCCGATGTGATCTCAATGATAGCCTGCGTGGTGGTGGGCGTGCTGATCGTCATCGGGGTTGCGGAGTTGATGTAGAGGATAAGACCTTGATAGTAGTAATCACCGTCGTTTGCCATTGCCGTACTGCCCTGTACGGGAGTGCCTCCGCCTTCTGTAAGCGTAATCGTAAAGGGTTCTCCTTCAAGGGGAATGATGGGGGTGTTCGAATCGGCGGAGCCGTCGCCCGCAGGACTGAGCGCAGAGCCGCTCGAAACATCGCCGTCGCGGCCATCGCGCGCGGAGGCATCGTCTGCTTCTTCGAGAGATGATTCAAGCCGGTTTTTGTCTTCGCGCGCGGAGGCATCGTCCTCGGTTTCCCAATCGGCGAAATCGAGTTCTTCAGGGACGGCTTCCAAATCGGCGAAATCGAGTTCTTCAGAGACGGCTTCCGGGATATCGCCATCGGTCTGCGAAATAGCCGCAGGCGTTGAGGATTCGGGGGGGGGTACAAAAAGGTCCGAGTCCGCGAAAGCCGGGATAGTGGCGACCAAAAGGGCGAAAGAAAGGACACCGCAGACCGCGACCGGAAAGCGCGCGCGAATGACGCGAGCAATAGAGCGCAACCGACCGCTTAGGATGCGAGTAGGTCTATCCTCATTCCGGTCCCGCCTGCATAGGTCTGCGTTTTTCAAGTTCTCCGTATTCTTCATAATCTGTCCCTTGCTTAACCGCGTTTCATTTTATTCTACAATAACATATACCGCGAATTTCAAAAAACATTACAGCCTTTTGACCTCCGTCTTCAGCTCGATGCCCAGATTCGCGGCCAACTCAAAATAGTAATCCACCTGTTCGTCCGTGAGCATATCCGAGGAGATCAGTCCCCGCTGCGTGTACCTGTCCTCGACAAAGAGCTTCGTGAACAGCGCGCCGCCCTGTCCCGTCAGATACATCTCGGCGGTGATGCCGGCTCGCTCGAACGAATCGACCAACCCCGGCGCAAACACATGCACCTCGACCAACACGTCCTCGCCGTCTTTCTTTCCGTAGGCCTCCACGACCATGCAGCCGGTATCCATCACGAGACCCTCATCCAAGATCGCCCGTATTTCTTCCTTATATTTGGGCGCGGGCGGCACGTGTTTCAACACCAGATCGAAGGGTACGACCTCGCCCCCGTCCACAGCCTCGGGAACCTTCGACAGAAGTCCCGCACGGTAAAGCGGCTTCGCGAATTCCACCCCCGCGCCGCCGTATTTGAAATTGACATTCTTGATGCCCTTGAAGTAGCTGTCCTTGTTGAACCAGTAATGCACCGGCTCATCGTGGCAATGCTCCGTGAGCGTGACGGGATGGTCAAGTCCCATATAATCGTAGAATCGCTTGATGGGCAGATCGAACGGCTCCGTGCGAATCAGCTCGCCGTTCCGTACCGCGTACGCAAGCTCGCCCATGTCGCTTAAAGCCGTGACGGGCGACCACCAGAACGGCAAAAACCGCTTGGCTTCCACCCCTTCAAACACGATGTTGTTGATGGTTTCACAGGTGTCCAACTCCCTTACGGCTCGCCGCGTCGCCGCGCAGATCAGTCCCGGCGCGGAGCCTGTACCGATGATGGCTGTTTTCCCGATCGCCTCAAACTTGGGCCCGTACACGTCGTATAGAATACGTATGCTCTTGATCCAATCGGCGTCCAACGCGTCCGTCGCCGCAAAATCCTGATAATTGGCTTTCACTTCCAACGCCGCGTCCAAGACGTTTCCGTGCCACGCGAGGGGCAGGCCGTTGACGATCAGATCAACGCCCCGCGCCGCGGCCACAATGCTGTCCTTGCTCCGCGCGTCCACGTGGGCACCCGTCGCCTTGCTCAATTCCGCGGTCAACGCGTCCACCGCTTTTTGATCGTAATCCGCACAGATGATCTCGGCTACGTTCGGCTCTTCGTTCATACGCTTCGCCACCGTGGAGCCCTGTGCCCCGACTCCCAAAACTAAGATTCGTTTTGCCATGATATTTTTGCCTCCTTTCTGTTGCCATATAGCCGTCGGAGCATACACATACACCCCGATCACTAACCGATTTGATTTCTTCTAACGATTCAGTTCCTGCAGAATATCCATGAGTTCCGTCGGTTCGCCGACGATAAAGTCCGGTTCGTTCGCGCCTGTCCGCTTATGCTCCGGCACCGCCAACGTCCACGACACGAGCGCCGACAGCACGCCGGCGTTCCGCGCACAGTGAATGTCGTGCAACGTATCGCCGACCATGATGGCACTTTCCGGTGTCTTGCGCAGATTGTCCAAAGACAGCAGGATGGGGGCGGGATCAGGCTTCGCGTTTTCCGTGTCATCCACCGTGACGAAAGAGTCGAAATACCGGAAAAGATCAAATTTCTCCATGCCGATCTTCGCCGTACGACGAAGCCGCGACGTGACCAAGCCCAAGGTATATCCCTCCGATTTTAATGCGTCCAATAGATTCACGATGCCGGGAAACAGCTTTATGGAATTCTCAAATTCCTCGTGGTGATAGGTCCGATAGGCTTGTACCGCTTCGCGTTCCTCCCGATCCGGAAAGAATTTCGCGACGGTATTTTCGATCGGCTCCCCGAAAGAGCGCAAGATATCCTCCGGCGAACCATCCTTGCCCGTCAATGTGCGAAACGCGTGTTGCCACGACCGGATGACCAAGTCGTTCGTATCCATAAGTGTGCCGTCAAAATCAAGAAGCACCGTGTCGATCCTTCGATTACTCATATTTATTGCTCTTTCTGTTTCAGTTTTTCGTTGATGAACAGGTCTATGTCTCCATCCATCACGGCCTGTACGTTGCCGTTTTCCGCATCGGTGCGATGATCCTTGACCAAGGAATACGGATGAAATACGTAAGATCGTATCTGACTCCCCCACGTGATTTGACTGTAATCTCCCGCAAGTTCTGCGAGGTTTTCCTTGTGCTCGCGTTCGGCCAATTCCACGAGCTTCGATTTGAGGATGCGCATGGCCACCTCTTTATTCTGGTGCTGGGAGCGCTCGTTCTGACAGGAGACGACGACATTCGTTGGAATATGGGTGATGCGAATGGCGGAATCGGTCTTGTTTACGTGCTGTCCGCCCGCACCGCTGGAACGGAAGGTGTCGATACGCAGATCGTCGGGAGATATCTCCACGTTGATCTCGTCGTCGATTTCCGGCATGACATCCACAGACGAAAATGAGGTGTGTCGTCTCGCGGATGAGTCGAACGGGGATATGCGCACGATGCGATGTACGCCCTTTTCGCCTTTCAGATAGCCGTAGGCATACTCCCCTTCCACGAGGAAGGTGGCGCTTTTGATGCCGCCCTCGCTGGCATCCTGAAGATCCCACATCTTGACGCGGTACTTCTTGGCCTCGGCCCAGCGCAGATACATGCGTAGCAGCATTCCGGCCCAGTCCTGAGCGTCGGTGCCGCCCGAGCCGGCGTGAATGGAAACGATGGCGTTATGCCCGTCATGCTCGCCGTCCAAGAGGGTGCGCACGCGCAGGGCGTCCTTATCCCGCTTCCACTTTTCATAGCTCGTCTGAATCTCGGATACGACGGAGGCGTCGTCCTCCTCCTCGGCGAGATCGATCATGACCTCGATGTCCTCGAGACTGCCGGCCAGACCGTCGTAATCCCGTATCTTATCCTCGATGAATTTCTTCTCTTTCAGGAGCTTCTGCGCGGTGGCGTGATCGTCCCAAAAGCCTTCGCTCTCGCTGGTTTCCGCGATCTCCGCAAGCCGCCCGTTCAGCGCGTCAAGCCCCAGGGAATCGCCGATCTCCGCAAGGCCGACCTTTGCGTCGTCCAATTCATATTTAATCTGTTCAAGCTCTATCAATTATATTGCTCCTATTTCGCGGGAAATTTGCGCCTACCCTTGAGTAGTTACCTTACCGCAACAGTTTTTGTATTTTTTGCCCGAGCCGCATGGGCATAGATCATTGCGGCCGATTTTGGCGCCTGTTCGCCGGACGGTCTCTTGCCTCCGTTCCCGTTCCGGGACATCGGTCTCGGCCGGCAGTTCGCCGCCGCGGCCCACATTCCCGCCGCCGATATAGGAAGCGGCGTCCTCGTCTTTGACTTCCTTGCCGCCGGAGATGACCTGCTTTCGCGCGGTCTTGGTCTCGACGGTGACGTTGTAGCAGAATTTGACGGTATCCTCCTTGATGGATTCGGTCATGAGCTCAAACATGTCGAAGCCCTCTTGGGCGTAAGCGCGGGCGGGATCCTGTTGTCCGATCGCGCGCAGGCCAATGCCGTGACGCAGTTGATCCATCGCGTCAATGTGGTCCATCCACTTGCTGTCTATGACGCGCAGGAGGATCATACGCTCCAGATCACGCATGACCTTCTCGCCTTTTTCGCTGTTTGCGCTGATCTCCGCCTCTTTTCGCTCGTAAAGTTTGATGAATTCCTCGTTGATTTCCTCTTTGATGATTTCGGGCGTGAGTTCGGCAAGCTGCTCATCGGTGTAGTTTACGCCTTCGTAAGCTCGGCTGATCTGCTTCAAGGCGATGTTCAGTCCGTTCATATCCCATTCTTCGGCATATTTCGCGCCCATGACGGCGTTATCCACGGCCTCGTCCACGAGTTCTTCGCACATGGACAGCACCCTGTCGCGCATATCCTCGCCCGAAAGCACCTTGCGACGGTCGCCGTAGATGACCTCGCGCTGTTTGTTCATGACATTGTCGTACTGGAGTACGTATTTACGAATGGAGAAGTTTCGGCTCTCCACCTTCTTCTGCGCGTTTTCGATGGAGCGGGACAACATGCCCGCCTCGATGGGTTGGTCTTCTTCCACGCCGAGCCGTTCGACGATGTTCTGCATACGCTCGCCGCCGAACAACCGGAGCAACTCGTCCTCCATGGAGATGAAGAACTGCGTGGCACCCGGGTCTCCTTGCCGACCGGAACGTCCGCGCAACTGGTTATCGATACGCCTTGACTCGTGGCGCTCTGAGCCGATGATGAACAATCCGCCGAGTTCGATCACCTTGCGCTGTTCGTCGGCTCGCTCCTCCTTGTACTTGCGATGCAGCTCGTTGTATTTTTCCCGCGCCTCGACGAGTTCTTCCGTATCCAAGGGAATGAAGCTGGCGGCGTAGGAGATGGTCTCCTCGTCGTAACCGAGCTTTCTCATTTCCTTTTTCGCTTCGAAATCAGGATTACCGCCGAGGATGATGTCCGTACCGCGACCGGCCATGTTTGTGGCGATGGTGACCGTTCCCAGTCTGCCCGCTTCCGCGACGATCTCCGCTTCCCGCTCGTGCTGTTTCGCGTTGAGGACATTGTGTTTGACGCCGCGTTTTTTCAGCATGGAGCTGAT
>JAISQM010000120.1 GCA_031274195.1 Eubacteriales Family XIII. Incertae Sedis bacterium
TTGATTGCGCGCATTTTACTGCTGTCTTTGGGGTCCGGCTCCGTTTCAAACGTAACCTTCTGTCCTTCGGCAAGGGTTTTGAAGCCATCGCCGACGATGGATGAGAAATGCACAAACACATCATCCCCGCCGTCATCATCGGATATGAATCCATATCCCTTCTCTGAATTAAACCATTTTACAGTCCCGTTACTCAATTTATTACCTCCAACATTCCCAGACAGTACCGACGCCGAACAAGAAAATCGCATGTCCCGTAGATCATCCAACACAGCAATGACTTACAAGGCATGCGGGGTCATGTGGCATCAATACAAAGTACAGCTTATTATTGCACGTGAACGCGCCGTTGTCAATTAAATTATCAAAAATTATTACAAAAATATTACGAAACCCGAAAATCGTCATAACGCCCCGCCCGCGCGCAAGATGATAAAAGATGTGATATACTATTTCCAAGGGGCGTGATTAGCTGCAAACTCAAGGCTTATAGGAGAAAATACTATGGATAACACAGCGCTGTTCAAACTTTCATACGGACTTTACGTGGCCGGCGTGAAAACACCCGGCGGCTTCGGCGGTTGCATCCTCGACGCGGTGGCGCAGGTGTCCGTCGGCGAGCAACCGATCATCGCGGTCGGCAGCATGAAGAACAACTATACAAACGAACGGATCAAAGCGGAAAAGGAATTCACGCTGTCCGTACTCGCGGGCGACGTTGATCCCTTTGTCGTCGCCAATTTCGGCTTCCAGTCCGCGCGAACCGTGGATAAATGGGCAAATGTGCCTCACACCATGAAGGACGGACTGCCGATCTTAGACGGTGCCGTAGCCTACCTGCGTCTGCGCCTGAGTGAACCCAAGGAACTCGCCACGCACACGCTCTTCCTCTGTGAAGTCGCGGATGCGTGGAATGGAGAGAACACGAGCCGGCCGCTCATCTACGGAGACTATCAGCGGGGTATGCGGGACGCGACGATAGCCGCTTTCAAAAAATACAAAGACGCGCAGTAATGTCAATGATCGCTATGATACCAACGGTATTGTGGCGATCATTTCTTTACAAGACCCTGTTCTATATGCGCTTGCATGATCCGGAATTTCCATGCGAGAGCCGCCGGGTTCTATATTTATTGTGAAATCGCAAAAAATCTTTTGACATTTACGTTAGTCAGTGCTACTATGTATGTATAGATCGTTAGTCACGGCTAATATTTGATGTGAAATTGGGAGGTAGGCATAGGTGAAAACACTGAGTTCCACAAAAAAGGGAGAGGTCGTCAACGTCCTGAAATTGCACGGAGACGGCGCGTTGAAGAAGCGCATTATGGATATGGGCATCACGAAAGGTACGGAGATATTCATACGGAAGGTCGCGCCTTTGGGCGACCCCGTGGAGATCAATGTGCGGGGCTATGAGCTCAGCCTTCGCAAGGTGTACGCCGACGAGATCGAAGTAGTGTAAATCACATTGTATAGGAGAGAGTATTATGGGAACAACCATCGCCTTGGCAGGCAATCCAAACAGCGGCAAGACCACCATGTTCAACGACATCACGGGCAGCTCACAGTATGTGGGCAACTGGCCCGGCGTCACAGTGGAGAAGAAGGAAGGTAAACTGAAAGGGCGGAAAGATGTGATCATTCAGGATCTGCCCGGCATTTATTCCCTCTCTCCGTACTCACCGGAGGAGGTCGTCGCGCGGAATTATCTTTTTAATGAAAAACCCGACCTGATCATCGACATCGTAGACGCGTCCAACATCGAGCGAAATCTCTATCTCACGTCGCAGCTGCTCGAAGTCGGCCTGCCGATGGTGGTCGCCCTCAACATGATAGACGTGGCGAAAAAACGCAATATCAATATCAATACGGAAAAACTCAGCGCGCTGTTGGGCTGTCCCGTCATCGAAACCTCCGCCATAAAATCCCAAGGTACGCGGGAAGCGGTAGAACAGGCTATCAGTATTTCCGCCGACGGAGATGGAGCGCACGCGCCCACTTTCTCCGCTGAACTGGAAACTACGTTGGACGCGATCGGCGAATCGATACGCGCTCATGTTCCGAATGGGAATCTGCGTTGGTACGCGATAAAGGTCTTTGAGCGGGACGCGGAAGCGCTCGCGTCCCTAAATCTCGACGCCTCCGTCCGTGCGGAGATAGAAAAGCGGATTGCGGCCTTCGAGGAATCCGCGGACGACGACAGCGAGTCCGTCATCACGAACGAACGCTATCTGTATGTCGAGCGCTTGATCGCGCAGACCGTCGTATCCGCCGATACCGGCAGGGAAAAGCTGTCGCCCTCGGACAAGATAGACCGTATCGTGACGAACCGAATCCTCGCGCTGCCCATCTTCGCGGTCGTGATGTATCTCGTGTATTTCATTTCGATCACCACCGTGGGGGCTTTCCTCACGGACTGGGTCAACGACGTGCTGTTTGGCGAATGGGTGCCGGGCGTAGTCGAATCGGGCTTGACCGCCATCGGTTGCGCGGATTGGCTCAGCGCTCTGATCTTAGACGGTATCGTGGCCGGCGTGGGCGCGGTGCTCGGATTTGTGCCGCAGATGATGGTGTTGTTCCTGTGTCTCGCATTCCTTGAGGACTGCGGCTATATGGCGCGCATCGCGTTCATCATGGATCGCATATTCAGGAAGTTCGGGCTTTCCGGAAAATCCTTCATTCCGATTCTCATCGGGACAGGCTGCGGCGTACCGGGCATCATGGCGTCGAGAACCATAGAGAGCGACAGCGACAGGCGTATGACGGTCATCACCACGACCTTCATACCGTGCGGCGCGAAGCTGCCCATCATTGCCCTCATCGCGGGCGCGCTCTTTCCCGGTTCTACGCTCATCGCCCCGTCCGCGTATTTCATCGGCATCGCCGCGATCCTTCTCTCCGGCATCATGCTGAAAAAGACGAAGATGTTTTCCGGCGCGGCGTCGCCGTTCGTCATGGAGCTTCCGTCCTATCATCTGCCAACGGTAAAGGGCGTGCTCGTGCATATGTGGGATCGCGCAAAAGCCTTTATCCGGAAGGCCGGAACCATCATCCTTCTGGCCTGTATCGGTGTCTGGTTCCTCAGCAGCTTCAGTTGGCGTATGCAGATGGTGGCGGCGGACGAGTCCATCCTCGCGGACATCGGCAGGTTTATCGCGCCCATCTTCGCCCCCTTGGGTTGGGGCGAGTGGCGGGCCACGGTCGCGTCCATCACGGGACTCATCGCGAAGGAAAATGTCGTCGGCACTTTCGGCATCCTCTACGGCTTCGAGGAAGTGGGAGAGGAAGGCGTGGAATACTGGGGACAGCTTCAAGCGGCGTTTACACAGCTTGCGGGCTATGCTTTCCTCGTGTTCAACCTGCTCTGCGCCCCCTGCTTCGCCGCGATCGGCGCCGTCAGGCGGGAGATGATGTCGGCCAAATGGACGTGGTTCGCCATCGGATATCAGACGGTATTCGCCTACGTGGTCGCGCTCATCATCTATCAGATGGGCTTGCTGTTCACGGGCGGCGGATTCACCGTGGGTACGGCTGCGGCGATCATCCTGTTCCTGCTCATCGTATTCCTACTCGTCAAGAAGCCGTACAGCAAAAGGGAATCCGTTCGCGTCGGCACTTTACAGGGGGCTGAAGGGTGAAAACAAATCAAAACTATCGCGGCGTTTGAATAGTTACATTAGGAGTAAGTTATGCTTGGAACGATAATAGTAGGCCTAATAGTATTGGCGATCGTCGCCCTCGCCGTTCGCTCATTGGTCAGTCGCAATAAAGGCGGCGCGCCCTGCGGCTGTGAAGGCTGCGAAGGTTGCGCCAAAGCGCCGAAGTCGGCATCCGACGCAAATTGCGAGGGAAAGGAAGAATAATGATGCCTCTGGCACTACTACAAACGGGCGATACGGCTTGTGTCGCCCGCATAAGCGGAAATGACCGGATACGAAACCATCTGGCCGAGCTTGGCTTTACGCCGGGTTCGGATGTGAAAGTGATCTCGAAGCACGGCGGCGGCGTGATCGTGAACATAAAAGAGAGCCGTATCGCGCTGAATCGCGACATGGCCTCGCGGATTATGGTCTGAAAATCTTTGCGAATACCGAGTCTTTAATGATCTGTTTATTTTGCATATCCTCTCTGATTTTGTATGGAATTCTCGCGTAAATTCTCATGGGTTTCACGCTGATATTTCAACCACAGTTGATATTACTTTAGGAATCTACTAGAACAATTTGTCCTCGTCAAAGACGAAAAAAAAATTGCTTTCCCACATCTGAAATGCTAAAATGTGATTAAATTCATAGCGAAGGGATGAATCATCCCTTGAGATTGATTACGTGACGGGCAGTTTGCCTCCGCCGTATTATGCGCGGCAAACGCAAGACCTGCGATACATAGAGAGCAACAATTGCGAAAGGATTATGCGAAATGATTTTTGATAATATAAATACAAATCGCAAGACAAATAGCGATAGAAATAACAATGAAGATAGCGATACAAATCGCAATATAGATACGTCCACCGTGCAAAATCGGGGAGGATACATAACCAAGAGGTAACGAAATGAATAATAGAACCGACTCAACCGTCCGCAAAGTGGGGAGGGGAAATTGCTCATTTCATAAGCTTATTCCCGTCTTTCTTTGCGCGATCCTTATATTAACTATGATTCCTGTTTTAGGCGCCGATAAACTCGGTGCGGGGCAGGCTGCTCAGCCGAAGATTTCGCGGAATCCTTCCGCTTCCACCTTCTCGAAGAACGCCGACGCGCGTTTTTACGTGAACGCGAGCAGCAACGATGGAGGCTATCTCACCTATCAGTGGCATATCTCCAAACCCTATGCCGATCCCGTCGATGGCGTGAATCAGGGCGACTCCAACATCGACAATGACATCAAAAACGATCCCGGTGCCTCCCTCATCGCGGACGGCACGAAGTACGTTCTGACGACGAAGACGCCCGACGTTTCGGCCACCACCTATTACTATTATTGGGTGACGGTCACGAATAACAAGGACTTCAACGGCGACGGTGATACAGACGACTCCGGCGAGCGAGCCTCCTTAGACAGCGCTTTCTCCGAAACGAAAGTCGTGAACCGCACGCTGTTTACGTCTGTGCAATATGGCGATTTTGAGGCATATACCACCGCCAAGTTGACTGACGGGTGGTATGGTATTTTAAGAAACTTCCATCCTTCGCAGGGTTTCTGGAACACGACCCACGAAGGCACGCCTGACGGACGTGAATGGAGCACGGGAAAACAATTGGAGATAGGTTCCGCTTACGTGACAAACGGTGGCAATCGGACAAGGCAAGCGGAACTTTCCGCCTTTTCATCTTCGACAATCTATCAGGAAATTGCCACCGTACCCGGGAAGATTTACGAGTGGAGCATTGACCATGCCGCGAGAACGGAAAGGGTTTCCGACACGAACCCGGATGTCGTCGCTGTTGTTGTCGGACCTGCAATAAACGCAGAAACCGACTACGACGACATGGGCGTGACGAATTATTGGAATAAAGTGAGTCCTACTGAGTTCAATAACAAAAATATCACCACCACTACTTCAAAGGCTTTTCCAACTCCATTCACATTCTCCTATGGTGCGTCGCCTACCCTTGTCAATTCCACTTGCGCGGCTGTCGAATATGGCGGCGCTTACGCTTACGGCGTGAATATGAACACGCATTTTAACGCGATCGTGACGCAAGTTATGTCGCAAAATGATATCACCTCGAACGACTACAATAACGCGAATTTCAACAGCACGGATCGCACGTACACCACGGCCTATGGCGGAAAAACTTATTATGTATATATCTCATCGTCACCACGTAATGGACGGTGGAATAAACGTAACGGTGTTTACACCATCCCCGAGGGACAGGGTACGACGGTGTTCGGCTTCGTTTCCATTTCATCGCCCGGCGGCCCTGCCAGTGGCAATATTCTCGACAACATCACCTTCGCTTCCGGATCACCCTTAAATTCCGAGCAGGACGCGACTTTCACGGGCGAGACACAGCTCTCGACGCAGACGAAGGCGGGCTACGCTTACGCACTCGCCGAGGTGCGCGGTTCTTCGGTTCGCGCCCTAACGGGTCTGAAAGCGTTCTATGACGCCGACGGCGAGGGCGCGTCGCCCGAAACCGCCATCGCTCCGACAAAAGGCGTCGGCGCGGACGGCTGGTATACGACGGACAGCAACACGGGCACCCCCGGTACGGCTTTCGCAAACGACGGTACGATTACTTTCAAGGATCTGACGCCGGGGGCGACCTACCGGCTCATCGGCATACCGATCCTCGCGATCAACCCGGGTCTGCAGACGAACATAAGCTCGGATGGCGTTCTCGACGACGGATATTTCCGCGATACGAAGATTAAACCGGCCTCCGCAGGAGATGTGAATGTCATGCCGCAGACGGACATGGAGATTTACGATGCGAGCGGCGGCGTGAAAAAGGTGCGGCTTACGCTCCAAAATGCGCGAGCCGACAGCGAGTATGCCTTGCTCGCGGGAGAAGCGAGCGGCCCCGACACATCCGGCCCGGCGCACAGCGGTACGGCGTGGAAAGCTGCGGACAGCGGCTCCGTCGTGTTTGAAAATCTCGAATTGAATCACTACTATTACTTGGTTGCTCGTCCTCTCGGCTACACGGAAATAGGCTATGCGGCCGCCGCCTATGACGAAGCGGGCGACCTCATTGCTATAAAAATACAGACACCGCCCGTCGATGTCACCGACATCGCCGCCGAAAATGTCACGCGCGACATCTCCGGCACGTCCGTTCAGATCGCGAACACGAGAACGGACTGCGAATATGCCCTTGTCGATCCCGCTACCGGCATCATTCTCGGCAGGCAAACGGGCAATGGGGCGACGCTCACATTCAGCGGACTCACTGCAGATATGACCTACCGTGCCGTTGTTTCGCCCGCCGCCGGCCTGTGGCTGAAAGGCGTGCGTGTCTATCCGTACGCCGATGAATTCACCGTCGATTTTGCGGAGAACGCGGTCAAGAGTACTGCCACGGGCGCGCAGGGAAACATCCCCGCCATCGCCGAATACAGGATACGCGCAAACGACACCGGCGCGACATGGTTGCTCGGCGATGCCGCAAGTTGGAAAAGCGGCACGAACTCCGACTACATCGAACTCGACGATCCCGCCGCGAACGCCGCTACCACCGGTAAAAGTGTTTTTGACGCCATCGACGATCTGAAAGCGACCGGTGCCACGGGTGCGGCAATCACCTATCGCTACCGCGCGGGCGCGGACAACTACTCGGGCGCCGCGGTCTACCCCGAGCGCATACTCATCTTTCCGGCCAGACCCGCTGCTCCGCGCGATAGCGACTTCTCCGTGAACTATAAGGCGGAGATCGTCACGCCCGGAGCGCTTGCACTTATCTATGCGCAGACGCCCAACGCTGCCGCGTGGACAAATCTGCCTTCGAGCGGAGCCGCTTTCACGGATTTCGGTTGGACCGGTTCAGGCGATCACACCGCCTATTTTCGTTTCCCCGCGGCCGAGTATGCTTTCGCCTCACTGTCCGACGCCTTCTCCATCAAGGGTAGACCCGCGTATCCGTCCGGCGTCACGGCTATGCTGAAAACGGCCTCTGATCCGAGTGCCGGTCTTATCGTTTCGGGACTCAAGGCGAGCGCTGACTACGAATACCGGGTCGCCGGCAGCGGAGATGCGTGGACGGCTCTGCAAAAAGACGAGGGCGGAACCTCCGCACAGCTTCCATACGCGACAGGCCATGACGGCTACGATCTGCGCTATCCTGCCACGGCGGACGCACCGGCATCGTTCTACATCACGATCGAGCCCACCCCGCTGAATATCAGCCCCATCAACTTAGGCGCGTATTTCTATGGCGATACCATCGTCGCCGGATCGGTGGAGGTGCACAATATCACCGATGAGACTATCACCATCGGTTCGATGAGCTTGGCAGGCGACGGCGCGAGCCTATTTACGCTCACGCCCGGAGACAGCACAGTACCCGCCGCAGCAGACGGGATTCCCGGGCTGAATGATTCCTACATGATCACGCCGCAGCCGAATATCTCCGCGGGCAACTACGCATTCACGGTCAATATGACCTACACCGCAGACGGAGAAGCATACACCGCGCAGGCGAATGTCTACCTCACGGTCAACAAAGCGAACTGGAATATGTCGACGATCAAGGGTCAAATCTCAGACGTTACGGCAAACTCATTTAAGGAGACCGTGGAGGACGCACCGCAAGGCGCGCGTCTCAGTTATCAGAGCGGCAACGGCGCGTTTCAAGATGGCGGCACCGTCCATGTATTTTCGGATCTCAATCCCGCCACGACCTATACCGTTAGGGTCAAAGCCAAAGGCGACGCGAATCACAACGAGTCCATCGCCGTTCCGATCGGGATCGCGTATACAGCCTACGCCACGCCCGTCGCCTCCGACGTCATACACGTGGACTATACGAATGAAAAGCTCGTATTTAGCCAAGGCTACAACCCCGCGGACTATACGGTAAAGATCGGACAGACCGCCATTGCAAACAACGATAGCCTCACACCCTACGCGGACGACAATTTCACGCTTTCGATCGTGCGAAACACAGACGGGAGCTATCCCGCATCGGCTGCGGCAGAGCTTCCCGTGACGGGCAGAGCCGACGCGCCCACCGGCGTTACGAGCACCCCGGCCACGACCGACATGACCAACGACGGACAAATCCTGCTTGCGGGTTCCTTCCGCTACAGGCCTCATCTCACGGGCGACATGACGTCGAACTGGCAAAACGCCTATGATTCCGTGTCCGTCGTGACGGGCGACTACGATGTACAGTTTCCTCCGTCCGCCACTGCTTTCGGCTCGAAGCTCGCGCAGATATATGTAGGCTCGAGGAGTTTTTCCGTGACGGCGCACACAAAGACCTATACGGGAGGCGTGCTGCCGAGCGGCATCGTGTTGCCCGCAGGTTGGATTCTCCAGGGCGGACAGGGGAAGGAAGGTCAATACAACCACATCTATACAGAGACGAACAGCCCGCTTTTCCTGCCGACCACCTCCGCTGTGACAAGCGTGAGCCACGTATTTACAGGCTGGTATAACGATACCGCATGTACAGGCGATCCCGAGACCTCGACACCGAAGGAGTACGCGCCCGAATCCGGTCAAAAGCCCATGCTTGAGCACCACGACTATTACGCGAAGTGGGTCGTGAAACCCATGTTGGAGCGTGTTCAAAATCTTACGCCGACCCTCGAAAACCGTTCGGACGGGCTGACGAGGACGAACCCGATTCGGGGCAGCGTGAGTCTTGCGACGGACGTAAACAACCTTTCGGCTTCCGACCTCGGTTTCACCGGCTCCTATGCGAACTCCGTGAAACTGTACAGCGATAGCGATTTTTTGGATGAGATGCCGGGCGCGATTACGCTCGCGCCGGCGCAGACGACGCATGTTTACATAGAGGTGGCATCCTCGGACGACCCGAATGTAAAGGTCTACTACGACCTCGTCGTGCAGACGACGAAGAGCGTCTCGTTCACGGTTGCGCGGACGGGCGGCACTGCCGATATCCTGACGACCACAGGCGTCGCCATCACATTCAGCGCTGATGTCACAGGGCTTTCAGCGGCCGGCATTACGATCGAGACCGGCACGGGCAGAGCCACAAAGGGTCAACTTTCCGGCAGCGGCAAGGATTACACCCTCGCCATTTCCGATGTGGCTCAGGGAGATGTGAATCTTATGATCGCCGATTGGCCCGGCTACGACGTTGCGGAAACCGCACAAAGCGTGGAGGTCTACCGAGATGCGACCCTGCCCACCGCGACGGTGAAGTACAAAGAAAACGACTTCAAGCGATTCTTGAATGACAACACCTTCGGTCGTTTCTTTAAGAGTACCGTCACTGTTGAGATTGCCGCGAAGGATGATACAGGCGGCGCGGGCGACGGCATCGAGAGCATCCGGTACGAAAAAGCCGACTCTGAAATTGCGAACATCGAAGACTTCACGGATTGGGACGAGACGGTCACGGGAGAAACCGCGACATTCAGGCAGGTCGAGAATGCGAAGTTCATTCTCTACGTCAAGGTGACGGACAAGGCCGGCAACGCGCAATATTACAAAGACGGCATCGTCGTCTACACGGACAGCGCGCAGCTTACGCCGGACATCACGTATTACAAAGATGACGCAGAAGATGTGCACGCGAACGTCACGCTGAACGACAACGTCATACAGAAGATTGCGAACACGAGCGCGGGCACCATGCTCACGAAGGATGCGGACTACACGGTGAGCGGAGACGCGATCACCTTCAATCATGCGTATTTGGACACGCTCGCGGCGGACGAATATACGCTGACCGTTTCCTACAATCCGCTCGGCGAGACCTATGTGGATGACGACGCGGGCGACGACATCAATGAGGCACCCGACGATACGACGATTCACCTGACGGTTCTTAGGAATCCGCAATCCGATCTTGCCATCGCGCAGCCAAACCCCGGATTCGTCTATGGAGACACCGGCAAACAGCTCTCGCTCGAAGCCGGGAAGACCGGCAGCGGAACCGGAACCGTCACCTACGTGCAGACGAGCGGTACGAATGTCGCGGCCGTCACTTCGACCGGAGGGGTTGAGATTTTAGCCGCCGGCAAATTCAAGGTGAAAGCGATAAAAGCCGCCGACGAGAATTACAATGCGGCCGAATCCGCCGAAATTGAGATCACCGTCGCGCCCGCGCAGGTCACCGCGAGCTTTTCGCAGGTCGGCGGCATAAACGGAAAGGCGCTGACGACGGCCATTGACATAAAATTCATCACGAGCCTACCCGCCATCACAGGCTTCACGACGGATCACATCACGCTGATGGGCGCGCATGTCGTCGGTGATGTGGCGCGGACGGGCGATGACGACAAGACCTTCCGCGTGAACATTACGTTAGAGGATGAAACAGCAAATGGCGACAATGTGAGCATCGAATTAACGGGTTTCGGCAACTACATGCTGATGCCGGATATGGCAAACCCCGGTCTTGTGGAAGTCTACCGACCCGTGAAGATGCCGACGCCAAGCGCGATCATCAACTTCCCGGCTGAGCGCCTGGAGGGTCTCGTTGCGGGCAAATATTACGCCTTCCACCACAGTTCGGAACCGGAATTCGACGATTATCACCCGGCGAGCGCTGACGGAACCTACGATATTTCAACGAAGGAATCATGGAAGAACGGCGGTGATCTGTACATCAAGCGTCAGGCAGAGGGCGACACCGTAGACAGCGACGCGCAGGCACTCACGATCCCCGCGCGCCCCGCCGCGCCGAAATCGGACAGCATCACGAAGACGGACGAGACCTTCACAGGCTTCGCCGACGGCACGATCACGCCCGGGGCAGACATGCAGTTCAGCACGCAGAATGGCACGAATGTATCGGACTGGACGGACGCATCGGAGCTGACGGATGAAAACGGCGTCATTAAAGACCTCGCCCCCGGCATCTACTATGTCAGGGACAAGGCGGTAGAGAATACAAGCTTCGCAAGCCAAGCGCTGGCCGTTGAGATTGCGGCGTCCTTTGAGGCGGCGACCTATACCATTGATTTAGACAAAACGGGCACACATGAGTTTGCGAATCTGACCTACGGCTATGACTCTGCCGGAGCGGACGCGCTCGCGCAGACCGTCACGGTCATGAACACGGGCAACCAGCCGACAGGCGTGCTTACGATAGAGCGAACCGGTGCGAATGCCGATGCCTTCCGCCTGTCCGTTACCTCGCTCGGAAGCATCGCGGCGACCGGTATCACGACTGCCGCCTTTACCGTCCTCCCGGATTACAACCTCGCGGCCGGAACATATACGGCTGAGGTGACCGTAAAGAGCCTCGTGCACGCGACGATAGAAAAATCATTCAACGTGAAAATTACCGTGGACAAAGCGGATCCGCAGGTGAGCGGAAACGACACGATCTCCGGAAATTTCAAGGAATTTACGGATCGGAATGTCACGGTGACGCTCGAGAATAACGGCGGCGAACCGTTGGACCTGACCGCCACAGTGGACGGCAAGCTCGGCGGCGGTTCCATCAGCGCGTCGCAGACGGGCAGCGGCCTTGTGAACTTCGTATTCACCGCCGATGATCTGAACACGCTCGCTGTGGGAACGCACGACATTAAAGTGAGCGCGCCCGCGACCGCGAACAACAACGCCATCAGTGAGACGACCGTCGGTACGATCACCGTAAATGACGTCACGGCTCCGACCGGTGAGATCAAGCTCGGGGAGAACAGCTACAACTGGCGCAGTTTTCTGAACAGCATCACCTTCGGCCTGTTTTTCAAAGATACACAGCAGGCGAAGATCACGGCCACAGACGACAGCACAAGAGCCGTGAGCATCCAATATTACACCACGAGCGTGGCGATTTCCACGGAAGAGGAAGCGAAAGCCATCACCGCGTGGACGACCGGCAGTTCGGTCTATATCGAGCCGGGCACCAAGACGATCGTCTACGCGAAATTGTCCGATCCTGATGGCAACACGGCCGTCATCAATTCCGACGGCATCGTCGTCTACGAGGACAGCACCTACACGGACAGTAACGGCACGGCCGCTGACGGCATCTTTACACGGCTGAGCAATCTCGATCTGACGATCGCGGGCTTCGATTTCAAAGGCAACACCGTAAAATCCGTACGAGACATAACGGGCGGCGCCGGGAATGAAATTTCGCTTGATCAAAGCGCGTGGGTTGCGGATTACGGCAACGGCGCGAATGGCACATTGACCATAAAAAACAGTTATCTGATGACGCTTGCGGTCGAGACTTACACTTTCGAGGTGAGCTACTATCCCCTCGGGGAAACGGCGGATCCGACCCCGGATGCGCCGAATGTGACGACCTTCACGATCGAAGTCGTGCACGCCGCGCAGCAGCCCATGACGATCAGCGGGCTTGACGCAAGCTACACCTACGGCGTGACACCCTTTACGATTTCCGTGGGCGGCGGCTCCGGCTCCGGCAATTTTACGCTTCGGTCAAATGAGCCGACTGTCGCGGCCGTTACAACGGTCAACGCTGCGGCCGGCCAATTCACGGTCGACATCATCGGCACGGGCACATTTACGCTGACTGCGGGCAGAAGCGGAGACACGAACTACAAAGCCGCCGCGGAGCATACATCGGAGAGCATTCCGGTGGATAAGGCGACGCCCTACATGATCGGAGAACCCGTCGGCACGACGATAGAGTTCGGACAGAAGCTCAAAGAATTGGATATATCCACCGGATTGGGATATACCTTTGCGGGTACGGATATGGATGGAGAGCTTTCGGGGACACTCGCGTGGAAAAATCCCGAAACCGCGGATGAGTCCGAGGCTGCGCGAAAAGAAGGAATCGGCAGCGCGGCGGCGATCTTTACGCCGGCCGCGGAATACGCCGACCGCTACGCGTCGTTGGAATTCTACATTCCCATGAACGTGGTCGCGAACATGGCTACCAGAACAGAATTGACGAAGATTGTCGAGGCTGCGTATACCGCCATGCGGAAGATTGCGCTCGATACGGAAAACTATGACGCGAAAGCGATAGAGCGGCTTCAGGAGATGATCGCGAAGGTTGAGGACGCTTCAAACGCGGGAAAACTTACGCAGGCGACAGCGGATGCCCTGCGCGGCGCGATGGCGGATGCCTTGAACGCGCTGACGCACAGCCATCCGATCCTTGCGAATTCCGCAAAGAAGCCGATTACCGAAATAGGAACCGCCGTTACTGTGCGAATCAAGGGTTCGTTTAACAGCGTGCGAAGTGTTACGCTGAATGGCGATCAGTTTGTCATTTCCAAGACCTCCGGGACGAGCCATGCACTCAAAATGAACGAAAAAATAAGCGGCAGTCTCAACTCCGGCAGTGCGATCATAAAGCTATCATCCGCCTATGTGGATAGCCTGAACAACGGAAACTACACGATAGCGGTCCAATTCCAAGACGAATACATGGCAGGGGAGGGTGTTGTGACCTTCGTCGTCAATCGGACGAAATCCGAAGAACCCACTATCGGAACCCCCGTGAACCCAACGTCGGAGAACCTCGGCGGCAACGACAACCGCTTAACAGAGCAACATTCGGAGAGCAAAAAGATACCGACTGACGCGGGCATCAGAGCGATCATACCCATTGCCATCTTCGCGATCCTGCTGATCGGCGCACTATTCCTCATCACTGTCATGAAAAGACGCAAACGCGAATAGGACACGTGTCAAGGGGCGGAATGGCCTTTCAACTCCGGTCCCGCGCTCACTTTCGCCTTTCCGGGATCGTTCTGCACGAGCTCCGAGACGGAGGTGGCGAGACCGGCCAAGCCCTGTATGCTCGACGGGATGATGATCTTCGTCGCTCGTCCGTCCGCGGCTTTCTCGAAGGCTTCGAGGCTCTTGATGGCGATGACCTGCTCCGTCGGCGCGGATTCTACGATCATGCGAATACCGTCGGCGGTCGCCAACTGCACGAGACGTATGGCCTCCGATTCACCGGTCGCCTCCAGTATCTGCATCTCCTTCGTCGCTTCGGCTTCCAGTATCGTCGACGCTTTTCGCGCTTCCGCCTCCAATATCTGAGCCTGCTTGTTTCCTTCCGCAATCAGGATAGACGACCGCTTTTCGCCTTCCGCCCGCAGAATTGATTCCCGGCGTTCCCGTTCCGCGCGCATCTGCTTTTCCATAGCGCTCAATATATCTCTGGGCGGCGTGATATTCTTCACTTCCACGCGGTTGATCTTGATGCCCCAACTGTCCGTCGCCTCGTCCAAAACCTCCCGCATACGGGCGTTGATGTGCTCGCGGCTCGTCAGGGACTCGTCCAACTCCAGATCGCCGATGATGTTCCTAAGCGTCGTCGCCGTCAGGTTCTCAATGGCAGCCAGCGGGTATTCCACGCCGTAGGTATAGAGCTTGGGATCCGTCACCTGATAGTAGATGACGGTGTCGATCTCCATCGTGACATTGTCCTTCGTGATGACCGGCTGCGGCGGAAAGTCCAGCACGTTTTCTTTCAGCGAGACCCGGTTTGCGATCCGGTCGATGATGGGAATCTTGAAATGCAGACCGACCTGCCATGTGCCGCTATACGCGCCGAGCCGCTCGATCACATACGCCTTCGCCTGCGGAACCACGCGAACATTTCTGACGACAACGGCGACGACAATGACCAACAGAATGACGATTGGAACGAACTGAATAGAAGTAAACATAATTTTCTCCTTTATTTATTGTTTTTCGGAAGCCGGCTTAACGATGAGTTTTACGCCTTCCACTCGGACGACTTCCACCTCGTCCCCCGCCTCCACGACCACCGCAGACGTTTCGCCTATGGCCGTCCACACGATACCGTTTACTTTGACGAGACCGCTCTTATACGGCTCGATCGCTTCGGTTACGAGACCGCGCTTTCCTTCGATGCTTTCGATGCTGTTTTTTTCCTTGCCGACTTTCAGATGCTTGACCAATATCGGCCTCGTGAAGATGAGCAGGATGATGCTGACCGCAAAAAAGACGATGATCTGCACCGCGATATTGCCGCCGAGCAATGACACGATGGCGGAAACCACAGCGCCTACGGTGAACCAAATAGTCACCAAGCCGAAAGTGAAGCCCTCTATCGTAGCAAAAATGATAGCCAATACGATCCATACGATTGCCATATGCGTAATGATCAATGTGAAAAACCCCTGTTCCATAAGATGCGGCTCCCTATCCGAAAATACGACTGCTTTTAATTTCATTATATACACAATCGACATGGAATGCAAGCGACCCTGCCGCGGCGGCATTGACTTTCCCTCGCCGCTCCTCTATAATTTGACACATGGGAAAATTGATAATCAGGTTTATAAAGGGGTTCGTCATCGGTTCATCTATGCTGATTCCCGGCGTGAGCGGCGGTACGATGGCCATCATTTTGG
>JAISQM010000026.1 GCA_031274195.1 Eubacteriales Family XIII. Incertae Sedis bacterium
CCGACGTGCAGAACGTAAGAGCCGACTTGCTAACGAAACCGGCCTGCAAACGAATGCGAACAAAGGAGATACACCGCAAACATGCTGAAATTGCAACATATTTTCAATAAACCTCTAAAACAAAATCGGGGGGGGGCGCTCAAAAGCTAACCCGCTCGAATTCTTTTATTTTTCCTGCAAATTCATCCGGAAATCCAATCATTCGCATTCCCTCGAAACGGTTTTTCGTTATACATGGAGTCGTCCTTAGTGTAGCAATGGCCTTGATATTCTTGTATAAATGTCCCATATATTATTTTTTTCATGTTCCATGCCCCGGTTGCGGAATCACGCGTGCATATTTGTCGATCGCGTCATTAGATATAAAAGCAGCATTTAATCATCATCCGTTATTTTTTATAGCTTTACCTATGACATTATATATCCCGCACCGAAATGTCCTAAAACTAACCATCAGTCAAAGAGTCGAAACAATTATGCTTTTCGTTATACTTTGTCTCTTGATGATTGTCTATATATTCAAAATGGTAAACATTAACCTGTTATATAATTTTTGAAGGAGGAGTTTTAATGGCAACGACAACTATTTTTCAGATTCCGTCAAGTTTTAACATGAACAATTTAGTCACGAAGGTCAGTCAACTATACCAAGCTAAAGGGTTTACCGTCACAGCAATACCTATAGGGTCGGGTGTTACTATTGACTTCAGGAAGGATAACGACAACATCAAAAAGTACGTTGGATTATCTCTTGGAATAAAGGCAAACATAATGATACAAGATGAAAATATTGTCATCAATTACACTGATGCAGAATGGACGGGAAAAATCTTCGGGTTTGTAATAGGATGGTTTTTATGTTGGATTCCTTGGATACCAACCATTATTGGAACCATCCGACAATCAGGACTTCCTAAAAACATCGGGAATGATATTCAAATGGTTAGTGGAGGGCATCATTCTACGCAACCGTTTACCACTGCTTCCCCGCAAGGAGATGCTACCCCGGCCGCGCAAACATTTTGTAAACACTGTGGATCAGTTTTGGTTGCGGATGAACAGTTTTGCGGCACTTGTGGGACAAAAACAGACTGATATATTTGTAAGCCTTTTACAAAGGGGCTGCCTGATTGATTAGGTAGCCCCTTTATTCGCAATTATATGAGATCCTTTTTGTGATCAGCCAAGAATTGATCGCTGATGTGATCGCTGCATTGCTACGGCGAGTGAACGTTCCGAATGATGAAATCGTAGAGGTCACCGACAAGATATTAGTGAGAGGTGAGCCATGGCTAACAATTAAAATCCTTGCAATTATCACCGCCCTGTGGTAAACTACATGACATATGTGTAGCCGTAGAACGATAGGGGAGCGGGCGGCGCGTCCGATCGCTCCTTGAGATACAGGCAGAGAAGGGAGAATAGACAATGTCAAGAAAATGCGCAATCTGCGGGAAGGGACAAGCTTCCGGAAATAATGTTTCGCACTCCAACAGGCATACGCGGAGGAAGTGGGATGCCAATATTCAGTCCGTCAAGATCAAGGAGAACGGGACCGTGAAGCGCATCAAAGCGTGTACGAGCTGTATCAGATCCGGCAAGGTGACGCGAGCCATTTGACGGCGCGGCCATGCAGATTACGGAGACGACCGGGCTCGGAACGATCCGGTATAGTAAGCAGATCATAGGCGATATCATTCGGCATATCGTAGAGCGAATGGACGGTCGAGCGATCCTCGCGGACACCAAAGGTCGGATGCGCAAAGGCGCCGCGAAACCCAACAGCGATGATGTGAGCTTTATTGAGGTGAAGCGAGACAGGGACGCGATGGATATCACGCTCTATATTGTCGTGAAATTCGGCGCGGGCATTCAGCGCGTGGCGACCGAGATCAGCGATTCGGCGCGCGCGGAGATTTTACGGATGACGGGAATCCACGTGGATTGTGTGCGCGTCGTCGTTACGGGCGTGGTGTCTCGAAATTTCAAAAAGCGGCATATCGAGGTCGTGAGCCATGCCGATTGACGGCGCAAAAGTCATGACGCCGGATAGCTCCGTGTCGTCGCTAAAGGGCGTTGGGCCAAAAAAAGCGGCTTCTCTCGCTGCCGTAGGCATCAAAACCGTAGAAAATCTTTTATATTCTTTCCCACGAACCTATGAAGATCGCCGCAAAAAAGTGAAGATCGCAGGACTGTCTGCCGGCGAGGCCGCCGGATTTGAAGGAAAAGTACTCTCCGTTTCGGGAAAACCCGCCTATGTCGCGCGCGGTCGGCGCATTCCGTTTACGGTTCTCGTCGGGGACGATACGGGCGCTGTGGAGCTCGTTTTTTTCAACGCAAGATATATCGACAGACTGCTGTTGCCGGGACGCTCGTTCCGGTTTTTTGGTACGCCTCGAGTGGGTGCGGGGCGACTTCAGGTGATTCATCCTGATTTTGCGAGGTCGGAGGACGCCGCGACATGGGCAGATCGCCCCATCATGCCCGTCTATTCGCTGACGGCGGGTTTGACGCAGAAGGATATGCGCGCGTGGCATGAGACGGCTCTGCCGGCGGCGGCATCCCTGCGCGAGTATCTGCCGGCGGACATCATGGCACGGGCGCGGCTGTGCGACATCGCTTACGCGCTCGCAAACATCCACTTTCCCACGGAGCGGGAGGCTCTCTCCGCGGCGAAATACCGGCTGATCTTCGAGGAACTGTTGCTCTTGCAGACGGGACTCATGTGGCTGAAAACCGGTCGGGGCGGGCAGACGGCGGAGAAAGGGATACGCTTTCAAAAGAATCCGCCGTTGTCCTCTTTTGAAAAGTTGCTATCCTACGCGCTGACGGGGGCGCAGCGGCGTACGGTGGGCGAGATATACGCGGATATGGAGACGGAGCGACCCATGAACCGATTGGTGCAGGGCGATGTGGGTTCGGGCAAGACGGCGGTGGCGATGGCGGCCATATGGAAAGCCGTCCACAGCGGGTTTCAGGCGGTCATGATGGCGCCTACGGAGATATTGGCGAAGCAACATTACGCGGAGCTAACGACGGTCTTTGCGGATGTTTCGGTGGGGGACAATGCCTCATCCGGCAATAGACCGCTGCGCGTCGCTCTGCTCACGGCCGGCGTTAAAAGCGCGGAGCGAAAGGAAATCCTTGCGGCGCTGGCGGTGGGCGAGATCGATATCGCCGTCGGCACGCACGCCCTGTTGCAACCGGATATTGCCTTCGCGCGGCTCGGCCTCGTGATCACCGACGAGCAACACAGATTCGGCGTAAATCAGCGAATTACGCTCACAAAAAAGGGGGGACGACCGGATGTGCTCGTGATGACCGCGACGCCCATACCGAGGTCGTTGGCGCTCATCCTGTATGGAGATCTGGATATCTCCCTCATCGATGAGATGCCTCCGGGGCGAAAACGCATCGTGACGAAGGCTGTAAGCAGCGGAAAACGCGGCAAGGTCTACGCGCTTTTGGAAGACGAACTGCGAAAGGGGCGACAGGCCTACGTGGTGGCGCCGCTCATCGAGGACGGGGAGAACTCGGACGACGCGCCGATTCCCGTGCGTTCGGCCGAAAGCCTGTATGAGGAGCTGAAAGCGCGGTTTCGCGACTACCGCGTGGCGTTGTTGCACGGAAATGTAAAGCAGTACGAGAAGAACCGCGTCATGTCGGAATACAACGACGGCGAGATACAGGTGCTCGTGTCGACGGTCGTGATAGAGGTGGGCGTCAACGTGCCGAACGCGACGGTGATGGTCGTTGAAAATGCCGAGCGATTTGGGTTGGCACAACTTCATCAGTTGCGCGGTCGCGTGGGGCGGGGCGGCGAACAGTCCTACTGCGTACTCGTCGTAAACAGCGAGTCGAAGGATGCGGTAGCGCGCGCCCGAACGCTCGTGGAGACGGACGACGGATTTGAGATCGCGGAGAAAGATCTGTCAATGCGCGGAGCCGGCGAGTTGTTCGGCGTGCGCCAACACGGCATCCCAAACCTGCGCATCGCCGATCTTGCACGGCATGCGCACATCGTGAGCCGGGTGCGCGACGAGGCGTCGGCGCTGCTCGCGTCGGATCCCTGCTTGAAACAGCCGCAAAACGCGGATTTTCGAAGGAGGATAGACGCGATGTTTCTCGATGTTTCGGATCTGGGGATATGATATGCGAGTGATTGCGGGTGAGTACAGGGGACGCAGGCTCGCAGCTCCGGCCGGAGATAGAGTAAGACCTACGTCCGATAAGGTGAAAGAGGCCGTGTTCAGCATGTTGGGCGCATCGGTGCAAGGCGCTGCGGTGATAGACATCTTCGCCGGCACGGGCGGCCTCGGCATTGAGGCGCTTTCGCGCGGAGCCGCGCGCTGTTGGTTCTGCGACGTCTCTGCGAGCAGTGTCGCGATTTTGCGGCAAAATTTAGCATTGGTCGGCATCGGAGACGAGGGCGCGGTGTTACAGGCGGATTTTCGCAGAGCCTTGCAGCGGATCGCGGCGTCCGGAGCGACCGCCGATATCGTGTTTGCGGATCCGCCTTACGACAGCGGGTATTACGAGGATGTGATGCAAACGCTCCTGACATATGGTATGATGAGCGTAGGCGGACTTGTCGTGCTCGAGAGTGCTGCCGAAAAAGGGCGGGTCGCACCTGTATTCCCCGGTTTTTGCGTGATAAAATCGAAGCGATATGGTCATACCGCCGTGGATATCTACGAAAGGACGGAAGATGAGTAACAGGAAAATGCTCTATGCGGGTACTTTCGACCCGATTACGAACGGGCATATAGACGTAATTCGGCGAGGTTCCGCGCTCTGCAGCGAGTTGGTCGTCGGCGTGCTGAACAACCTCTCTAAGAAGCCCCTCTTTACGGTGGACGAGCGCAAGGAGATGATTCGCGTATCGACAGCGGGCATGGGTAATGTGCGCATTGACAGCTTTGATGGGCTTCTGGCCGACTATGTCAACAGAAACGGGATCGATGTGGTGCTAAGGGGACTGCGCGCCTCGATGGATTTTGAATATGAGATGCAGATGGCGCAGATGAACGCGCGACTCTACGATGACGGCGTTGAGACCGTATTTCTCATGACCGACCCCGCACTCTCATTTTTGAGCTCCAGCATCGTGAAGGAAGTATTCGTCATGGGCGGGAACGTAAACGACTTGGTTCCGAGCGGCGTACTCGCGCTCATGAAAAATAAATCGCAAAAATAATCCAAAATTACACAAAATCACAGCGAGATCGTTTATAATAGAATGAAGATTGAATGGTCAACACAAAAGTGACGGGCGGCTTTCGTCGCGGAAACGGAGGGGATGTATGAAGGTCCTGGATTTATTGGACGAGATCGAAGAAATATGTGAAACCAGCGCGGGCATGCCGCTGATCAGCAATAAGATCGTCATCGACAAGGCGGAGATGTTGGAGATCGTGGGCGAAGTGCGGCAAGCGCTTCCCGACGAGATACAGCAGGCTCAGTTTATCAAGAATGAGCGGCAGCGGATTTTGGATGAGGCGAAGCATGAATACGAGCTGCTCATCAAGGATGCCGAGAAACAGGTGGAGATCATGGTGGATCAGAGCGAGATCACCTCGCAGGCGAAACTGCGGGCGCGGGACATCATCGGTAATGCGGAGCGCAATGTGAAGCAGCTGAAGATGGGCACTTTCGAATACATCGACAAGATACTCTTTGATTTTCAGGAGAAGATGGATCTGCTCAACGGGCAGTACTTCGGCGAGATGTTTACGAATCTCCAGACGACCTTTGAGGATATCAACGGGAAATTGCTCGAGAACCGGAACGAGATCAAGGAATTGGCCTACAAGACGCAGGTGGAGGGGGATCTTTAATCCCAAGCCATTCCGCATGGATAGGGTTCTCGGTATTATAGCGGAATACAATCCGTTTCACAATGGCCATCTGTATCACCTGCGCGAATCGAAAGCGGTCTGCGGAGCGGATACGACTGTCGTCGCCGTCATGAGCGGCGATTTTGTTCAGCGCGGGGAACCCGCGCTTTTGCATAAGTGGGCGCGGGCGGACATGGCGGTACGGCAGGGCGTAGACCTCGTACTGGAACTGCCTTTTGTCTATGCCTGCAACAACGCGGAATATTTCGCGCGGGGCGCACTGCGGATTCTGAACGGGCTTAATTGCGTAGACGATCTGTCGTTTGGCAGCGAAACGGGTGATACGGAGAAACTGCGATCCGCCGCATATCTGTTTGCCGAAAACGGCGAGGTGCTCAATATGCGTGTGCGCGAGGGCATGGCGAGCGGCCTGTCTTATCCCAAAGCTCGGCAAAACGCGGCAGAGACCCTTGCCGGATCCGATGCGGCGGCCGTTTTGGGCGCGCCGAACGACATTCTCGCCGTGGAATACCTGAAACAGCTAATCTTGCTGAATAGTTCCATAAAACCTATTATCATAAAGCGATATGCGGCAGGACCAACTGATGTGAACGCCGAGTGTTCGATAGCCGGTGCGACGGCGATACGGGACATGCTGCTCTGCGGCGAAGCGGATCGAGCATCGGACTATCTGCCTGCAGATGTTTGGACGTCGATGCGGAGCTATGCGGACGAGGGCGGGCGGCTGCTCTCTGCCGCCGATCTGCGGACGCTGCTCATCTACGCCGTGTTGAGTGCCGACGGCGCGCGCCTTTCTGAGATACTCTCAGCGACGGAGGGACTTGAAAATCGCCTGATCCGCGCGGCGCGGCGCGGCCGTGATATGGCCGAGATTGTCCGTTTTACGAAGACGAAGCGGTATACCCAGACGCGTATCAAGCGTTTGATCATCCATACCATGATGGGATTGACGAAACAGGACATGCGGGCGATTGACGCCGGCGGTATCTACGGGCGCGTGCTGGCATTTTCGGACAGGGGCGCCAAGCTGATTCGGCGCGTGAAGAAAACGGAGGGCGCCATTCCCCTGATTACGAATCCAAACAGGGAGCGGACAGCTCTTTCGGATTGTGCGCTCATGTCGGCGTTCGACAGAAAAGCCGCCGATGTGCGAAAACTCGCGGAGGATGGATGTTTGGGCGGCTTCTGTGACTTGAAATGCAATCCGAAGCGGTAACTACAGAGCTTGAGTTTCCGCAAAACGTCATTGCGAGCATAGCGAAGCAATCCAGAAAAATGTTGAAATACTGGATTGCCACGGCACTACGTGCCTCGCAATGACGGGTGTTTAGTTAAATTGCTCG
>JAISQM010000058.1 GCA_031274195.1 Eubacteriales Family XIII. Incertae Sedis bacterium
TTCACTTCAAACCTCCTATGGGCGAGCGGCGCCTCTTACGCGGACAACCAAAAGGACGAAGCGAATGAGATGCTCGAAACCGCCGGTTGGATTGACACGGACGGAGACGGTTTCCGCGAAAAGGACGGCGTCGTCTGTGAATTTGACATCAACGCGCCGGAGGATCGTTACTCCCTCGCCGTCGCGCTCGCGGAAGACGCAAAGCAACTCGGCATCAAGATCAATGCGCACGCGGCGGACTGGGATAAGATCATGTCCGAGATGGGCTTTGCCGGCGTCGTGTGGGGTTGGGGCCAGTACAGTCCAACCGTGATCCGCTCGCTGTTCGATTCGCGCGCCGTTCCGGGCGGTTTCGACAACGTGATCGGCTATAAGAATCCGGACGTTGACGCGCTGATCGACAAGGCATTGGCCGAAACGAGCAGGGAAGCCGCAATTGAAGATTGGAAATCCGCACAGAAAGAAGCCGACGCGGACTATCCGTACCTCTATTTGGTAAACATAGAGCACTGCTATTTCGTCAGCGACAGGCTCGACATCTCGGTTGATACGCAGATTCCGCATCCGCACGGTCACGGTTCGCCCGTCATCTGCAATATGAAGGATTGGACTGTAAAATAGACATGACAAAGGCGGGAGGGGCGAAAAAAATCTTGGGAATCTTCGGCAGAATGCTGTTGCTGCTCGTCTTGGTGAGCGTTCTGTCGTTTGTGCTGATCACGAAAGCGCCGATTGACCCGCTGACCGCGTATGTCGGCACGGAATCCACGCTCTCGCAGGAAGCGAAGGACGAAATCGCGGAGAAGTGGGGACTGAACGAGTCCCTGCCCGTGCGCTACTTCACCTGGGTAAAAAACATGCTGCACGGCGATTTCGGTATGTCGATCACGTATAAGAAGCCCGTCATAGACGTGATACACGAGCGCCTCGCCTATTCCGCAGTGCTGATGGCGCTCGCGTGGGTGTTTTCGGGCATTCTCGGCTACGCGCTCGGCATCCTCTCGGGAATGCGCAGAGGAAAGCTGTTCGACAAGGTCGTGAAGACCTTTTGTCTCGTGCTGCAATCCGCGCCGTCGTTTTGGTTGGGACTGCTCATTCTGAGCGTTTTTGCCGTGCAGCTCGGTTGGTTCCCGATCGGCATGGCGATGCCCCCCGGCAAGCTCGCCGCCGAGGTCACGCTGTCGGATCGGCTGCACCATCTGATCCTCCCGGTATTCACGCTGACCATCGTCAGCATCGGGAAAATCACGCTGTACACGCGGCAAAAACTGATAGAAATCGCGAGCAGCGACTATATCCTGTTTGCCCGCGCGCGCGGGGAAAACACAAGGCAGCTTATTTCCCGCCATATGCTTCGCAATACGGCGCTTCCCGCCGTGACGACACAGTTTTTATCATTCAGCGAGCTGTTCGGAGGAATGGCGCTCGCCGAAACCGTATTTTCCTACCCCGGCATAGGCACGGCGACGACGGCGGCCGCGCTGAACGGCGACGTACCGCTCCTGCTCGGCATCACGCTGATCAGCGCGTTGTTTGTCTTTTCCGGGAACTTGATCGCGAACATTCTCTACGGCGTCGTCGATCCGCGCCTGCGCGAGGGGGGCGGCTATGTTTAAGGAAAACCGCTTGCTTCACGCAAATATGCCGAATACGCGCGTGCGAATCGTCCTGTACATCTCCGCCGCCGCAATCTATCTCGTAGGCGTATTCATCTGGGGCGCGGTTCTGCCGGCATCCTCCTACGCCGTAAACTACGCCGATAAGTTTATCCCGCCCGGCGCGCAATTTCTGTTCGGCACCGACTTCATGGGACGGGATATGTTTTTTCGCTGCGTCAAGGGCTTGTCAAACAGTCTCGTGATCGGATTGGCTGCGTCGCTGATCAGCTCCGTGATCGGGCTTTTGCTCGGCGTATCGTCGGCCGTGATCGGCGGCAAATTCGACAAGTTTGTACTCATGTGCGTGGACTGTTGCATGGGTCTGCCGCACCTCGTACTGCTGATTTTGATCTCCTTCACGCTCGGACGCGGAGCGACGGGCGTTCTGTTCGCCGTCGCGCTGACGCATTGGCCGGAACTGACGCGGCTCGTGCGCGCGGAAGTGCTTCAATTGCGAAACACGCAATATGTTCAGGTGGCGTACCGAATGGGCAAAACGCGGCTCAATGTCGCGCGGGAGCATATTTTGCCGCACGTCTTGCCGGTCTATATCGTGGGTTTGGTTCTGCTTTTCCCTCACGCGATCATGCACGAATCGGCGGTGACCTTCCTCGGATTTGGACTGCCGGCGGAAACGCCCGCGATCGGCGTAATTCTCTCGGAAGCCATGCGTCACATCGCGACGGGGAAGTGGTGGCTCGCGTTATTTCCCGGCCTCATGTTGATCGCGGCCGTACTCCTGTTTGACGTGATCGGCGAGAATCTGAAGAAACTGCTCAATCCCGAAAGCGGGCAGGAATAGAGGTGAACGAATTGGAAAAAGCAACATCACCGGTACTCGAAGTGCAAGACTTGCAGATCGCGTTCAGCATGTATCGGCGCGGACTCCGCAAGACGAATCTGCGCGTCATATCGTCGTTGTCTCTCAGCGTGCGGCAAGGCGAGATCCTCGCCGTCGTGGGTTCGAGCGGCTCCGGCAAGAGCTTGCTCGCGCACGCAATCCTCGGCATACTGCCGCCAAACGCGTCCACCGCCGGCAGCATACGCTACAACGGCGAAGAACTGACGCCCGCGCTGCAGCGGAAGTATCGCGGCACGGAAATCGCGCTCATTCCGCAATCCGTCGACTACCTCGACCCGCTGATGCGCGTCGGAGCGCAGGTCATGGGGACGCGCGGCAGCAGAGAACAGCAGCGAGCCGCGTTTGATCGGTACGGATTGGAGCGGCGCGCAGCGCGTCTGTTTCCGTTTCAACTCTCCGGCGGCATGGCGCGGCGCGTACTCGTATCCACAGCCGTCCTCTCCCCGCCAAAGCTCATCGTCGCGGACGAGCCGACACCCGGGCTCGGAATTGAAATGGCGATGGAGACCCTTAGGCATTTCCGGGAAATAGCGGATACCGGCGCGGGGGTACTTTTAATCACGCATGATATTGATTTAGCACTTGGCATCGCTGACCGGATCGCGGTGTTTTACGCGGGGACGACCGTAGAGATCGCGCCCGCGGCGGACTTCAAAACCGGCGCCGAGGCGCTGCGCCACCCATACAGCCGCGCCTTTATAGACGCCTTGCCGCAAAATGCGTTTCGCCCGATCCCCGGGACACAGCCGTACGCCGGGGCATTGCCGTCGGGCTGCCTGTTTGCAGATCGCTGCCCGCTTCGTTCGGACGCGTGCGGCGGGGAAATTGAACTGCGCGCAGTGCGCGGCGGAGAGGTCAGGTGCGTCCATGCTTCTTGAAGCCAAGAATGTATCGTTCCGGTACGCGAAAAAAGATGAATTCATACTCGAACATTTCAATCTCGAGGTCAGAGCCGGAGAGCGTGTCGCGCTCGTCGGACCCTCCGGCTGCGGAAAAACGACGCTCGCCAAAATCCTCGCAGGCTACCTGCGCCCCTCGTCCGGTGAAGTCCTGGTGAACGGACGGGCCTTGCCCTCCCGCGGATTTTGCCCGGTGCAGATGATACACCAGCACCCCGAACTGTCCGTCAACCCACGCCATAAAATGGCGAAAATACTCGCCGAAGGTTGGACACCGGACGCGGACACGCTCCGCGCGCTGGGAATCGAATCCGCGTGGCTGTCGCGTTGGCCAAATGAACTGTCCGGCGGAGAGCTGCAGCGGTTTTGCATCGCGCGGGCGCTCGCCCCGCAGACGAAATTCCTGATCTGCGACGAGATCAGCGCCATGCTGGACGTGATCACGCAGGCGCAAATCTGGGAGCTGCTACTGAATATCGCGGCGAAGCGAAATCTCGGACTGCTCGTCGTCACCCACAATATGGCGCTCGCCGAGAGAGTATGCGAACGCATGGTGCGTTGCGACGACGGCGCATAATGCACATTCTTGGCAAAATTCAGGTATTCTCCGTCTTCACCCTGAACAGGAAATAATACATATGCGCGACCCAGACAATTGCCAATAGGATACGCCCCACCGGCACGGCCTTCATAAAATAGAATCCCGCGCCCATCACGACGGTCACGGAGATCAATATGCTCAGTTTGGTTTTCATGGTCATAGATTTATGATTCACAAAGGTTTGCAGATGCTTTTTGTAGAGCGATGTGGATAAAAACCACGTATGCAACCTCTTTGAACTGCGCGCAAAACAGTAGAGGGCGAGCAGGAAAAACGGCGTACTCGGAAGAATCGGGAGCACGACGCCGATGGCACCAAGTCCTACGGAGAGCAGACCTATTATGAGAAACACGATTTTCATTTCGACTCCCTTCTATTGTAACGATTCAAATGCCGCGCCGAGGCAACGCCGAGTCTGATCCTATCGCGGTGTTTGAATCGCTTCGATTGAACCTGTATCATTTCACGGTGCAGACTACGTCGGCCGCGCGCATCGTAGACGCGCGATGCGACACGAGCACAATCGCTTTCTCGTCTCCGTACGCCAACAAAGAACGCAGAATGACCGCCTCGTTCAGGCTGTCTAAGTTGCTCGTCGGTTCGTCGAGCAGGATCAGCGGTGCGTCGTGCAGGAATACGCGCGCCAAGCCGATGCGCTGTTTTTCCCCTTCGGACAGCCTGTCTCCAAGCTCGCCGAGCATTGTATCGTATCCCTCCGGCAGTCCGGATATGAACTCGTGTATCGAAGCCTTCACGCAGGCCTCTTCCACCTCGGACAATGTGGCTTCGGGGAGTGCTATGCGGATATTTTCCAACAGACTGCCGCTGAAAAGCTGTGTGTCCTGCGTCATATAGCCCTGCGTCTCGCGCAGCCGCGCCGTGTCTACCTCCCGGACATCCTCACCGGACAGCAATATGCGTCCCGCATCCACATCCCAAAAGCGCATGAGCAGTCTGAGCAGTGTCGATTTTCCGCTACCGCTGCTTCCCGTGATGCCTATAACGCGCTTGGGCGGAACCGTCAGACTGAAATCCGAGAGTATATTCGTGGGAGCATCCGCTCGCGTTTCCGCACCGTACGAGAAAGTCACATGTTCGCAGCTCATGCCGTCGAAGGATACCCGGCGCTCGCTTCTCACCTCCTCCACGGCGGGAACCTCCTCCATCAGGTCGAAGATCCGGTTCGCGGCGGCGAAGGTATGCGAGAGATTGCCCGGAAGATTGGACAGGGCGATGACCGCCCCGAAGGAACTCATCATCGCGACGGTCGAAATCAGCACACCGGCAAAATCGACCGCATTCCGCCGGAACAGCAGCACGCCGACCGCCACCATGATGGCCGAAAACGCGACGACCGCAGCACCTGTCAAGGCTACGGTCTGCCCTTCCTTTCTCCGCGCGGCACCCTGCTTGTCCGCGAGGGCCGCCGTCATCTCGCGTATGCGCGCAAGCCGCTCATCGGCGTTGCCATACTGAATGCTCTCGCCGACACCTCGCAGGCTGTCCAACACAAAGCTGTTCAGGTTTCCGCTTTCATCCCTGATCTCCCGTCCGCCCGCGCCGAACTTTTTGGCGGCCGTCAGCGGAATCAGCGCACCGACACATACATAGGCGAGTAGGGCGACCGCCGCGAATGCGGGATGGATAAGCCCCAGAAATACGCACATGAACGCGCTCACAAGCACCGCGATCAATGTGGGGGAGATCGTATGGGCATAGAACACCTCGATCAACTCAACGTCCGTCGTGATCAGGGAGATCAGATTGCCCTTGTCGCGCCCCTCGAGTTTCGCGGGCGCCAATCTGCGCAGGGCGCCAAACACCCTGTCGCGAATCAGGGCGAGCAGGCGAAACGCGATGAAATGGTTGAAATACTGCTCCGCGTAGCGCAGAACGCCGCGCGCCGCCGCACAGATCGCGATCGCCCAAACGAAGGAGATGAGCGGTGCTCCCTCGCGTAAGCCGCCCGCACCCAGAAGCGCGTACGCGCCGAACACGGGAATGAAGATCGCCGCGAGATTGCCAAGGGCTCCGAAAAGTACGGCGAGATTCATATATCCACCGAGGGGCAACACGAGCTTTACGAGTCTCCCCACCGTCTGTCTGCTGCTTCTGCTATGCATATGCGACCGCCTCTCCCTTCGAAACCGTCAGATCCGGCGCCGAAGCCCCGTACTTTCGCTGCGGTTCAAAGCCTTCCAGTTCCTCCTGTTTGGCGTATAGCTTCGCGTATACGCCGCCCGCCGATGTCAATTCATCATGTCTGCCGCTCTCGACGAGCCGCCCGTCCTTCAACACATATATGCGCTGCGCCTCCGTCACATTTGCCAGACGGTGGGAGATGAGCAACACGGACTTCGTGTGCGCCAGTTCCCGAACCGCCGCCATGATCACGTTTTCGCTCTCCGCGTCGATATTCCCAGTCGCCTCGTCGAGGATGTAGAGCGACGCGTCGTGCAGCAAGGCGCGCGCCAGAGCCAGACGCTGCCGCTGCCCGCCCGACAGATTTGCGGCGTTCTCCGCGACCTGTGTGTCGAGACCGCCCTCTGCGCGAATAAATTCGTCAAGCCGCACAGAGGAGAGCGCCCGCCACATGTCCTCATCGTTCGCGCCGCAATCCGCAATGCGCAGATTCTCTCGCACCGTACCCTTAAATATGTGGCTGTTCGCGCTGACGAGCACGATGTGTTTCATCAGGCTGTCCTCCCTGATTTCCGACAGTTCCGCTTCACCGAGCGGGGAATCCGCGGCGAAGGCCCGCACACGCACGGAGCCTTCATAGCCTTCATTTACGCCCGCAAGTGCCTTCGCGAGCGAGCTCTTGCCTGAGCCGCTTTCACCGACGACGGCGATCAGTCCGCATCGCGGTACCTGCAGGCTTACGTCCTTCAACGCATACGAATCCCTACCGCCCGCGGGTATTTCGGCATTTTCATATGCAAACGTGAGATGCTCTGCTGCAATCCCGACCGTCTCCGCGCCCTCGTCGATCACCTGCGTCTTCTCTCCGCCCTCGGGCAAGTCCAACAGGTCGAATATCCTGTCGCAGGCCGACATGCCGTTCATCGCGATGTGGAAGTACGAACCCAACAGTCGCATGGGAATGAAGAATTCCGCAGAGAGCAGTATGACGGCGAAACAGCCTGCGATGCCCGTAGCGCCCGCCATATATCGAAAGGTCGCCACGATGATCCCCGCCGCCGCGCCGCCGAACGCGATGATGTCCATGACCGTCGCCGAGCCGAGCTGCATGGTCAACACCTTCATCGTAATCCTGCGAAACCGCTCCGCATCCCGTTTCATCTCCTCGTGCCTGCGACCGTCCGCCCGGTATATCTTCAACGTCGTAAGTCCCTGTACATTTTCGAGGAAATCCGCGCCGAGGTCCGTGTAGACGCCCCAGTACTTCCGAAAGCGCTTTTTCGCGATTTTGCCCACGACCATGACGGAGATCAAGATGAGCGGTACGCACGCGAGCAGCACCGCCGCCGCCACCAAATCGACGAAGGCCAACAGCGCAAAGAGGGTCACGGGCGCAAGCAAGCTGTAGACGAGCTGCGGCAGATACTTCCCGAAATAGGTCTCGAGCTGATCCACGCCCTCTCCGGCCACCTGTACCACCTCCGATGTGCGCACGCGGCGCGTGTAGCCGACGCCGAGCGACACCAATTTGCGGTAGATATTTTCCCGCAAAACCTCCTTCACGCGCACCGACGATAGGTGGCTCATGCGCGAACCCATCACCGCGCAGACCCATCGAATCGCAGCGGATGCCGTGAATACGGCAAACGTCCAGGCCAACCTGCTTTCGATCCCGTCGCCACCGCCCCCGTCAGAAAGCATCTGAAACAGCATACCCAAGCTGAAGATCATGCCCGCGTTTGCAAGCATCGCCAGCCACTGAAACAGAATGTTGCCCGCGATGTATTTCTTCACATCGCCAACCATAGCTATTAATCGTCTATTGATCATCATTCACGTAGTTCCTCCCGCGTATTATATCTGCAAAACGAAGGGTTTATCGTCCGTTCGCAGCATCTTTAGCCTGACACCGTAAATTTCCTCAATCAGCTTCGGCGTAAACACCTCATCCGGAGCGCCGCATGCCGCTATGCGCCCGTCCTTCAGCCCGAGTATCTCGTCGCTGTAATGTATCGCCTGATTCATGTCGTGCAGCACCATCACGATCGTGATGCCAAACTCTATGTTCAACCGCCGTATCAACCTCAAAATCTCTATCTGATATCGAATATCCAAGTAGGTCGTAGGCTCGTCGAGCAAGAGCAATTTCGTGTTTTGCGCCAGCGCCATCGCAATCCATACGCGCTGACGCTGGCCGCCCGACAGCGTCGATACGGCCTTCGCGCGATGCTTTCCAACATCCGTCACCTCCATCGCCCACTCGATGAGGCACCTGTCCTCATCGCCGGGTCGTTGCATAAACGACAGAAACGGTGTGCGACCGTAGCTCACGAGACGTTCCACCGTGACGTCGCCCGCGATGGTATTCGTCTGACTCACCATCGACACCCGCTTCGCGAAATCACGCAGCCGTATGCCGTTTATATTCTTCCCGTCCAACAGTATCTCCCCGCCCCGCGCCGTCAGATTCTTCGTCATCAGATAAAAGAGCGTGGATTTGCCGCTGCCATTCGAGCCGAGTATCGTCGTAACCTTGCCTTCGGCCACGGCAAAGCTCACGTCCTCGAGTACGCGGTTGTTTCCGTATGAAAATGAGAGATTCTTAATTTCCACCGATCCTTCAGCTCCCATACCGCTTGCCGCCGCGCTTCAAAAGAAATACGAAGAACGGTCCGCCGATCACCGCCATGAGCACACCTCCCGGGATCTCATACGGCTCGGCGACCGTCCGCCCCAATGTGTCCGCGAGCAACAGGATAAACGCGCCGAGCATCATCGAGAACGGGATCAATGCCTTATGTCCGGAGCCGACGAGGATCCGCGCGATATGCGGCGCGATCAATCCAAGGAACCCTATCACACCTACGATGGCCGTAGCGCTCGACGCTAACAGGACAGCCGCGAACGAGATCACCATGCGGCTCTTGTTCACATCCACGCCCAAACTGTGCGCTGTCTTGTCTTCCAACATGAGTAGATCGCACTGCCGGAAAAGAAACAGCGCGAGCACGAGACCCACAGCCGCATATCCGGCCAGCGTACCCACGTCCTCCCACGTTTTCATCGTTATATTGCCGTTCACAATCGCCGCGACGCCCGCGAGGTTGCCTCCGCTGTACGAATTGAACGCGCCGGACAGACCCACAAACATCGCGTTGACCGCGACGCCGACGAGTATCAGGCGCAGAGGATTCAGCCCGGCGTCCCACGCGAGACCGTATACGAGCAGAAACGCGACGATACCGCCCACAAACGCAAAGAACGGCGTAAAGAAATACAGCGAAGGCGCCAACGCCGTGATGATGACGGCCGTAAACGCGGC
>JAISQM010000050.1 GCA_031274195.1 Eubacteriales Family XIII. Incertae Sedis bacterium
CATCTGCGAAACGCCCTGTCCCACCTTTGTCCCCCTCATTGAGGAAGGCATCATACAGAACGAGATCATGGATCTCTCCATCAGGTATTATCTTGATCACTTCATCGCATATAATCAAATCGACACGCTCGTACTGGGTTGTACGCACTACCCGTTGATCAGAAAAAACATCACGAAGATCTATCCCGGGATATCCATCGTGGATCCCTCGGAGGAGGTACTCGTGAGCATCGTTCAAACGCTGAAAGAGGAAAATCTCTGCGCGGAAGCGGCGGAAGGAGATCACACCTTCTACGCCAGCGACCTATCCGAAAACTTCGTGGAGATGATCAATCGGATTTTCCGAAATACGGGATTTACCGTCACATTCAAAAACTTAGAAGGTATCGCTTAGCGGAAATGGTGACCAAAATGGAATTAGAAGAATTATTGGCAATACTCGAAATCGACGCTCCGCAGGAATTGAGCTATTTTGAACAGTATGCGGAATTGGTTGAAAATGAAACGGAAATTCCCTTAGACGTCTTTTCCCAACTCTTTGAGGAGGCGGACAAGGATGTCCTCGCCGAACTGACGGAGGGCTATTTCGAGGACATACTGCGCTATATCCCCGAGGACGCGATGGACTTCTACACGCTTCTCTCCTCCATCGGACAGGCGTTGCTCGGGCTTGCGTCCACGATGGACACGGAGGGCAACCGTCAACTCTTCTCCGAGGAATTTTACAAATTCAGAAATTGGTACAGCTTTGACAGCGAGGTGGAGTGTACGAAATTGTCGGACGACAGTGAAACCATCGTACCCATCGCGCAGGCTCTCGCCCTCTACAGAGCCGAACACCTGAGCGACGACGAATACCGATACGATTTCTCCGGTGTCCTCGACTATCCCATCGACGAGTACATCGTCCCGATCAGTGCCCTGAATGACGACGACGAAGAATCATTCGACGACGAAGAAGAATAGCGCGACAATCTAACTACTTAAATTTAAAAGGATCGGCAGATACGGCGGTCTCGATCACCTCTGCATTCTCCCCCAAAGTTTCTCTGAGATATTTGGCGGCTACGGTGATAAAATGTTTCTCCGTACCGTCATGTCCGCCGTCGATCAGACACAGACCGCGTTCCTTCGCCCACTGCGCCTGATGGTGCTTCACATCGCTCGTGATGTAGAGCCGGCAGTCGCTCTTGATGGCGGCTTCGACCAGATCGCCCCCACCTCCGCCGCAGAGCGCGACCTTCTCGATGAGCGTATCGGGATCGCCCACGGTCTTGAGCCGGCCTTTCATACCCAACACGCGCTCAACCCTCCGGCAGACATCTCTGAACGTCATAGGCGTTTCAAACTCCCCTGCGCGCGCAATCTGCGTCTTTAATTCGTGGCCTCCGTCCCCCGGCAAGACATCCATGGCGACAATTTCACCGATGGGCGGAAACGGAACGACATTGACCAAACCGATCAACTCGGCGAGACTGTCATTCATACCGCCGGGCGCCGCGTCAAAGGATGTATGCGCCGAATATACGCCGATCCCCGCAGAGATCAGCGACGCGACATATCCGCCCGTAATGTCGCCGTAGTCTATGCGCTTGACGGGAACAAAGAGCAGCGGGTGATGCGTCAGAATGAAATCCGCCCGCAGCCGCTTCGCTTCCTCTATCACGGGATTTATGATCTCAAGCGCGACGAGGATCCGCGCCGTCTCCTCGCGACCGGGATTGATCTGCCACCCGCTGTTATCCCAGCTTTCCTGCAACTGCAGGGGCGCAAAATCTTCAATTGCCGCGATCAGTTTGGTTGTTTTTATAGACATGATTCGCCTCCTTGCTTATATTAAATGTTACTATTCAAGTGTTAATTTGTATAAATGTCAACGCTTCGATGCGAGTTTCCGCCGTATGGGCTTTATCCTTGGCCTGCGCTCCGTCGCTCCTCATGACTCCCTCAATGATCTGCCGCTCCGCGCGAATCTTCCCTTCGATGAACCGCAGCAGCAGCGGATGATCTTTTTTCTTCAACCGATACAGTTGCGCGGCTTCGGGCAATACATTGCAAACATCGGCGGGAAACCCGACCTGCGCCGCATCGTTTCTCTCGTAGTGCGGCAAAGCGGATGAAGCGGGCGACGCGATGATGATCTCGCATATTCTGCCCCGTTCCTCCGCCAAATCTTCGTCCGCGATGCGATACGCGCCTCCAAGGAGGTATTGGCGCAATTCCGCAGACTTCGTCCTCGGCTGCAACACGTATCGTCCGATGCTGTTTGTCCTGTCCCGATCGGCGCCTAAGATGCGCGCGATCAGCTCGCCGCCCATGCCCGCGATGATCGCGGTGTCCGCCTCGCCCGGTTCTACGGGTGCAAGGCCATCCCCCCTGCGCAGTTCATATTCGCCGTCGGCCGTGCGGATACGTCCGTCTTCCGCATCGATTTCTTCATTTTTATATGCGCGCAGGATGTTCTCCCGCGCTCGCGCCAGCGGTCCCTCGCCTATGTCCGTGAGAATCGCGCGGCGGGATATGCCCTGCCGCAACAGTTGGATGGGCAGATACGCGTGATCCGTCCCGATATCCGCCACCCGATCCCCGCGTGAGACGTAGGCGGCCAACACCGCAAGCCGTCCCCTGCTTTCCGGCATTCCATCGCGATGAATCGCGCTGCTCACTCCAAATAATCCTTCAGCTTCTTGCTGCGGCTGGGGTGTCTCAGTTTCCTGAGCGCTTTCGCCTCTATCTGCCTGATACGCTCCCGCGTGACATCGAACTTCCGCCCCACTTCTTCCAACGTCCGCGCCCGTCCGTCGTCCAGACCGAACCGCAGAATGAGCACCTTTCGCTCCCGGTCGGTGAGGGTATCCAACACATCGATGAGCTGTTCCTTCAGCATGGCGAAAGCGGCGGCATCAGACGGCGCCGGCACATCTTCGTCGGGAATAAAGTCGCCGAGGTGGCTGTCCTCCTCCTCGCCGATGGGCGTCTCTAAGGATACGGGTTCCTGCGCGACCTTAAGTATCTCGCGGACTTTCTCCTCGGTGATCTCCATCTCCTTGGCAATCTCCGCCGGCGTCGGCTCTCTGCCGTATTCCTGCAAGAGCTGGCGCGATATCCGTATCAGCTTGTTGATGGTCTCCACCATGTGAACCGGTATGCGAATCGTCCGCGCTTGATCCGCGATCGATCGCGTGATGGCCTGCCGAATCCACCATGTGGCGTAGGTACTGAATTTGAACCCCTTCTCCCATTGAAATTTATCGACGGCCTTGATGAGACCGAAATTCCCTTCCTGAATCAGGTCGAGGAACAACATGCCCCGGCCCACGTACCGCTTCGCGATGCTGACCACGAGCCGCAGATTCGCCTCGCACAGTTTCTGCTTCGCGATCTCGTCGCCCTGCTCCATGCGCTTGGCCAAGTCAACTTCTTCCTCCGCGGTCAAAAGAGGCACCGTGCCGATCTCTTTCAGATACATGCGAACAGGGTCGTCGACGGCGATGCCTTTTGGCAGGGTCGCGGCCAAATCCACCTCGCCTTTGGAGACCACGGCCTCCGGCTCGACCTCGTCTTCCTCCTCGTCGTCTTCCTCTTCCAACGCCAACAATTCAAATTCGTCAGGCTCATCCACATCATCGGTAATGAGCTCCACGCCGATGTTGTACAGCCTGTCGAAAAAAACATCTATCTGATCTTTATCGAGCTCAATGCTACTGAGGTCGTCGCTGATCTCCTTATAGGAAACGGTTCCCTTTCGTTTGGCCTTTTCCAAAAGCTCATCCATCGCCTCCATCGCTTTAAATCCGTTTTCATCTCCGTAAGTCACGCTTATGCCTCCATTTCCGCCACCAAAAAAATGTATCTCACCGATTTACTCGGCATCCCCTTTTATTTCGCGAATATTCTCCTGTATCTCCAACAGTTGTTTCATCAAACCCTGTGTATGTTCATCGTCTGTCGCCCCGATGGCGAGGACGTTCAATATTTCCTTTTCACGTTCGGCAAGCGCCCGTATCTGTATCTGCGCGACGCATTCCGCGAGCTGCTGCTTCGGATCCTCGCTCAGCATCACCGTATCTAATATCGAGGAAAGTATCTGCCTATCCGCATCACCCAACATATCCTCGAGCGTCTTGACGTCGACGTCGGTTTCCGGATTTTCCGCCGCCAAGCCGGCGATATTTTCGAATATCCTGTAGAGCGACGGCGTCACGAAGATTCGGGAATGCGGACGCACTTCGCTCACGAAAGAGCTGTCATAGAGGACGAGGCGTATCAGATTGCGCTGTATCGCGAGTACGGCATCGTCCGCCGCCGCGGTCAAATCATCCTCCGACTCGGGCGCTCGATGGGGCTTCCGCTGCGGAATGGCGGCCTCGCGCGCGTCTCCCCACACTTCCATCCGGATGGCGCCCTCCGCGATGCCCGTGTCCGCCGCCAACTTCTTCACATAGTAATCGGCCTCCACGGGGCTCAAGCTCCGCAATACGACGGCGGCGTCCCGCAAAAATCGGACGGCTCCGTCGGCCGCGGAGAGATCGTGCTTGTCCCGCGTCACCGCCAATTTGAAATCGATGAAGGGCACGGCATTTTTCGCCGCGTCACGAAAGGCCTCCCGACCGTGTTTCCGAACAAATTCATCCGGATCCTTCGTGTCGTCAAGGACAAGCACCTTCACATTCAAACCGGCGTCCCGCAATATATCCATGCCCCGCACGGCAGCGTCTATGCCGGCGGCGTCCGCGTCGTAGGCGAGCACCGTATTATTCGCATATCGCTTCAGCATCGCCGCCTGCGCGGCGGTCAAGGCCGTCCCGAGCGACGCCGTCACATTGCGTATCCCATGCTGATAGAGGGAAATCACGTCCATATACCCTTCCACCAATATCGAAAACCCCTCTTTCAATATCTCATCCTTTGTGATATTGATGGCGTAGAGGTTGTTCTTCTTCAAAAAGATTCGGGATTCGGCGGAATTCAGATACTTCGGCACGCCGTCCCCCAACACACGCCCGCCAAATCCGATCACCTTGCGCCGCGTATTCACGATCGGAAACATCACGCGATTGTAGTATCTGTCCCTGTGCGCGCCCTTGTCCCCCACGATCAAACCGATCTGCGCCGCATCGTCCAACGAAACGCCGGCCTTGCGCAAATGTTCGCACAGACTGCTCTTGCTGCCGTCGGCATAGCCTATTCCGAAGGTCTTCAACGTCTCCTCCGTGATGCCGCGTCCTATCATATAGTCGTAGGCGGGATTCCCGTTCACCTTCATCGCGTTGTGGAAATATCGCGCCGCCTCGCGGTTCGCCGCATACAGCCCTTCCTTCTTCGAATCCGTATCATAGGCGCCGCCGGGCGCCCAGTCGATGCCGTACTCCGTCGCCAATTTCTCCGCGGCTTCGAGAAAATTGAGATTGTAATACCGCTCGTAAAAGCTGATCACATCCCCTTTCGCGCCGCAACCGAAACAGATGAACGACTGCGTGTCGCCGTTCACGAAAAAGGAAGCTGTCTTTTCATTGTGGAACGGACACAATCCCGACATGCGACTGCCCGACCTCTTGAGCTGAACAACCCGACCGATCACATCCGTGATATCGGCTCTGCTCTTGATCTCCTCTGCGATATTTGTAATTTCCGCCAACGTTAAACGGCTGCCCCTTTCAAATGTATCTTACATAGTCCGCATCGCAATCGCGCCATGCGGCTATACTACATATATTCCACGCGGATAACATATTTCCTTTTTTCTTTTGTGAATTTTTCGTAAAAGATTTTCAGATATTGCGAGTCAATGAAAAATCGGCGTCTATCGCCCCTGCCATCCCGTCGGTACAAACAACCGACAATACACATCCACCGCATAGCGATCCGTCATGCTCGCGATCCGATCCTTGACGACCTCCTCTATGCCGAAATCGTCGATCGACTCCTGCGGAAATTGATCGGGATGATTCAGATAATAGTCGTACAGACTGAAGATCAGATTGCCGATCTTCTCCAATTCTTCGTCCCGTTTCACGCGCTTATTAAAGTAGACATTTTGGAACATGAAGCTCCGAAGATCGTTCATGGCCTCCGCACACTCCGGACTCTGACTGATCGCATCCTTGCCGTCGCTCGACCGGATCATGTCGCGCACCAACGTATCTATGCGCTTCTTCGTGCTGTCTCCCAACACCCTGACGCAACTCATCGGCAAATCCTTTTCAAAGATGACCGCACTGCGCATCGCATCGTCTATGTCGTGGTTGATATACGCGATACGGTCGCTGATCTTCACGACCTGCCCCTCCAGCGTAAAGGGCTTTTGCGCTCCGGTGTGATTGACGATGCCGTCGCGGACTTCCTGTGTGAGGTTCATACCGCGGCGGCGATCATTGCTTTCGAGGATATCGACGACACGCAGACTCTGTACATTGTGATGAAACCCGCCGGGGTGACGTTCATTCAGGAAATGCTCCCCGTTATGGCCGAACGGCGTATGCCCCAGATCGTGCGCGAGCGCGATGGCCTCCGTCAAATCCTCATTGAGCCGCAGACCTCTGGCAATACTGCGCGAAATCTGCGACACCTCCAACGTATGGGTGAGCCGCGTCCGATAATGATCCCCTTCCGGCGCGAGAAACACCTGCGTCTTGTGCATGAGCCGCCGAAACGCCTTGGCATGGATGACCCGATCGCGATCACGCTGAAACTCCGTGCGGAAATCGCATTTTTCTTCGGACACCGCACGCCCCTTCGACTCCGCCGCTTTCGCGGCAAACTCCGAAAGGATATCGTATTCACGTTTCTCTGAATCAATACGCATCAACATATCTTCTACCTTTGAGGTTACTATTCAAATACCCGTATGGCCGAAGCCGCCGTCGCCGCGCTCGCTGTCCGTAAGCCGCTCGGCCGGTTCCCATTCGACCCGCGCACAAGCGGCCACGACCATCTGCGCGATACGGTCGCCATCGCGAATCACAAACGGCTCCTGTCCCAGATTGATGAGGGCTACCTTGATCTCACCGCGATAGTCGCTGTCGATGGTGCCGATGCCGTTCGGCATCGAGAGGCCGTGCTTCATCGCCAAACCGCTTCTGGCGCGTATCTGCGCCTCATAACCGATCGGCAGTTCTATGCGCAAGCCCGTGGGAACCAAGGTACGCTCGCCCGGCGCGAGTTCCACCGGGGCAATAAGCCGCGCGCGGATATCCATACCCGCCGAACCTTCCGTCGCATAGGCGGGGAGGCACACGCCCTCGTCCGCCACAATTCTCACTTTCAACATCTTTATTCCTTGCTGATGATTACCCGGGAATAGGATTCGATCTCGGCGTATTCCTTCGCGATCCGCGCGATGTCCTCGCCCGTCACCGCGTCTATGCCCTGCATGATCTCCTCGGCGTCGTACACCCTGCCGAGAAGCAAGATGTTTTTACCCGTGGAAAACATCCTGTTGCTGACGCTCTCCTGCCCAAAGATATAATGTCCCTTATTCTGTTCTTTCGCCTTGTTCAGCTCCGCGTCGCCGATCCCCTCCGCCGCAAGGCGTTCGAGTTCCGCACGGATCGCGTCGATCGTGGCAACCTCCTTGTCGTTTCCGACACCGGCATAGATGATCAACTGTCCGTCGTCCACATAGGACGAAGCGGACGAGTACACCGAATAGGCCAGACCCTGTTCCTCGCGGATATTCTGAAAGAGCCTCGAACTCATGCCGCCGCCGAGAATGCTGTTGTAGAGCAAAATCTTATAATAATCGTCCGCGGTCATCTTCACGCCGCGCCGCCCCAGAAAGATATGGGTCTGCTCGATGTCCTTCACGCGCCTGAGGCTTGCGGGCGTATGGGGAACGAGCGGCAAAGCGCGCCCGGCGGTTCCGCCGCCGACATGCCCGAAACTGCCTTCCAACTGCTCCATGATCTCGTCCGCAATGAAGTTGCCCGACAGGGAGATCACGATACCGTCCGCCGTATAGCGCTGCGCGATGTAGCTTAGTATATCGTCCCGCGTGGTCGCAGAAACGGTCTCCGGCGTCCCGATGATCCTGTGGCCGAGCGGCGAACCCGCAAATATCTGCTCGCCGATGAGATCGTGGCCGATGTCGTCGGGACTGTCCTCGATCATCTTCATCTCCTCGATGATGACGCTCCGCTCTTTCTCCATCTCCGCAGGGTCGAATACGGAATTACCCAGCATATCGGCCAACACATCGATGGATTCGCCGATATGCGCCGAGAGGGTTTTCACATAATAGCAGGTGGCTTCCTTCCCCGTGAACGCATTGATGCTGCCGCCGACACGATCGATATCTTCCGCGATGTTCTTCGCGCTCCGATTTGTCGTCCCCTTGAACATCATGTGTTCGATGAAATGGGATATGCCTGCGCCGCCCGGCGTTTCATCCACGGCGCCGGCTCTGATCCAGACGCCGACCGCCGCAGATTGCACATAGGGCAGGTATTCGAGCATAACGGTCATGCCGTTGCTCAGTTGTCTTTTTTCAATCATTATTTATCGAGAAGTTCCTTTCTCGTGAGGTTGATGCGCCCCTGGCCGTCTATTTCAAAGACTTTCACCTTCACTTTGTCGCCGATACTCAGAACATCCTCGACCTTTTCGACGCGGTGATTTTCCATGCGCGAGATGTGCAGAAGCCCTTCCTTGCCGGGAAGAACCTCGACAAACGCGCCGAAAGCCATAATCCGCTTGACTTCACCGTCATAGATTTCGCCGATCTCCACGTCTTTCAGCAGCAGTTCGATCGCAGCGACACCCTTCTCCGCAGCTTCCATATCCGGCGCCGCGATGTAGATGAGTCCCGTGTCCTCGATGTCGATCTTGACGCCCGTCTCATCGATGATGCGATTGATGGTCTTGCCGCCCGGCCCGATGACCGTCCGAATGTCGTCCACATCAATCTGAATGGAGATGATGCGCGGCGCGTACTTCGAAAGTTCCGGCCTCGGTTCCCTGATCTCCTCAAACATGCGCTCCATGATGAACAACCGACCCTCGCGTGCCTGCATCAAGGCCTTTTCCAATATTTCACGCGACAGCCCGTGAACTTTGATGTCCATCTGAACCGCCGTGACGCCGTCTTTGGTGCCGGCCACCTTGAAGTCCATATCGCCGTAGTGGTCTTCCAGACCCTGAATGTCCGAGAGAATCGCAACCCGGCTCTGCCCCGTCGCCTCGTCATACTCCTCGATGAGTCCCATCGCGATGCCCGAAACAGCCGCGCGAATGGGTACGCCGGCGTCCATAAGGGACAGCGTGCTGCCGCAGACAGATCCCTGCGAGGAACTGCCGTTGGAGGAAAGCACCTCCGACACCACGCGAATGGCATAAGGGAAAGTTTCCTCGTCTGGCAATACGGGAATGAGCGCCCGCTCCGCCAACGCACCGTGACCGATTTCTCTCCGGCCCGGGCTGCGCATGGGTCTCGTTTCACCCACGGAATACGGCGGGAAATTGTAGTGATGCATATATCTCTTGTTCGTCTCGTCGCCGATCCCGTCGATGGTCTGTCCCTCGCCGAGCGGCGCGAGCGTCGTCACCGACAGCACCTGCGTCTGCCCTCGCTTGAACAGTCCCGATCCGTGCGCCCGCGGAAGGAAGCCCGTTTCGCTCCAGATCTGCCGCACCTCGTCGGTCTTTCGGCCGTCGGGTCTTACGCTCTCGTTCAGAATCATGCTGCGGAATTCCTCAACCATGACCTCCTCCACGACAGTCGCGATCTGTTTTTCGCTCTCGGGAAACCTTTCGGCAAACGCTTCCTGTGCTGCGTCGTTGGCCGCTTTGATCTTTTCGGTCTGCTCCTTGCGGTCGAAAGTATGGATCGCGTCCCGCATCCTGTCCCGCGCAAACGCGCGCACCGCTTCTTTCAGTTCGTCCGGTATGCTCACATCCGGCGGCGTGATCTTCGCCCGACCCACCTCCGACACGATCTCGTCTATCTCCGCGATGATCTTCTTTATCTCTTCGTGCGCAAACAGGATGGCGTCCAAGATCGTCTCCTCGGGAATCTCCTGTGCGCCGGCCTCCACCATCATGATGGCTTCCCGCGTGCCTGAAACCGTCAGTTGCAGCCGGCTCTCCGCCCGCTCCGCCTGCGTGGGATTCACGACAAACCGATCGTCGATGAGGCCGATGATGACGGAACCCGTAGGTCCGTCAAACGGAATGTCCGAGATGGAGAGCGCCACCGACGAACCCAACATGGCCGCCACCTCCGGCGGACAATCGGGATCGACGCAGAGCACCGTCGCCACCACCTGCACATCATTTCTGAATCCCTTGGGAAACAGCGGACGCAACGGTCTGTCCATCAACCGCGCGTTGAGCGTCGCTTTCTCCGACGGGCGGCCTTCCCGCTTGATAAATCCGCCCGGGATCTTCCCGGCGGCGTACATCTTTTCCTCATACTCGCAACTCAGCGGGAAAAAGTCTATATTCTCCCGCGGCGCTTTCGACATGGTGGCCGTCACATTGACGACCGTATCGCCGTAACGCACCGTCACCGCGCCGTTCGCCTGTTCCGCAACCTTACCTACCTCAAATTGGAGCAATCTTCCGCCCATGGCGGTCTTAAACGTCCTGTAGTTTTCAAATCTCATTCTTATTCTCTTCCTTCCCTACCACTCTCTTCTATAATTCTTTCCGCAATCATAAACAAAGACGAGGTACTCCCCCGTCTTGCTGTTACGCCTATTTTCTGAGGCCGAGCCGCGACACCAACGTCCTGTATCTCTCAATATCCTTTTCGCGCAAATAATTGAGCAGATTTCTTCTCTGGCCTACCATTTTCAGAAGACCTCGCCGCGAATGGTGATCCTTCTTGTGGATCTTCAAGTGCTCATTGAGATCGTTGATCCGGTAGGTGAGGATGGCTACCTGCACCTCCGGCGAACCGGTGTCCGCGTTTCCGGTCTTGTACTCCTCGATAATCTCAGCCTTCTTTTTCTGATCGATCATAATATATCTCCTTTCCCGTTCGCCCCGTTTTTTACACAAATTCGGCGCAAACTCTCATCCGCCTTCTCCCGTGCCCTCGTCGGAGTATCGCAGAGCACAGCAGAGGTAACTCACTTACGCCTTATCATACCACGAATACCGTGACATCGCAACCGCAAAATCACGGTTTTCCATTCACGCGATCGATCATTTTCTTGCGGTCCACCTTCCCGTTCGCGGTAAGCGGCAGACTGTCGAGATAGATGAATTTCTGCGGAACCATGTAGTCCATCACCGACGCCGCCAACGACGTCTTGAGCGACGACGTAAGCTCGGATTCCTTGCCGAAAGGATGCGCCTCCGGCACGACGCAGGCCACCAATCGCCGCACCTTGTAGTCCTTATATTCCGGCACCACCAACGCGGCCTTCACATAGTCGTTTCGCTCCAAATGCTGTTCGATATCCTGCGTTTCGATGCGGTAGCCGTGGAATTTCACCTGAAAATCCAACCGTCCCTTGTAAAACAGCAAATCCTCTTTCAGAAAACCGGCGTCCCCGGTTCGGTAGGCGGGCATCGAATGATACAGGAAGAACGACTCCGCCGTCCGCTTCGGATCGTTTATATATCCCTTTGAAACAGGCGGCCCCGCGATGACGATCTCGCCGACCTCCCCCTCCGGCAATTCTTTTCCGTCTTCATCTAAAATCGCGATCACGGTATCCGGCTTCGCGTATCCCACCGGCAGCCGTCCATGCGCAGACAACACATCTCGCGTGATCTCGATCTGTGTGACGGCGACCGTCGCCTCCGTCGGCCCGTAGGTATTGAACACCCTGGCGCCCGGAAAGCGCTCAAGCAGCTTCGTCGCCGTCGCGTGAGGCAGTTCGTCGCCGCAAAACAGGAAATGACTCAGTCCCGGATTCTCCTTTTCGTTAAATCCGGGATCCGCGAGGCACACATCCGCGAAAGACGGCGTTGAAACCCAAATATTCAGATCAAGCTTTGGAATAGCCGAAAACAGGCGATTAAAATCCGTCACCGCAGACTTGCCGATCGCCGCCAGCGTCCCGCCCGTGAGCAGCGCCGGCAGCAGACTCATCACGGAGAGGTCGAAGGAGTACGGCGCCTGAATGAGGAAGCGTTTGCCGTTTTCGATCCCAAAGTCCCGCAGCATCCAGTCCGTGAAAGAGATCAGATTGTCGTGACTGATCTGCACACCCTTGGGCGCGCCCGTCGTCCCCGACGTAAAAATAATATAGAAATTCTCATCGCCCCGTACCGCCGAAACCGGATAGCGCGGCAACTTCGCAATCGGTCTCGTCTCCGTTTTGGACACGCCCAAGCTCTCGCTCTCAAACGGCCATTCGTCCGTCGTCAGAATACCGTGGCAACCGGATATCTGCCGTATCGCCTCGATGCGGTGCTCCGGCGTACTGATATCGACGGGTATATACGGATGATTGGACTTCACACAGGCCAAAAACGATACGATCATGTTGAAATTCAGCCCTCCAAAGCACAAAATGGGCTCATTCCCCGGGAAAAAGCGGCTCAGCGTCTCCGCCAACACATCGGAGCGCAACTCCAAATCACGGTAAGTAAAAGTCTCAGTCTCGTTCTGAAAGCAAACAGAATCAGGCGCAACATCCATCCAATGATGAATGCCACTCAGCAGCGAATATTTTTGCATGTTTTCGTCCCCCTTATCGCACAGACAAGAAGCGAGCCTCGGGACAAAATCGCCTTAAGTTTTTATATAACAAATCAGTTCAAAGCCACGCCCTCGCAAACGGCGGAGCCATTTCCTCAATCAATATGCGAATAAAAAGCAAAAGGCCATACGCCTTCACAAAGCTAACTCAATGTCACATCTTCTATATATAACCGCGTCAACGGTCGGTAAATTTCATATTGCAATCTTCCGTAAATATTGTAACATCCGAAAACATAACGTGTCAAACATATCATCCGCCAAACGGTTCTTTGACAGTTGAACGCAGTCCGAGCGTTTGTCAATAACTCCGGCGCTATTCGTCCGCGTATTCCGGCTCTATTCGTCCGCATCGCGTTCGCGCCGGCGGCGCGCGGCGAGGAGGAACAGCAGGATGGCGGTGGCGAGCAGGAGCGTTAGGATACTCA
>JAISQM010000141.1 GCA_031274195.1 Eubacteriales Family XIII. Incertae Sedis bacterium
TCGGGCGTGAGCGAGGTGCAGATACCCGTATGGAGCGCTGCGAATCAGAATGACATCTATTGGTACAAGGCGACGAAGCAGACGGACGGCTCGTATATCGCCAATGTAAATATCAAGAATCACAAATACAATTACGGAAAGTACACGGCACATTGTTATGTGCGCGGCGGCAACGGAACGTACGTGTGCGTTGGGGGGACATCGATTTCTTTCGATGCGCCTTCGGTGTCTGTGACGGCGTCACTTAGCAGCGCGCAGACTCAAATATCGATGACGGCGACGAATGTCGTCCGCCTGCCGGGCGTCAGCAAGGTACAATTTGCGGTATGGGGCAACGCGGGCGGCCAAAATGACCTGAAGTGGTATACGGCGAACAAGATAAGCACAAATGCGTATCAGCTCACCATCCCTGTCTCTAACCACAAGGAGACGGGCGTATACAACATTCACGCCTACGCGACGCTGACGAACGGCACGAGCGTCTTTGTCGGAGCGACCACGAAGACGGTATTGGCGTAAATTTTGACGACGGTATTAACATAGATAAAAATAGGGCAATTATTAAGATCGGAGGATTACAGATGCGACGATTGCACAGTGGAAAAAACAGAATATTTTCGATATTGATCATTATGGCGGTCATAGGGACAGCCATTTTCCCTTACGGGACAATATATGCGGAATCTCCGCCGGAATCGGAACCGCACATCGTTTCCGTTGACAATCCATCGATGGAAGGAGTGATGGAGGGGGATGCGGATATGGTAATCCCCGGCGTTGAGGGTCTCATTCCCTCGACTTTGGACGCGCTTGGTCTCGATTCCTCGGGCATTACGGTACAGTCATTGGTTCCTTATGCGGGAGGGACTGTGGTCATCGCCCTCGACCCCGGCCATGACAATACACATGCCGGCGCGCATGCCAACGGTCTCGCGGAGGAAGCACTCAATATCCGGGCGGCCTACGCCTGCAAGCGAGCGTTGGAAACCTACAGCGGCGTACGTATCTATATGACGAGAAGCGAAAACGGCACGTGCCCCTATCCGGGCACGACATCCGGAAACTGCAATTTGAAGCGGGTAGAAGCCGCGAAAGCGCAGGGCGCGAATTTCTTGATCTCCTTTCATTTCAATGCGGGCAGCGGCACGGCAGATGGCGCTATGGTGCTGGTTCCCAATCCGAATTACAACACCCGGGTCTATCAGGAAGGCAATCTGCTGGCCAATCGGATTCTAAGTGCGTTAGCCGCAAAGGGTCTGAGGAATAGAGGACCGTATCGCAAAGATTCTACCGACAACAGCAGATATCCGGATGGGAGTCTGGCTGATTGGTATCAGATGGTCCGGGAACCGAAGCTGCGGAATATGACCGGCATCATCATCGAGCACGCGTTTATGGACAATGCGGGAGATGCCGCAAAGCTCAAGCAGGCCAACTTTGTGGAGAGTCTGGGCGTAGCCGACGCCGGTGCCATAGCGGGTGCGCTCGGTCTATCGAATGCTTCCGTGGTTTCTGTACCACAGAAAAACGATTTTCAGGGGACATTTACGGCGCAAGTCAATTCCATGGGAAACTATGCAAATTTACAGGCTGTTAAGTTTGCCGTATGGAGCGATGCGAATGGGCAGGACGACCTCATCTGGTATAATGGCGTGTCGAAAGGAAACGGCGTCTATACGGTGGATGTCAATATCAAAAACCACAAAAATGATGTTGGGAAATATTCTATTCATGCTTATGCCACCACTAATGCGGGATCTCAAATTATTAATACCGCAAATACAGTGCTCTATCGATCGTCGGCTGTGGTTGATGCATCACATGCGGATGCTTCGGAAATGAAGGAAAATCTCCGGGCGACTTTGACCAATCCTCCGCCCGAGCTTTCAGCTGTGCGTTTTGCCGTATGGAGCGATGCGAATGGGCAGGACGACCTAATCTGGTATAACGGAACACAATCGGGAAACCAGTGGACGACCGACGCGGATATCACCAGGCATAAAACCGCAGGTAAATATCAGGTACATGTATATGGCACTTTTGCCGGTGGCTATCAGGGATTCATCGGCGCTGCGACTTCGTTCAATATTACATCGCCCACCGCCACTTCAATAGATGTCGAAAGTCTGTCGGACGGTACCTATAAATTGACGCTAAGCGGAGCGCAGGCTCTCGGCGGTGTGACGAAGGTGGAGTTTCCTGTCTGGAGTAACGCAAATAAACAGAGCGATATCTTCTGGTATCCGGGGACGGGTGGCAGCGGCACCTATACGGCGATCGTCCGTCTCGGCAATCATCAATTCCATTTGGGCGACTACACGGTCCACGCCTATGTGACGGGCGCCAATCAGGTTCGAAGCATGGTGAAAGGCGGGTCATTCGCGACCGGCAACCTCAAAACAACCGTCAGCGCCAAGTTGGATGGGGCGGAAAAAACAGCGAATATGGGCATAAGCGGATTGGATGCCTACGGCTCAGTCAGTGCCGTGACTTTTGCCGTGTGGAGTGCGGAAAACGGTCAGGACGACCTCAAATGGTATACCGGGACAAAGTCGGGCGGGCAATGGATATCTTCCGCTAATATTCTAAATCATAAATCAACGGGGACTTATTATGTTCATGTTTATGCCACGCTAAACGGAAAATCGGGATTTGCCGGCAGCGGTAGCTTCACTGTCACGCCGAATACCGCAGATGCTCTGCAAATCGAATCACAGCCGGACGGTACATATAAGGTCACGCTGAGCGGAGTTAAAACGAAATCAGGCGTCGTCACTAAGGTGGAATTCCCAATTTGGAGCAAGGGGGATCAGAGTGATATCCACTGGTACACAGCTACGAAGAATTCAGACGGAAGCTATTCCTCTACCGTGCAACTCGCCAACCATAAATACAATACGGGTACATATTCCGTCCACGCCTATGTAACAAGCGACAAACCGCTAAGGAATATGGCCAAGGCGAATACATTTTCCGTGTCGACGCCATCGGTGCGCGTAGTTGCGACGGAGTCGGCGAAGCCGGAACGCGCATTCCGTATGACCGCGACCAATGTGGGACTGAAAGGAACGGCGACGAAGGTACAATTTGCCGTATGGAGCGATGCGAACAGTCAGGACGATCTCATATGGTATAACGCGTCAAAATCAGGGGATCAGTGGATAGCTACGGCGGACATCACAAGGCATAAAACCGCAGGAAAGTATCAGGTGCATGTGTATGCGACGATCGGCGGAAAGGGCGTAATGATCGGATCAACGACTTTCAGCGTTACGGCGCCTACCGCTGCATCCTTAGATATTACGCCTCAGTCTGACGGTACATACAAATTGACACTGACCGGGATGCAGGCGCTCGGCGGCGTGACAAAAGTGGAGCTTCCCGTCTGGAGCGACAGCAAGCAGGGCAACATCTTCTGGTATCCGGCGACCCTTGCATCCGACGGCACCACTGCCACGGCCACCGTTCGCCTCGGCAATCACGGGTTCCTTCTCGGCAACTATACCGTTCACGCTTATGTAACGGGAGCGAATCAGGTTCGTACACTGGTAAAAGGCGCATCGTTCACCGTGAATGGCCTGAAAACGGTGGCAAAGGCCGAAGATACGGGCAAAACAGAGAAAAATATCAGTTTGAGCATAGACGGATTGGACGCCTATGGGACGGTCACCAAGACGCAATTTGCGGTATGGAGCCTCGATGGGGGGCAGAATGATCTGATCTGGTATAACGGAACGAAGTCGGGCAGCAAATGGATCGCCACGGCGGATATCGCGCGGCATAAAACGGCGGGAACATACGCTGTCCACGTATACGCTACGGTTGGCGGAAAAGCGTCTTTTGTCTCAGCCGCCACATTTAGCATCACGCGCAATTCAGCGAGTAAAATAGAAGTTACTGACCATAAAAACGGCACATACACGGTCAAATTGACCGGGGTAAACGCGCCGTCGGGTGTCTCCAAGGTACAATTCCCGGTATGGCAGCGGGCGGATCAAAGTGATATCTTCTGGTATACGGCGACGGGCAGCGGCGGCACATACACGGCAAAGATTGATGTGAAGAACCATCAATACCATTGGGGTACCTATAACGTACACACCTATGTGTTGAGCGGCAATCAGATAAGTACCATGGTACAATCAGCGACGTTCACCGCGAATTCGTCAGACTTTCAATACGACACGTCGGACATGTACCGTATCATGGGCGCGTCGACCGTCACTGTAAATCAGATGGTCGCCTGGTATAACAGCAAGGGGAGAGCCTACCCTGCGGCAGCCCTCGCCAAGGGCGGGGCGGGCGATATTCGGACATTTTGTACCATCCTGCTTCAGGAGGCGAATGCGGAGGGCGTGAGAGCGGAAGTCGTCTTTGCGCAGAGCATGAAGGAGACGGGGTGGCTCGGGTTTGGCGGAGCCGTCAAGGTGGAGCAGTTTAACTTTGCAGGCATCGGCGCGGTTGATTCCGATCCCCGGGGAAGCAGTGCGTGGTTTCCGGATGTACGGACGGGACTGCGGGCGCAGGTACAGCACCTGAAAGCCTATGGGAGTTCTGCGGCTTTGGTAAACGGCTGTGTTGATCCGCGCTTCAGTCTTGTTACGAGAAATTGCGCGCCCTATGTGCAGTGGCTCGGTCAGCAGGAAAATCCCTCAGGAAAAGGGTGGGCGACAGCTAAAAACTACGGCTATGACATTATGTCCATGATCCTGCAGCTCAAAAGCTGTTAGTGTCGATAAGTCTGTTACGGTAAAGGAAAGGACGGCCACCGGCCGTCCTTTCCTAAATCAATATTTTACAGTATCTTATTCCAACGACAGGATATATTCCCCGTACTCCGTCATCTTAAGAGCCTCCCCGAGGCGTCTCAGTGCCGCGCGATCGATAAAGCCTTTCCTGTACGCGATCTCCTCGAGGCAGGCGATGTAGAAGCCCTGTCTGCTCTGGATGGCCTCCACGTATTCCGCCGCCTGCATCAGTCCGGAAGGCGTACCCGTGTCGAGCCAGGCCATGCCCCTGCCCAATATCTCCACGTGCAGATCGCCTCGTTTGAGATAGTCGTCGTTGACAGACGTGATCTCTATCTCGCCCCTTACCGAGGGTACGACGTTTTTCGCGATCTCCACGACCTTATCGTCGTAGAAGTATAGCCCCGGAACCGCGTAGTTTGACTTCGGATGTTTCGGTTTCTCCTCGACGGAGAGTGCCTTGCCGGATTCGTCGAATTCCACCACACCGAACTCGGATGGATTTTTCACAGGATAAGCGAATACGGTGGCGCCGCTGTTCTGTTTTGCGGCCTCGAGCATCTGACTGAAATTCTGTCCGTAGAATACATTGTCGCCCAGAATCAGACAGACGGAATCCCCGCCTATAAATGTTTCGCCGAGAATAAACGCGTCCGCCAAGCCACGCGGTTTCTCCTGCACCCGGTAGCTGAGGGACAGTCCGAGATCGCTTCCGTCGCCGAGCAAGCGCTCATAGATGGGCGTGTCGTCCGGCGTTGAGATGAGCAGGATATCGCGTATGCCCGCGAGCATCAATACCGACAGGGGATAATAGATCATCGGCTTGTCGTAGATGGGCAACAGTTGTTTTGATACGGCCTTTGTCATCGGATAGAGGCGGGTGCCTTTTCCGCCGGCCAATATGATTCCCTTCATGATCTTCCTCCATACATTTTCGCGTAATATGCTTGATATTCACCGGACACGATTTCTTCCCACCACGGCTTGTTGTCCAAATACCATTTTATCGTGGATACGATGCCCTCGTCGAAATAGATTTCCGGCTTCCAACCGAGTTCCTTTCCGATTTTGGATGCGTCGATGGCATAGCGCAGATCGTGGCCTTTTCGATCCGTCACATATTCGATGAGGGACTCGTCTTTGCCCAAGCTCTGCAAAATCGTCTGTACGATTTGGATATTCGACCGTTCGTTGTGCCCGCCTATATTATAGACCTCGCCGACCTTGCCGTCATTTACGATCATCGCGATGGCGCGGCAGTGGTCTCGCACGTGCAGCCAGTCCCGTACATTCTCCCCTTTGCCGTAAACCGGCAGTTTTTTGTCCGCGAGCGCGTTGGCGATCATCAGCGGAATGAGCTTCTCGGGGAATTGATACGGCCCGTAGTTGTTGGAACACCGCGAGATCGTCACAGGGAAACGGAATGTCCTGAAATAGGCCAGTACCAACAGATCCGCCGACGCTTTGGATGCGGAATATGGACTGGATGTGTGGATCGGCGTTTCCTCGGTAAACAGCAGATCGGGTCTGTCAAGCGGCAGATCGCCGTAAACCTCGTCCGTGGATACCTGATGGAACCGACTGATGCCGTGCTGTCTGCCGGCCTCGAGGAGCACGTGGGTGCCGAGGATATTGGTGTTCAGAAAGGCGGATGCGTCCTCAATGGAGCGATCGACATGGCTCTCCGCCGCGAAGTGCACGATCACGTCGATCTGATGCTCCGTCAGTACCTTGTCCACCAACGCTCTGTCGGTGATGTCGCCTTTCACAAAGGTGATTTTGTCCTCCTTGATCAGGCTGTCGATGGTATGCAGATTGCCCGCGTAGGTCAGAGAATCCAAGCAAACGATCTTATCCTTCGTGTTCTGCTCCGCCAGATAGTACAGATAGTTCGCTCCGATAAAGCCCGCGCCTCCGGTAATCAATTGATTCATTTTAGTTTACCTCCTACTAAGTGTTTTCTGCTTCTCATTTATTATACTATCTCCTATGGGAATTGTCTAAACTTTGCCGCTCGTAGACGGCAATTCCCGCTGAACGGTAACTTGAGTTGCGGTACAATAGAATCGCGCAAATACTTTGACAAGTCGTAGTTTACGCAACAGGAAAAAGATCTTCATCGCCGCTATCATGATCGGGGTTTCACCTTTCGGCCGGAATCGCACATATCTGTTTTTCCGGTAATTCGGGTAGTGATCTTCCAACCATTGGAATAACATCCGGTCATGTCGGATGAAGTCCGCGGGCGTATCGGCCCTGCCGCTATATAACAGATAATAGAACAATGTCCGGACGACGCAGTATTCGAATAACGCATCCGTGCTTGCAATGGAGAAGACGCTTTCCAACAGGGAAAAGAGTGCGGCTATATTTTTGCTGAGGCCGCGTTGGTGGGTGTTTGAAACGCTTTCCTCATTGTAAAACCAGTTATAACCGCAGTCGTCAATGACTTTAATCTCTGAAGCGGCGCTGATTTCACGTAGCGTAAAGATGATATCCTCGCCGATTTGGTTGTCGAAAAATGTAATATCGTTAACCAATAGAAAGTCGGTTCTGTGTATTTTGGCCCAAGCCGCCATGATCATGTACTTGTAAAATGGCGTATCTTTGGGCATCTGTTTTTTGACGATTTTGCCGTTTGCGTTCGGACGCCGGTATCCGCCCATCACGACATCGCAGCCGCTGTCCTCGATGGCTCTGTAATAGACCTCGCAATAATCGCGATCGATAAAATCATCCTGATCGATGAACATGATGTACTTTGCCTGTGCGAGGCGGATGGCCTTGTTGCGCGTCTTTGCGACGCCCATATTTGCGTGGGCGTATACCTTTACGATTTCCGGATGGCTTTGTTCATAGGCACCGAGTATGTCTGACGAATGATCCGTCGAACCATCGTTCATAAGAAGTATCTCCACATCCTTGAACGTCTGGTTCAGAACGCTGTCGATACAGCGGGATATGTATTTCTCGCCGTTATATACGGGAATGATGATGCTTATTTTGGGCTCTGCCATTACCCGCGCGCGTCCTTCCGCCTGCTTTCCCACATCGATGATTCTCGCGAACGATCCTCTACATCCGCCAGCATCAGGAGCAGATTGAGCTGAACCTCGAAATTCTGCTTGTTCCTTCGTGCCTCCGTGTCCAAAATCAGGCCGCAGACGAACGACTGCAAGGCCGCGAGCATCAGGAATACGGAGACGACGAGCGTCGGCATTCTTCCGACCAAGCTGGTCTCCAAATATGCGATGAATACGGGAATGAATAAAACGAGCGCGAAGATGATCAACAACGCGGAAATGATGCCGAAGAACGGTAGCGGTTTGTAGTCCTTGAACGTGTTAAATATCTTCAAAATCACCTTCAATCCGTCGCTGAAGGTGTTTAATTTGGATTCACTGCCGGCGGGCCGGTCGGTAAACTTCACGGGAACGGATTTCATCTTGAATCTGTTGTCGAGCGCGTGAATGGTCATCTCCGTTTCGAGCTCGAAGCCGGGAGAAAGGACGGGGAAGGTTTTCACAAACGCCTTGCTCAAAACCCTGTAACCGGACAGGATGTCCTGCACATTGCCCTTGAATATGACGTTCACCAGATTGCGCACGAGGTTGTTTCCAAAACCGTGGAAGGCGCGTTTGTTTTCGTCCGCGTAGGTCGTTGAAAGCCGGTCGCCGATGATCATATCGTATCCCTGCGACAAGACCATATCCACCATCGCGGGGGCGATATCCGCGGGAAAAGCGTCGTCCGCGTCCGTAAGGACATAGCAATCGGCGTCAATTTCACGGAACATCGTGCGCACGACGTTTCCCTTTCCCTGTCTGCTCTCATAACCGACGATGGCGCCGGCTTTTTTGGCAAGCTCGTCGCTGCCGTCCGTGGAGTTGTTGTCATAGACGTAGACGGTCGCATCGGGCAATGCGGCTTTGAAATCGCGAACCACTTTCTCGATGGTGATCGCTTCGTTGTAACAGGGAATCAATACGGCAATTTTTCGATTCGTTTTCATCATCTCGTTCTTCCATATATTTCTCATTTTAACTTCAATGCGGCGATTGTATCCTGTTGAGTATAACATGATATGTCGCGATAAACAATGCACCTTGAACGGTATTTGCAATGATATACGACCATATTCCGCCGCTGATTCCGTATGGATTTACCAATAGAACGCACATTGCGGTGATGGTGGTGAGGGAGATCAGGTAGATGACCAATTGGATGAATTGTTTGCGGATGATAACCAATGCGTTGGAATAGATCATGGCGACGACGTTGAGCGTTCCGCCAAAAACGACCTTCGCCAGCTCAAGTCTGTATGGCGTCAGATCGACGCCGTAGATCAGCGTAAGCACCGGGCCGCCGATCAGGTACGCGACCGGGATTGCGGCGACGCCCAACGCCAATGAAAGGAACGTCAACTTTCCGACCGTCTTTTTGAATCGGTCATATTGTCTGTTCTTATGCAGCTCCGACAGCGGTACGATGCCGGGCTGAATGATGAAGGTCACGAGCAACGCGATCAAAGTCGCCGGCATGATGAGGATGCCGAAATATCCCTGGTCGCTCTCGTGGTAGATGTCGATGAAGAATCTCGGAATATTGGCCATGGCCGTCGTCAGAAATGAGAACAGAAAGATATAGATGCATTTTTTCATCAGCCGCAGACTGTCCGCCGCATCCTCTCTGATACGATCAAGTCTCACCGTGACCCGCTCAAGCCGCTTCACGTTGATTCGATCATAGGAGATCATAAACAGAAGATTCACGAATAGCAGGCTCGCGCCGGAGAGCAGAAGATTCTTCGTGATGAGGTCTATGACGAGAAAGGCCGCGAAACCGACTGCGCCCTTCAAGGTGAGGGATATGCCGGCGAGGTAAAGCTTGTTGTTCTTTTGAATGACGCCGTATAGCGCGTCCGCGATCACTTCGGATACTTTGTACAGAACCAACAGCAACATGAGGCCGCCCTTATTCGCGTCGTAATGGTTGATCAAAATCGTAGCTGCGGCCGTAATCAGCATGATCGCCGAGGTTACGAATTTCAGTACGATATAGTTCCTGCTCGAAAATTCATTCCGCACATCGGACACCTGATATATGCGTCCGCCATACAACCCAATCGTGAAAAACACCAACGCGAAAGCAAAGCTGAAAGAGAATAGCCCCGCCGCGTCTATCCCGTTCAACCTCGTGACGACGATAAGCAAAAGCAGGGACAGGAAAGAGTTGACCGAGGTACCTATCGTGTTCCAAAGATAGTCCTTTTTAAGATTGCCGCCTGTGTAATTGTCGTTCACTATGACCCGCTCCTTTACTATATTACAGGCGATTGCTGTCCATTGATTTTGCGTAACCCCTCATAATCAGGCGTGCGATCGGTTCCGGCCAGTAAGACCGCAATATCTCCAAATCCTCATCATAACGGGCGCCGCTCGAAATGACGCTCGTCGTCTGAGATTCCTCATAGATTCGATGTCCCAGCAGCGGTTCGGGGATATATACGAACGCTCCCGGTTCCTTTGCCAACCTGCTCCATGCTTCCCAGTCCATGCTGTTTTTATACCGCGCCATGAAGTTGATCGCGGGGAAGCGCTTCCTGTTATAGGTCACTGAGGGGCAGCAGATGGGATCTCCGAATGAAAACACTCTGTTGCGCAGGAACCGACTGTTTCGTGACAATTTGAACGGAAACTGCATGATGCGCTTGATCTTCAATAATTTGCTGTCGAAGACCCGCTGTTCGCCGCGCAGTTCAAAATAATCGGTAAACGCGATGATCGGACGGGAAGACCGAGCTAAGGCATCCAACGTTTTTTCCGCAAAGGTAGGCTCATAGAAATCGTCCTGATGCGCCAAGGTGACAAAATCCGTCTTGGTCGCCGCGTAGGCGTAATTCCAATCCCCTGCGATGCCCGCCTCCTGATCGTTTACGACCACATCGATGCCGTATGTTTTGGCGATGCCATAGATATGGTCATTCGGCGTGGATGTCGAAATGAACACATCGCTTTTTACGGTTTGGTTTAACACGCTCTCGATGGAAAGCGCGAGAAACGGACTGTTTTTATATGCACATATGGCAAA
>JAISQM010000057.1 GCA_031274195.1 Eubacteriales Family XIII. Incertae Sedis bacterium
GTCATAGGCGGCGTGACCGACCTCATCAAGGAGGAACTCAACATCAAGGACGTGCTGTTCCGGCAGGACATCGGCGCGTACATGAATTACAGTCTCAAACCCGACTTCAAGGCGGCGGGCCCCGTGTTGGGTTCGCGCATGAGGGACTTCGCGGCGGCGCTTCAAAAGACGGACGCGGCGGCTCTGATTCGCGCGCTGGATGGCGGGGAGAAGGTTTTCCTTTCCCTCGTCACGGGTGAACTTATCGCAAAGTCGGCGGATGCGGACGCTCAGTCGGACAAGGTGGAAGTCACGAGGGACATCGTGGATATTCGCGTGGACGCGAAGGATGGCTTTGCCGTCGCGATGGAAAACGGCCTGTTCATCATTCTCGATACGACGGTGACACCCGAGCTCGCGCGGGAAGGATTGGCGCGGGAGTTCATCTCCAAGGTGCAGCAGATTCGCAAGCAGATCGGTCTGGAGATGATGGACAATGTGCGCATACACTTCCACGGGGACGATGAAGTCGCCGCTGCGATAGACGCGCACCGAGCCTATATCATGAAGGAAACGCTGGCCGAGTTGCTGAAGGACATGGCGGGCGGCGATGGCGAAACGTACGATCTGAACGGACACAAGACGGAGATTTCCGTGGAGAAAATCTAAACATAGGAGGGTCGCAAATATGTCTGTAACCTATAAACTCGCGCTCTGTCAGATGCGTTCATCGATGGATAAGGCCGAGAGCATGGAAAAGGCGGCGCGGTATGTGAAAAGCGCGGCGACCGGCGGCGCCTCGGTGGTCAGTCTTCCCGAAATGTGGAACTGCCCCTACGACAACGCGTATTTTCGCGAATACGCGGAAGGGGAGGACGGCCCCTCCGTAGCGTTCATGGCGGATCTTGCGCGCGCGAACGGGATATACCTGATCGGCGGCTCCATACCCGAGCTGCAGGAAGGGCGCGTGTACAATACGTCATATATATTCGACCCGGACGGGCAGCTTCTGAAGAAACACAGAAAGGTGCATCTCTTTGATATCGACGTCAAAGGGGGCGTGCGGTTTAAGGAATCCGACACCCTGTCCTCCGGCGATTCAATGACGGTCGTCGATACGGAGTTCGGCAAGATCGGCGTCGCCATATGCTACGACATCCGATTCCCCGAGATGTTCGCGGCGATGACGAAAGCGGGCGCCCACCTCATGCTATTGCCCGCGGCTTTCAACATGACCACGGGACCGGCACATTGGGAACTTCTCATGCGTGGTCGCGCGTTGGACAATCAGGTCTATGTCGCCGCCTGCTCCCAAGCGCGGGATGTCGAGGCGCGATACAGAGCCTACGGTCATTCCCTCATCGCCAATCCGTGGGGTGAGTTGTGCGGCGCGGCTGCGGCAAACGAGACCGTCGTGTTTGGCGATATCGACATAGCGTACATGGAGCAAGTCAGGAACGAGATACCAACAAAAACGCAGCGCCGTGCGGATATTTACAGCGCTGCGTTTTAATGTCGTTAACCGGAGCGTAAGGTCAACAGCCGTAGGGCTCCAGCAGATTGAAATCCTGTACATCGTTCGAAAGCTCGTCGAGATCGGCGCTCAAGCTGACGATGAAGTCGATGCCGTGTTGGTTGCTGATCACTTTCAGCCTTGCCAAAAATTCGGGAATGTCCTCCGTGTTCACGTCGGCGTGTTTGAGAATGCTGTCGATGAAAATGGCGTCGATGTCGTGGTCGGAACTGATGATCCCATAGAGGAATCCGACATACTCGTCGCTGTTTGTGATCTCATCGTAGTCCTCCATGGATACCACTCTGATTTCATGGATTAGATCGTACATCAGACGTTGGTTCTTGTTGATAAAAATCACATGTCCGTCGCTGCTCTCCGCTCGGCTATTCGCCAGATCGATCATCGTCTTTGTCTTGCCTGTGCCCTTATGTCCTACGATCAGATTTACCATATCGGATCCCCTTTCTGAAATACGACAGCCTCGACTTGTTATGCCTCAATTATACAACAGACGAAACACCCTTTCAACCATAGCCGCTTGCTATTTCGATAAAATCTCGGCGAGCGTGCCGAGTTCGAGGATCGTCGTATTCTCCATGCGCATCGCCTCCGCCAGATCGAATGAAACCACCGAACCGTCGTGAATGCCCACCGCCTTATTGCCGATTCCCTCCGACAGCAGCTTTACGGCCTCGTAACCCAGCAGACTCGCGATCATCCGATCCCGCGCCGTGGGCGAACCGCCCCGCTGAATGTAGCCCAAGATCACCATCTTCGTGTCGAGCCCCGTCCGCTCCCGGATCGTGTGCTCCAGATCCTCGGAGGATATATTGACGCCCTCCGCCTTGATGATGATGCTCGACCGCTTCCCGCTGTTCTTTCCCTCGATCAGACGCCGGCAGACCGCCTGCATATCGACCTCCTGCTCGGGAATGAGGATGATCTCGGCGCCCCCCGTCAGCCCCGCGTAGATGGCGATGTCGCCGCACTCCCGTCCCATCACCTCGATGATGGTGGTTCTCTCGTGCGAATGGGACGTGTCGCGTATGTTGCCCACCGCGCCCAAGACCGTATTGACAGCCGTATCAAATCCGATGGTGAAATCCGTAAACGGGAGGTCGTTGTCGATGGTACCGGGCAGTCCGATCACCTTGACGCCCGCCTCCGCCAACCTGAGCGCGCCGGTCAGCGAGCCGTTGCCGCCGATGATAATCAGCCCCTCTATCTGAAAGCTGTCTATCATGTTGAGCGCCATCGCGAAACCCTCATCCTGCATGAATGCCTCACTTCGCGCGGTCTTGAGTATCGTGCCGCCTCGCTGGATGATGTCGCTCACCGAGCGCCTGTCCATCTCATATATCTCGCCGGCGATCAGTCCCTCATAGCCGCGCTCGATGCCGAACACCTCCATGTCGTGATACAATGCGCCCCGCACCACGGCCCGGATGGCCGCGTTCATTCCCGGAGAGTCTCCGCCGCTCGTCAATACGCCAATTCTTTTCATAATCCTCACCTCTTATCCGTCCGCAAGCTTCCTGCGAACCCGTTCATCAGCATGTTTTTTTTTACAACTCATTATACCATAACGCTTCGCATCTATGGTATAATATTTGCTTGAGAGGGGTGCCCTGATGAAACTGGGATTTGAACTCACAATCGAACAAAAACAGACACTGGTGATGACGCCCGAGCTCATTCAGGCCATCCAGATTTTGCAGTATAACGCGCAGGAATTGGATGCCTATATCGAGGAACAGTTGCTCACCAATCCCATTCTTGAGATCGATACCGAGCGTACCGCCCGGGAGGAAAAGGGTGAGGACGAACACGTAGAGGAACCCCCGGCTAAGAGCAAGGCGGATGACGATTTTGATTGGTCTGAGTACTTGAAAGAGCGGGAATACGACGACATAAGCTATCGACACATGGAGCCTTCGGGTGGCCATACGTGGGATGGAAACGAATATACCTTTGAGCAGTTTACGTCCAAGGAGATCACCCTGAGCGAGCACCTGATGTTTCAGCTTCAATTTACGGAGCTTTCGGGCAGTCGCCGCCAGATCGGCAAGTACATCATCGAATCTTTGGATCGAAACGGATATTTGACGCAGACGGCCGAGGAGATCGCGGCTCAGCTTCGTGTGCCCGTCGAGAAGGTAGAGCAGGTCGTCAGCGTGATCCAGACCTTTGAACCGGTCGGCGTGTGTGCTTCTGATCTGCGCGAATGCTTGTTGATCCAGTTGGAAGCGCGGGGGAAAAACGACGGGAAGACGCGCTTGATCGTGGAATCGCATCTGGAAGACCTCGCGGCAAACAGGCTCGGACTCATCGCAAAATGTGTGGGGTCAAGCGTTCACGAGGTGCAGGAGATCGCCGACATGATCAAAGGCCTCGAACCGAAACCCGGGCGGCCGTTCAGTTCCGGCACGGATATGAAATACATCATTCCCGATGTCAATCTGGAGAAGATCGGGGATGAGTATGTCGTCTCGGTGAATGACGCGGCCATCCCAAGATTGTTGATCAGTCCCTATTATCGAAAAATTTTATCTTCGGCGAAAAAGGACTCCGGCATTTCACAATTTCTGACGAGCAGACTAAATTCAGCGCTGTGGTTAATAAAAAGTATTGAACAACGGAGCCAAACGATATACAATGTAGTGAAAGCGGTTGTGAATCATCAGATCAATTTCTTTGACAAGGGCGAGAAATACCTCAAACCCTTGACCTTGAAAAAGATCGCCGACGATGTCGGCATTCATGAGTCCACCGTGAGTCGTTCCATCAGCGGGAAATACATGCAGACGCCGCGCGGCGTTTTTGAGATCAAGTATTTTTTCACAAGCGGCGTGTCCGATGGCAGCGCTGAGGGGATGGCGTCGGGCAGCATCAAAGCGTTGATCCGGGAAATCGTCGCGGCAGAGGATCCGTCCTCGCCCCTTTCCGACCAAGTGATAGCCGAGAGGTTACGTGCGAAAGGGATTGAGATATCCAGACGGACGATCGCAAAATACAGAGACGAAATGGGCATACTGTCCTCATCCAAGCGGAGGAGATATTGAGTCTGCCGCGATATAAATTTGTCAGTTATTTTAATTGATATATAGTGCGCCGGAAGCGCGCGCAGAAGGAGACAACAATGAGTGTAAAGGTAGGAATCAACGGGTTTGGTCGGATTGGACGGAATGCTTTTAAGGCGGCGATAGACAGCAAAGCCGATTTTGATATCGTGGCGATCAATGACGTAACCGATCCTAAGACGCTGGCGCATTTGCTCAAATACGACAGCTGTTTCGGCATCTTTGACGGCACCGTCGAAGCGAAGGACGATGCGATCATCGTCAATGGCAAGGAGATCAAGATCACGGCGGTACGGAATCCCGCGGAACTCCCGTGGGATCAGTTGGGCGTCGAAGTCGTCCTTGAATCGACGGGACTGTTCACGAAGAAAGCCGACGCGGCGAAACATATTGAAGCCGGTGCGAAGAAAGTCATCATCTCGGCACCCGCGACCGACGAGGACATCACCATTGTGATGGGTGTCAACGAGGACAAATACAATCCTGCCGCGCACCATGTCATCTCCAACGCGTCCTGCACGACAAACTGCCTCGCGCCCGTCGCGAAGGTCATCGACAGGGAGTGGGGTATCGTGAAGGGACTCATGACGACGGTTCATTCCTATACGAACGATCAGAAGATACTCGATCTGCCGCATAAGGATCTGCGGAGAGCGAGAGCTGCGGCTCTGTCCATCATTCCCACCACCACGGGAGCGGCCAAGGCCGTATCGCTCGTATTGCCCCAACTCAAGGGCAAGCTGAACGGCATGGCGATGCGCGTACCGACACCCGCCGTATCGGTCGTGGATGTCGTATTTGAACTGGATAAGGCTGCGGACGCGGAGGCTGTGAACGCGGCGCTGAAAAATGCCGCGACGAACGAAATTCCGAACATCCTCGGATTCTGTGACGAGCCGCTCGTATCCATCGACTTCAAGGGCGATGCCCGCTCGTCCATCGTGGACGGACTCTCCACCATGTTTGTGGGCGAGAAGTTGGTGAAGGTCGTCTCGTGGTATGACAACGAATGGGGCTATTCCAACAGAGCGGTGGATCTGATCGAGTACGTGATCAAACAGGGATTGTAGGAAGCATCTACCCGGAGGTAACTATATGAAAAAAACACTGAGGGATATAGATGTTAACGGTAAGAAGGTCATTGTCCGTTGTGATTTCAACGTCCCGTTGGACGAAGCGGGTCATATAACGGATGATACGCGGATCGTGGGCGCGATGCCCACGGTCGAATATCTGATGAACCATGGGGCGGCTGTCATACTGCTGTCCCATCTGGGGCGGCCCAAGGGAGAAGCGAATCCCAAATACAGTCTGAAACCGGTGGCTGACGCGCTTACAAAGCGGCTCGGAACAGAAGTTTGGTTTAAGAGCGTGGCATCCGTCGTTGACGAGGAAGTCAAGCGCGAAGCGGCATCTTTGAAAGCCGGGGCGATTATGTTGCTCGAAAATACGAGGTTTCGGAAGGAAGAGACCGCGAACGACGCGGAATTTTCAAAGGAACTGGCATCTCTCGCGGACATATTCGTGAACGACGCTTTCGGTTCGGCGCACAGGGCACACGCCTCTACGGCGGGTATCGCGAGCTACATCCCCGCCGTTTCCGGCTTTCTCATTGAAAAAGAGGTAAAATTTCTCGGGGGCGCGTTGGATGATCCGGCGCGGCCTTTTGTCGCCATTTTGGGCGGAGCAAAGGTCGCCGACAAGATCAAGGTGATCGAAAACCTCCTGGCGAAGGCGGATACCCTGCTCATCGGCGGCGGTATGACCTATACCTTTTTGAAATCCAAGGGATATGAGATAGGCAAGTCCATATTGGATGCGGACAGCGTCGATTTGGCGGTGTCCTTGCTGAAAAAGGCGGAGGAAAAGGGCGTTGAATTGCTCCTCCCCGTCGATGTGAAAGCGGGACGGGACTTCGACAACGATACGGAGTCGGCCTATTACGACAGCGACGCCATTCCTGCGGATTGGATGGCGATGGACATCGGTCCCAAGACGGAAGCTCTGTTTGCCGACAAGATACGAGCCGCGGGAACCATCCTGTGGAACGGTCCGATGGGCGTCTTTGAGATGCCCAATTTTGCGGCGGGAACGAGGGCTGTCGCCGAGGCGATGGCCGAAGCGAAAGGCACATCCATCATCGGCGGCGGCGACAGCGCGGCGGCCGTAGAGCAATTTGGCCTCGCGGACAGGATGTCCCACGTGTCTACGGGCGGCGGCGCCTCCCTCGAATTTATCGAAGGGAAGACGTTGCCGGGGATCGCGGTATTAGAAGACAAATCGTAAAAGAAAGGTTGCGCCGAATTTTTTTCGTAGGTGCGGTGCAGACGACCGAATGAGGAAAGCGCGTACATAGATGTGCGTAATTGACGAATGAGGGAGGATAAGCCGCAGATACGGAAAAAAGGCAAGCAAAGGAGTAAATATGTCGAGAATTAAAATTATAGCCGGCAACTGGAAGATGTACAAGACCATCGCGGAGGCGGCCGCGTTTGCCTATGAGTTCGTCGCCGCTTTCGATGGCAGCGAACACGAGGTCGTCATATGCGCCCCGTTTACGCAGCTTGCGCCGCTGAAGAGAGCCTTTTCCGGCTCGGCTGTAAAGATAGGCGCGCAGAACATGCATTTTGAGAACGAGGGCGCTTACACCGGCGAGATATCGCCCCCGATGCTCGTGGAGCTCGGCGTGGACTACTGCGTCATCGGGCATTCGGAGCGTCGGCAGTATTTTGCCGAAACCGACGATACCGTAAACCGAAAGCTGAAGGCGGCTTTCGCCCATGGCATCATGCCGATCATGTGTGTCGGTGAGGTGTTGGAGCAGCGGGATGCCGGTAAGGCGTTCGATGTGGTGGAGCGACAGGTCGTCGACGGCCTTGAAGACATCAAGCAGAAAGACGCGGAGCGTCTGATTATCGCCTATGAGCCGGTATGGGCCATCGGCACGGGCAGGACGGCGACGCCGGAGCAGGCCGAGGAGATGTGCGCTTTCATCCGTCGGATAGTGAGCGAACTTTACGGCAAAGACACGGCGGAAAAACTTCGCGTTCAGTATGGCGGCAGCGTGAAGCCGTCCAACGCGACGGAGTTGCTCTCAAAGGAAAATATCGACGGTGCCTTGGTGGGCGGCGCGAGCTTATCGCCGACGGATTTCAAAGCGATCGTCGAATTTTGATAATTGAATAAGGGTTCAACTAATCGAAACTGTTCAAAGAGGTAAAAAGGAGAGGTAGCGACATATGGAAGTACTCAAATATCTAGTGCCCGTAGCAGCTCTTTTGGCGCTGATCGTTGCGGCCGTGCTCGCCGTGTGGATCAAAGGGAATGCGGAGGGCAATGACAGGATGAAGGAGGTCGCCGGGTTTATCAGCCGCGGCGCGATGGCCTTTCTCAAGCGCGAATACAGGTATATGGCGATCGTCATCGTCGTACTCGCGATTGTATTGGCGATAGCGATCGACCCCGTAACGGCGGCGCTCTATGTGTTTGGGGCGCTGTTTTCCGTACTTGCGGGCTTCTGCGGCATGAAGGTCGCCACATGGGGCAATGTGCGGACGGCCAACGCCGCCAACGAAAAGGGACTGCCGGGCGCGCTGAAAGTGGCGTTCCGAAGCGGAGCGGTCATGGGCTTGTGCGTCGTGGGCTTGGGTCTGTTGGGACTCGGACTTATATTCATCATAATGGGCGTAGACAGCGCCTCCGTCATCACGGGCTTCGGCCTCGGAGCCTCCTCTATGGCGCTGTTTGGCAGAGTCGGCGGCGGCATCTACACGAAGGCGGCCGATGTGGGCGCCGATCTCGTGGGCAAGGTCGAAGCGGGCATCCCCGAGGACGATCCGCGAAATCCCGCCGTCATCGCCGATAATGTCGGCGATAATGTCGGCGACGTGGCCGGCATGGGTTCGGATCTGTTCGAGTCCTATGTGGGTTCCATCATCTCGGCGATCACGTTGGCCGTCGTCATTCCGGTCATCACACCGCAGATCGGCAGCGATTTTGATCTTGGGGCGATAGAGGGCAGCATATTTCCGCTTTTCCTCGCGGCGCTCGGTATCGTCGCGTCCATCATCGGCGTGTTCTTCGTGCGCGGGAAGGACGGCTCCAATCCGGCTGCTTCTCTGAATATCGGAACCTACGTCAGCACGGCGCTCGTCGTCGTCGCTGCCTTGGTGATGAGCAAACTGTTCTTCGACAATTTCAACTGCGCCGCCGCCGTCATCTCCGGACTCGTCGTCGGCACGGCCATCGGCAAGATCACGGAAATCTATACGTCCTCGAGCTTCAAATCCGTCAAATCCATCGCGGAACAATGCCTGACGGGCGAGGCGACCACCATTATCAGCGGCATCGGCGTCGGTATGCTGTCCACCGTCTGGCCCATCCTCTTTATCGCGGCGGGCATCTTTGCGGCGAACGCCTTTGCGGGTCTCTACGGCATCGCGCTGGCTGCCGTGGGTATGCTGTCCACGACGGGTATGGTCGTAGCCGTGGATGCCTACGGCCCCGTTTCCGATAACGCGGGCGGCATCGCCGAAATGACGGAGCTGCCGGCGGAAGTAAGAGCGATCACGGACAAGCTCGATTCCGTGGGCAATACCACCGCCGCTATCGGCAAGGGTTTTGCCATCGGTTCGGCGGCGCTCACAGCCTTGGCGCTGTTCGCGTCCTATTCGCAGGTCGTGGGTCTCAAGGTCATCAGCCTGCTCGATCCGCTCGTCATTATCGGCCTGTTCCTCGGTGCTATGTTGCCCTTCCTGTTCTCCGCTCTGACGATGAACAGCGTAGGCAAGGCGGCCAATCAGATGATAGAGGAGGTTCGGCGGCAGTTTAGAGAGGATAAGGGCATCATGGCGGGCACATCGCTGCCCGATTACGAACGGTGCGTCGATATCTCCACGAAAGCGGCTCTGAAGGAGATGGTGGCACCCGGTCTTTTGGCCATCGTCGCGCCGCTTGCGATCGGTCTCATACTCGGCGCCGAGGCCTTGGGCGGCATGTTGGCCGGCGCGCTCGCGACGGGCGTGTTGCTCGCGATCATGATGGCGAACGCGGGCGGTGCCTGGGACAACGCGAAGAAACACATCGAGGAAGGCAACCACGGCGGCAAGGGCAGCAACGCCCATAAGGCGGCGGTGGTCGGCGATACGGTCGGCGATCCGTTCAAAGACACATCGGGTCCGTCCCTGAACATCCTCATCAAACTGATGACGATCGTCGCGCTTGTATTTGCGCCCCTGTTCGGAGCCGGACTGCTATAAGGGGAATACATACAACAAGCAAATCTGATTTTTGCGGACAAAGCAGCGGGACGGGGACATTTTCCCCGTCCCGTTGTCAATTTTTTTCATTAAAATCGCAAAAAAATTTGAATTCTTATGTTAAAAGTGATAAAATCATGATATGTATTGAGATAGATTCATAAACAATCGTTGCGGCGAACGAGACGGTCGCGGCCAAAACGCTG
>JAISQM010000060.1 GCA_031274195.1 Eubacteriales Family XIII. Incertae Sedis bacterium
GACATCATCCTGTTCCCGACGATGAAACCGCTCGAAGAATAGCGCAAAATGGGACAGGATATCGCGAGACGGACAGGCATTGCGGTCAAAGACGGGGCGATCAAGGGGCTGAAGACGGGGTGGATGCTCATTCGGATCATGCTTCCTGTATACATCGCTGTGGTATTTCTGAAGTACACGCCTGTAATGCCCTTTCTTGAGAGGACGCTCGAGCCGGTGATGAAGCTGTTCCGCTTGCCGGCCAACGCGGCGCTGCCCATCGTCGCCGGCATATTCTCCGATGAGTACGCCGTCGTCGCGGCGCTCGAGGGTTTTGATTTCAGCAAGGCGGCGATAACGACCATTGCGATGATCGCGCTCTGTTTCCATTCCATCCCCGTTGAGACGGTTCTCGCGCGAAAGATCGGGTTTGCGCCGGGCGGGGTGGCGGCGTACAGATTCATATTGGCCATCGTGACGGGAATCGCGGTCGGCTTTTTGGGGAGCGTGATCGCATGAGCGCTTCATGGGACGTAATTCTGCACGAGATGTTTTTCGGCAGCCTGTCGGTGATCCGGAATCTTATCCTCGTAATTGTTCCGCTGATGATTATCATTGAGATACTGATTGCCTTTAAGTTGGTCGAGAAGCTTGCGGCGCGCATGAACCGGTTTTGCCGGCTCATCGGCATCGGCAAGAACGCTCTGTTGCCCCTGCTCGTCGGGGTACTCATGGGCGTGTCCTACGGAGCGGGTACGCTGATCGAGATCAACCGGCGCACGCCGCTCGGCAAGAGGGATTTTGCCCTCATCGGCGTATTCATGTACGCCTGCCACGGCATCATTGAAACGACGATACTCTTTGGCATCGCGGGCGGAAGCGTCATCGTCGTGGGTCCGGTGCGGCTGCTCGTCGCGGTGCTGATTACGATGGTCGCGGCGCGGTTGCCCTATTTTCGGAAGATGACAAACGAAGGAGAACAGGACGATAATAAATAAATGAAATCCTAAGAGAAATCGGTGGCGGCTCTTGTTCCCATCATCATGATGGGGTAGAATAATGGCGGAGGGTATAACATATCTTTGACCCGGCGCGACAGGCAGTTAACGTGTCTTAACAAGTAAAGGTAGGGAAACAGGATGAAAGGTTACAGCAGTGATCAGATCAGAAATGTAGTACTTCTTGGACATGGCGGCAGCGGAAAAACCACGGTAGTCGAGGCGGCATTGGCGGCGACCGGCGCTATCAACAGGATGGGCAGAGTCGAGGACGGCAACACCGTCTCCGACTACGAAAAGACGGAGATCGAAAAGGGCTATTCCATAGCCACCTCCATCATTCCGGTGGAATACAATCAATGCAAAATTAATTTCTTAGACACGCCCGGTTTCTTCGATTTTGTCGGAGAGGTCTGTTCGTCCATCCGGGCGGCCGAGGCGGCCGTCATCGTGGTGGACGCATCGGCGGGCGTGCAGGTCGGCACGGAGAAGGCGTGGGACATCTGCAAGAAAAACGATCTGCCCAAGTTCTTTCTTATAAATAAAACCGACAAGGAAAATGTGAATGTAGATCAGGTCATTGCGGACTTGCAAGCCAAATTCGGGACATCGGTGGCGACATTAGACGACAAGGACGCGCTGACAGAGGCGGTGGCCGAGAGCGACGAGGAGTTGCTGGAAAAATTCTTCAGTGGCGAGGCGTTTACGGATGAGGAATTCAGCAAGGGATTGGCGGCGGGCATCGCGACCGGGGGCATCGTACCCGTCGTGACATCCAGTGCCGTAAAGGACGAGGGGATCAAGGAATTGCTCGATGTCCTGCTCAAATACGTACCCGCGCCGACAGCTCATGCGCCATACACCGCTGTAAACGGTAAAGGAGAGGAGATCGAAGTCGCCTGCGACCCTGCGGGTCCCTTGGCCGCTTTCGTATTCAAGACCGTCGCGGATCCCTTTGTGGGCAAAATTTCGATCATGAAGGTGCTGTCCGGCAAAGTCACGCATGGCGCAGAAGTATACAATGCGAATGCGGAGAAGCCCGAGAAGATGGGGTCCATCTTCTTCATGCGGGGGAAGACCCAGAGCGAAGCGCCGACGGTCGCCACAGGCGACATCTTCGCGGCTACGAAGCTGCAGTTTGCCCATACGGGCGATACTTTCTGCGGCAAATCCGACATCATCAAATTCCCCGCCGTGGAATATCCGCAGCCGTCGCTGTTTATGGCTGTCGAACCCAAGGCGAAAGGCGAGGATGAGAAGATCGGCACGGGTCTGAACAGACTCCGCGAGGACGATCCTTCGTTCTCGATCGAGAGAAGCAGCGAGACGGCTCAGACGCTCTTGGGCGGACAGGGTGAGATACAGATCGGCATTATCACCACAAAGCTGAAGGAGCGGTTCGGCGTCGATGTGGATCTGTTGGATCCGAAGGTTCCCTATCGCGAGACGATCAAGGGGACGGCGGACGTGCAGGGGAAGCACAAGAAGCAATCCGGCGGCGCGGGTCAATACGGCGATGTTCATATCAGATTTTCGCCTTCGACGGAGGAATTCGAATTTGCCGAGGAACTGTTCGGCGGTTCCGTTCCCAAGAACTATGTGCCGGCGGTAGAAAAGGGCTTGAAAGAGAGTATGCAGAAAGGGCCGCTCTCCGGCTCAAAGGTGGTGAACATCAAGGCTGTGCTCTACGACGGTTCCTACCACGATGTTGACTCCAATGAAATGGCTTTCAAGATAGCGGCGTCGCTCGCTTTCAAAAAGGGTCTGGAGGCGGCGAAGCCCATCCTGCTGGAGCCGGTCATGCGCGTGGAGATATTGGTACCCGACGAGTACATGGGCGA
>JAISQM010000116.1 GCA_031274195.1 Eubacteriales Family XIII. Incertae Sedis bacterium
TAAAGAGGTACGCGAGCTGGGTTCAGAACGTCGTGAGACAGTTCGGTCCCTATCCGCTGTGGGCGTTGGAAATTTGAGTGGAGCTGTCCTTAGTACGAGAGGACCGGGATGGACATACCACTGGTGCATCGGTTGTCCTGCCAAGGGCATAGCCGAGTAGCTACGTATGGACTGGATAAGCGCTGAAAGCATCTAAGTGCGAAGCCACCCACAAGAATAGATTTCCCCCATTGATTTGGTAAGACCCGTGAGAGACGATCACGTTGATAGGCCTGAGGTGTAAGCACAGCAATGTGTTGAGCTGACAGGTACTAATCGGTCGAGCGCTTGACCTACTTTGTTCGGTAAATGAACGAATGGTTTCTAGGTAACATGTTTCATTGTTCGGTTTTGAGGGTGTATGACACATCTTCAGCCATTTGACACCGGGCTTTACGCCCATGTCAAAACCACTTGCACAGAATTTTTTGTGTACTACGCAAAAAAGACTAGCAAGCCATGCCGGTGACTATAGCGGAGGAGCCACACCTGTTCCCATCTCGAACACAGCAGTTAAGTCCTCTTGCGCCGATGATACTTGGCGGGCGACCGCCCGGAAAAGCAGGTCGTTGCCGGCTCTATAAGTTCCCTGTCGCTTAAACGACAGGGAACTTTCCTTTTTTTCAGCGCGCATTTATGATATAATTCCGAGAGTAGGTTAAATATTTATCAGGGAGAAAGGGAGGCAATAATGGCGGGAAAGAACATGATTATCGCGCAGAGCGGGGGGCCGTCCTCCGCGATCAATGCGTCGATTGCGGGCGCTATCGCAAGGGCTATGGCCAGTGACAAAATCGACAAAGTCTTCGGTGCAATTAACGGAATGCAAGGCTTTTTGGACAGGAAGATCATCGACATTTCCGATCAGATGCGGACGAGCGAGGATTTTGAGCTTCTTATACATACGCCGGCGCAGGCGTTGGGCAGTTCCCGTTACAAGCTTCCAAAGGACAGCGTAGAAACCTACGAGCAGATTCTTGCTATACTCAAGGCATATAATATTGGCTACTTTTTCTACAACGGCGGAAATGATTCGATGGATACCGTTTCAAGGCTCGCCGCGTTCTTCAAGGAGCGTGGGGAGGACATTATCGCGGTGGGTATTCCAAAGACTATCGACAATGATCTGGTGGAAACAGACCACACGCCGGGTTTTGGCAGTGCCGCCCGCTACGTGGCCGCGAGCATCGCGGAGGTCTATTTGGACACGATCGTCTATCCCATCCCCGCCGTCACCATCGTAGAGGTGATGGGGCGAAACGCGGGTTGGCTCACGGCGGCTTCCGCATTGGCGAGGAAAAACGGCTCCGCGCCGCATCTCATCTATCTGCCGGAGGTCGCGTTCAAACCCGATGATTTCATCAAAAAAGTGCGGAGTTTGCTGGAAACGGAGAAGCATATCGTCATCGCAGTCTCAGAGGGAATTCGCACGGAGGATGGCGCGTATCTCGCGGATACGGGCGCGGCGGAGGATATGTTCGGACACAAGACATTGGGTGGCGTCGCCACCGTGTTGGAATCCATGATTAAGGAATCCATCAAAATTGAGAAGCTGAAGACCAGAGCGATCCAGTTCAGCACATTGCAGCGCGCGGCCGCGCACATGGCGAGTGATACGGATCTCAAGGAATCCTACGAATGCGGCTATCGTGCGGTGGAAGCCGCGCTGGAAGGCTCTACGGATGTGATGATTACGATTCAGCGGACCTCGGACGAACCGTATCTCACCTATTTTGCGGCCTCTCCGCTCGCCGGTATCGCAAACAAGGAGAAAAAGATTCCCCTCGAATGGATTACGAAGGACGGGGACGATGTGACGGACGAGATGGTTCGCTATCTGAAACCCTTGGTGCGGGGCGCGGCGACGGAGAAGATGGTGGACGGTCTGCCGGTATTCTTCAAATTCGACCGGACGAAGCTCGTCGATCCTACGGCACTATAGTGGGGGAAAGGGCGGTGGGCAATGGCTACCGCCCCTTTTTTTCTAAACTGCAGTCTTTCGATTATTTACAGATTTGATAAGATTCGAAAATCCTCCTTCATGTCTATGTAAAGCTTCTTATATAGCTCGAAGTAGGGTGCGTAGGCTTTTCCGGCTTCTGCGTCGGGCGTCAGCGTTTTGCCGCGTTTGACGACGGCCGCGCAGGCTTCCTGTACGTCTGTGAAGATGCCGGCGCCCACAGACGCGAGCAGGGCGGCGCCCAAGGCCGCACCTTCGTCGGACTGCATGCCGCTGACGGGGCAACCGTAGAGATCGGCCAGCATCTGCGCCCAGAGCGTGCTCTTTGAGCCGCCGCCCGTGACGACCATATCGCCGACGGGTACACCCATCTCGCGGAACACATCGACGCATTCCAACTGAGAATAGGCGACGCCCTCCATGACGGAGCGGATGAGATTTGCCCGGCCGTGTATGGCGGACAGACCGAAGAACACGCCGCGGCAATCCGGATCGGGATGCGGGGAACGCTCACCCATGAGGTACGGGAGAAAGAGCAGGTGATCGGCGCCGATGGGAATATTCGCCGCGAGCTTATCCATGATCACATAGGGATCGACATCCTGTTTTTCAGCTTCCAACACCTCGGGCAGACAACAGGTATCCCTGAGCCATTTGAGGGACAGACCGGCGCCCTGGGTGCAACTCATCACCGTCCACTTTCCGGGAGCACTGGCGCACAGGCTGTGAACCCGTCCCTGCATGTCGATCTTGACCGTGTCGGAAACCGCGTAGACCACGGCCGACGACCCGATGGTCGTAAAGGCACTGCCCTCGCTGACGACGCCCGTACCCACGGCCGCCGCGGGATTATCCCCCGCGCCGCCGACGACGATGGTACCCGCCGGCACGCCCGTTTCCCGCTCGGCGGAGGCATGTACCGTACCCGTGATATCCGGCGATTCGTGCATGGAGGCCAGCAAACTACGGTCGATGTGCAGCAGACCGAGTATCTCGTTCGACCAATTTCTCGCGCCGATGTCCATGAGTTGCATACCCGCCGCGTCGCTGACCTCGGTGGCGAATTCACCGGTCAGCCGGTAGCGAATATAATCCTTGGGCAGGAGAATGTGCGCGCATTTCTCGTAGACATCCGGTTCGTTGTTTTGCACCCAAAGGATCTTCGCGGCGGTGAAGCCGGTCATCGCGGGATTGGCGGTGATCTGTATGAGCTTCTCCCTGCCGATCACGTCGTTCATCTGCGCGACTTCTTTTTCCGTGCGCTGATCGCACCAGATGATGGAGGGACGCAGGACATTGCCGTCTTTGTCCAACATGACGAGACCGTGCATCTGGCCGGACAGGCCGACACCTGCGATCTCGCAGCCTGTGCCGACCTTATCCAATACGACATTCAGCCCCCGGATCGTTGCGTTCCACCAGTCCTGCGGGTTCTGTTCCGCCCAACCGTTGTGTGGCTGTGACATGGGATATTCCGCCGTGTACGAGGAGAGCAATGAACCCGTCTCGTCGAACAGAGCCGTCTTTGTCCCGGATGTGCCTACATCAATGCCTATTGTCGCTTTCATAGTCGCGTTTCTCCTTTCGTTACGTTACGATTTGAATGCCGCGATCGTTTCGATTGAACCTATATTTTCTCTATACAGGTTTGCCGCGCCGATGATGCCGGCGTCGTTGCCCAATTGGGCGGCGACAATCTTGGTGTTCCGCGCGCTGTCCCTGCTGTAGACCTCTTGTGCGACTATCTCTCTCAGGGGAGCCAACAGACGTTCTCCCTGTCCCGCGATGCCGCCGCCGACAGCCAGTATGTCGGGCTGAAAGATGTTGATCAGGTTTGTAATGCCGCAGGCCAGATCGGCGGTGTAGGCTCTGACCGCTTCCGTTGCGGGTAGGTCGCCTTGCTCCATCGCGTCAAATGGCATACGGCCATCCACATTCTCCGGGTCGCCGCTTGCCAGTTCCCAGAGAAGGGACGCCGGGTATCTCGCCATGTATTCCCGCGCCGTCAGGATGAGTCCTGTGGCGCTGGCATATCGCTCAAAGCAGCCATGCCTTCCGCAACGACAAGGTCTGCCGCCGCGAGTGACGACCATGTGTCCGACCTCCATACCCGCGAAATTGAACCCCTCGTAGATGACGCCGTGCTGCACCATGCCGCCGCCGATGCCTGTCCCCAAGGTAATCATGAGAAAGGTGTCATAGTCCTTTGCCGCGCCGATGATGTATTCGCCGAAAGCCGCCGCATTCGCATCGTTTTCAATGTAGACGGTGTGATTCAGCTCCGCGGAGAGTGTGTCTCGCAACGGTACGTTGCTCCAGTCGAGATTGGGGGAACATTCGATGAGACCCGTCGATTTGTTGACACTGCCCGGAGAACCGACGCCGACGCTGCCTATGTCGCGCAGCGCGATGCCGGCCTCGCTTGCGACATTGCGCGCGAGGGTCGCGATGTCGCCCAAGATCGCCTGCGCGGGTCGTCCGGCCAATGTCGGCAAGGAGGCCTTGGCGAGGATCTGCCCGTCGCTGTCTACAAGGCCGGCGACGATGTTGGTCCCGCCGAGGTCGATTCCGATGGTGTAAGTCATGCGTTTTGTCTCCGTATCGTAAATTAGGTAATGTGCGATATCACATTTAATTATCATACATAATGAACGGAATAGCAATCCCCGTGACAACAAAATGGTATTTAACAAAATTTCCCATCAAAAAATCACTTGACAACCCATTCATCACTAAAGTATGATAATCACGTACACAGCTTTCGAAATGCAACAACAGAAGATCAGCCGTACGAACCGGCCTGCAAACGAAAGCAACTTGCTAACGAAACCGGCTTACTGACAGAGCCGACGTGCAGAACGTAAGAGCCGACTTGCTAACGAAACCGGCCTGCAAACGAATGCGAACAAAGGAGATACACCGCAAACATGCTGAAATTGCAACATATTTTCAATAAACCTCTAAA
>JAISQM010000126.1 GCA_031274195.1 Eubacteriales Family XIII. Incertae Sedis bacterium
ACGCTCGCAGTGCGATTGATCGCCCGAAAAAGCAGTGGCTTTCGCAAAATGAAACATTTTGGAAAGCTGTGCATAAAGCGTTCCATCAATTTGCGATGCAAATTGGGAAGCGCTATTAAAGAAGAGGAGCGGCGGGCAAACGGCGAGGCGCCCAAACGGTCAAGTTGGGCAGGATATATAAACGGAGGAGCGACAATGAGAAGAAATTGGAAAGACATTCCCCTGTGGAAGGATGTAACCGACGAAGAGTGGAACGATTGGAAGTGGCAGATCAGTCACAGACTCAAATCTGTAGAGGAAATCGGCAAAGTGATCAATCTCACGAGTCAGGAGGAATCGGACATACGGAAGGTCATGGATGGATTCAGAATCGGCATTACGCCCTATTACGCATCTCTCATGGATCCCGATGATCCCAAAGACCCCGTGCGGATGCAGGCGGTGCCCGTCATCGCCGAGACCCACAGAGGCGCGGCGGATATGGAGGACCCACTGCACGAGGATGAGGACTCTCCGGCACCGGGACTCACGCACAGATATCCCGACCGCGTGCTGTTCTTGATCACCGACCAGTGTTCCATGTATTGCAGGCACTGTACGAGGCGCAGGCTCGCGGGAGAGAAAGACGGCGCCAGAAGCAAGCAGGACATAGACGCCTGTATCGCGTATATCAAGAAGACGCCGGAAGTGCGGGACGTGTTGCTGTCGGGCGGCGATTGTCTGTGCATATCCGACGACAAACTGGAATACATCATCAGCGAGCTTCGGAAGATCGAGCACGTGGAGATCGTGCGGCTCGGCTCGCGGACACCTGTCGTCATGCCTCAGCGGATCACGGACAATCTGGTGAATATGCTGAAGAAGTACCACCCCATTTGGCTCAACACGCACTTCAACCATCCCAAGGAGATGACGCCGGAAGCGGCCGCGGCCTTGGCGAAGTTAGCCGACGCGGGCGTACCGCTCGGCAATCAGACAGTGCTGCTGCGCGGACTGAACGACAGGCCGAACATCATGCGCGAACTGGTGCACACCTTGGTCAAGAACCGTGTGCGTCCCTACTACATCTATCAGTGTGACCTGTCCCTCGGTATCGAGCATTTTCGGACGAAGATCACAAAGGGCATCGAGCTCATCGAATGCCTACGCGGACACACGTCGGGATATGCCGTTCCCACCTTCGTCGTGGACGCGCCGGGCGGCGGCGGCAAGATTCCCGTCATGCCGCAATATCTGATCTCGCAGACACCGGAGCGCGTCGTTCTGCGAAACTACGAGGGCGTCATCACCACCTATACGGAGCCAAAATACAACGAATGGGATGAAATGAACGACGAGGATTTGAAGGTGGACAAGCAATATCAATATGAAGGCGTCGCCGCCCTTCTGGAGGGCGAACGGCTGTCTTTGGAGCCAAACGGACTCGCGCGGCACTCACGAAACAAACAATGAGTTTACATTAATTCCCGCTCACGATAAAAGATTTCAGCCTGTGGATAAAAAGTCGCAAATCAATTCGAGATTTGCGACTTTTATTGAAATATAGACGTTTCTTGCAAATACATTTATCCACAGCCCCCTTGGGATAACATTGTATACATTTTTCTTCAACGTGTGGAAAACGACAACGGTGTTGAGCTTTCAGCCCCTGCGCGGTTGTTGAAATCTGTTTGCGCCGATGCGAACATTGGTTGACATAACACTCCCCTAAAAAAATACACTATGGGGTAATTTCCCCCTTCGCGTATGTGCGACGCCACGCTATGACGCGTCGGCTATATCCTTACGGTCGGCCTTCTTTGCACGGGAAGCGCGACGCTCGATCGGCACGTACATGACGAGCCATATGGCGGCGAGGATACCGATGGTGCCGAATACGTAGCCGGGGCTGCCGAGGATTTTCTCCAAGAGAGACAGCGGCGAACCGGGCGACGCTTCGTTGATGAAGAAGAAATTCGTATCCAATACGTGATTCAAGTTGTAGATGATGGGCACGACGATGGCCAGATAGAGAGCGGGCATCCACAGGCGTTTCGCGCGCGGCCGAAGCTCGCCGGCGTTCAGAAGCATGAACGGGAAAGTCAGTTCCAACATGTGAATGAGAAAGCTCTGCAGACAGAAAAAATTCCAAATCGGGTACATCGTCCAGTCCGCGAACAGCAGTGCGGAAATGGCACCGGGAATCGACAGGGCATAGAGGATTTCGGCGGTGAATCTGTTTGGCCGCACGGTGTGTATCGCGATGAAAAAGATGGTCATGCCGCAGAGGTGGAGCGGCAGGATATGCCACGTGTAGCCCTGAAAAAGTACGATGATCTGCTTCACCACCTCCAGCAAAACGGTGGCGGAGGCGACGGCGATGCGCATGTCGCGGCGCGTCTTAGCGCCCGACCGCTTATATTGCCGGCTGCAGACTATGATGAACGCGGAAATTCCGATCAAGAACAGGATGTGTGCCAAGCTGTACTGTCCGAATCCAACCCCGTCGGGAATTTGATCCCGTGATGTGAAAAATAGCCCTTTATTCAACATGATATATGTATTATACTACAAGAAGAACAGGATTGACAATTGAAATGTGTGTGGAAAAATAGGAGTGAAATATGAGCGATTTTGATCGGGTTTTGGAGCGGCGGAATACCGATTCCCTCAAGTATGACTTTGCGGCGGCGCGGGGAATGCCGGAGGGACTCATTCCGCTCTGGGTGGCGGATATGGATTTCAGCGCCCCCGAACCCGTGCGAGAGGCTCTGTCGCGCGCCGTTTCTCACGGCATCTTCGGTTATACCATGCCGAGAGCCGACTACTACGACACCGTGACAGAGTGGTTTGCGCGGCGGTATGGCTATGCGTTTCGGCGGGAACACATCGTGACGACGCCCGGTATCGTCTTCGCGTTGGCGATGGCGGTGCGGGCATTCACGGGTGAGGGAGACGGCGTTCTCATACAGCGTCCCGTCTACTATCCGTTCACCGAGGTAATTTCAGATAATAAGCGCAGGATCATAAACAGCCCGCTCATCTTGAACGCCGCCGGCCGTTATGAAACGGACTTTGACGACTTCGAGCGGCAGATCGTCGAAAACGATGTACGGCTCTTTTTGCTCTGCAGTCCGCACAACCCCATCGGTCGGGTATGGAGCGCGGCGGAGCTTGAGCGCGTCGGGGATATCTGCGCGCGGCACGGCTGTGTCGTCGTTTCCGATGAGATCCACTGCGATTTCACCTATCCCGGCGCGAAACATACTATGTTCCCTTCCATCAAGGAGGGATTCGCGAAAAACTGTGTCCTGTGTACGGCGCCGAGCAAATCCTTCAATCTCGCGGGACTCCAGATATCGAACATCGTTATCTCGAACAGCACGCTGCGCCGGGCGTTCAAGGCGGAAATCGCAAAAACCGGCTACAGCCAACCGAGCTTGCCGGGCGTCGTCGCGTGCAAGGCGGCCTACGGAAGCGGCGGCGCATGGCTCGACGAGTTAAAAAGCTATATTCACGGCAATCTGAACCTGCTGCGGGACTTCCTGCGCGAGCGTATTCCGCAGATCAAGCTCATCGAACCGGAGGGTACCTATCTCATATGGCTCGATATGCGGGAGATTGTAAAAAACGCCGCCGACGCGCGGAGGCTCATTGTGGAGAAGGCGGGTCTGTGGTTGGACGACGGCACGATGTTCGGATCGGAGGGAGAGGGATTTCAGCGCATCAACATCGCCTGCCCCCGAAGTGTGTTACGCGAAGCGCTGGAGAATTTGGCCGCCGCCGTAAATTGTTTTATTAAATAGAGTATAAAGGGAGGTATATCATGGGTAAGAAAGTGTTAGTTTTGGGCGTTGGCGCGCAGGGTTCCACCGTCGCGCAGCGCTTGGATGAGGAAGCAGGCGTGGATGAGATCATCTGTGCGGATTACGATCCAAAAGCCGTGGAGGAATTGGTTAAGATTTTGAATAAGGCGAGGGGGCTGTCCGTTGACGCTTCCGACACCGCCAGCATCATAGAGGCGGCGCAAGGTGTCGATCTCATCGTGAACGCCCTGCCGTTGCTCTTTGGCAAGAACGTCTTGGACGCCGCCGTCGCCGTCAAGGCCAACTATCAGGATTTTGCGGCGGCCGAGGGGATATTTACGGGTTCTTTGGACGACGACTGGGTGGAGGGCATCCGGTATATGCGCAGGGAATACGGCCCGAAGTTTGAAGCGATCGGCAAGTTGGCCGTCGTGGGTACGGGCTCGGCGCCGGGGTTGATCTGCGCGGCGACGCGGGTCGCCGTGCGGGAATTGGACAGCTGCGACACGATCTACAACATCGCGTACGAGGGCGTCGAGGCAAAGCGGTTCCAACCTTTCTGGTGGTCGCCTTTGACGGCGCTCAGCGACATGAGCGAGGACGCGTTCGCCTATGTCAACGGGGAGATCGTTCGGACGCCCGCGTTCGGACTGCCCGTCTACAGGAAGTACGATTATTTGGATGAGGAGGTGAAATGCGTGGAGCACGCCCACGACGAACCCGTCTACATGGGGCTCAACGCAAAGGAATACTTCAAGGGTGCGAAGAACATCTACTTCAAATACGGCGGCGTGGGCATCCGGTTTGCGGAGCCGCTGTACAGGGCGGGATTGCTCTCCAAGACCGAGGAGGAGTTCAACGGTCAAAAGATCGTACCTTTCGATTTCGTGCTCGCGCATGTGCCGCCCGCGCCGAAGTACAAGGATGAGATCAAGGCCATTTTGGACGAGGGGCTCATATCCGACACCGGCTGTATGGTCGTTGAGGCCTACGGCAAGAAGGACGGGAAAGACGTTCGCGTGGAGACCCACATATACGCGCCGGGTCTGGTGGATTCTTTCGAGCGTTCGGGGATCACATCGGAGATGTACATCACGGGTCAGGGCGGATTTCTGTTCACGAAGATGTTTGTAAACGACAAGTACGAGCAGACGGGACTGATCACGTCCGATATGCTCACCTATCCCGAAGTCGATTACTATTTCGCGAAGGCGGCGGAGTTGGACATCACGCTGGACACGAAGGTGTACAGTTTATAAATGTGAAATTTCGAATTTCTGTTATAAGCGCGGCAAACGTATCAATGTTGTTTGCCGCGTTTTTTAGCGCGGTCACGCCGGACTCGCCCTTGAAGTACCAGCCCACATGCTTGCGCATTTCGCGTACGGCGGCGTGTTCGCCCTTTTCGCCGGCCAACAGCTTCGCGTGACGGATGAACATATCGCCCTTTTGCGCGCGGCTTGGGGCGGCCGCCCGCACATCCGCGTCACTCGCCCCGGCGAGGTATAGCAAGGCCTCGCGGAACACCCACGGGTTGCCCAGCGCGCCGCGCGCGAACATCACGCCGTCACAGCCGGTCTGATCCAACATGCGCACGGCGTCCGCTCCGCTCATCACGTCCCCGCTGCCGATTACGGGGATATTTACGGCTGATTTTACATCGGCGATCACATTCCAATCGGCCTTGCCGCTGTAATACTGTTCCCGCGTCCGGCCATGTATGGCGATCGCCGCGGCTCCTGCGGCCTCTATCTCTTTCGCGAATGCCACCGCGCCGGAGTCGCCCTCTCCGAATCCCGCGCGTATCTTCACCGTGACGGCCTTTTGCGACCGCGCGGCTTCCCGGCTCATGGCTTCTACGACGCGCGCGGCCAACGCCGGCGTCTTCATGAGCGCCGAGCCTTCGCCGTTTTTCACAACCTTGGGTACGGGACAACCCATATTGATGTCGATGAGAATTTTTTCTTCCGAGGAGAGTTCCTTGACGGCGGCTCGCATGATGTCGGGTTCGCTGCCAAACAGCTGATAGGCCGCGGGCTTTTCACTGTCGTCTACCCGCAAAAGCTCGCGCGTCTTGGCGCTACCGTACCAAAGTCCTTTCGCGCTGACCATCTCCGTATAGACCAAAGCCGCGCCCTGTTCGCGGCACAGCTTTCTGAACGAGCCATCCGTGATTCCCGCCATGGGCGCGAGAATGAACGGATTGTCGATGGTTATATTTCCTATATTGAAATTTTGCACGATTCTACCGCGTCGTATGCTCGACGATATCTTGAATCTCCGGCTGTTCTTCCGGAGATACGCTCCTGTCCGGCCCGTACTTTTTATTCTTCTCGTAGATGTAATTGAGACCTTCCAGTGTCAACATTTTGTCCACATGATCGATACAGTCCACGCCCTTTTCCATCATCGACGCGACGCCCCCCGTCGCGATGACACGAACGGGGTCCGTGCTCTTTGTGTAGGCCGCCAGTTCCTCCTTCATGCGCTTGCAGAGATACTCGATCATACCCATATGTCCGTAGACGAGACCCGACTGCATACTCGCGCTCGTATTCTTGCAGATCGTCATGCCCGGCTCGTCCAACTCGATGCGGGGCAGTTTCGCGGTCTTTTCAAACAGCGCTTCGGAGGATATCTTGAGTCCGGGCGCGATGGAGCCGCCCAAGTACTCCCAATTTTCGGTCACAGCGCAAAATGTGGTGGCCGTGCCGAGATCGACGATGACTAAGGGACCGCCGTACTTCGACAGCGCGGCTACGGCGTTGACGATACGGTCGGCACCCACCTGCCCGGGATTGTCGTACTTGACGACGAGGCCGGTTCGGATGCCCGGACCCACAACGAGCGCCCGACGCCTGAAATATTTCATCGACATATGCTGAATGGTGTACAGCACGGAGGGAACGACGGTGGATATGATCACGTCGCTGATCTTCGCCGGATCCAAGCCCTCGTAGGCGAAGAGCTGATTGATCACCATGCCGTATTCGTCCGCGCTCCTGGAATTGTAAGTTTCCATTCTCCAGGAACGCATCAGCTTTCCATCGCGAAATACGCCGAGAACGATATTGGTATTGCCGACATCAAAAGCGAGTAACATTGTTATTTTAACGAAATGAGGCCGTCTCCCGCGTTGACCGACGCGCCTTTTGCGGCGAGTATCGCGTCGACGGTGCCGGCTTGCGGCGCCACTATCTCATTTTCCATCTTCATGGCTTCGAGGATGAGCAGAATCTGCCCTTCCGCCACAGTCTGTCCGGGCGCAACCTTGACGTCGAGTATCGTGCCGGGCATCGGCGCTTCGACAATCGCGGCTCCCGCGGACGGTGCAGCTGTCGGCGCTGCGGGCGCGGGCGCGGGTGCGGCGGGTGCGGGTGCGGGTGCGGGCTGAGCTGCGGGCGCTGCCGGAGCCGGAGCCGGTGCCGCCGCTACGGGCGCGGACGTTATGACCGGAGCTCCGCCGACTTCTTCGACATCCACCGCGTATGTTGTACCGTTCACTGTGATATTATACTTCTTTCCCATTTTTTTACCTCCTATTGATCTCCATTACACTCTTCTGGCATCTATCGATTCCCGGTTGCCGGCGACACCCCACGCGGGAATCCTGCCGGCGGTTCTGTCGATCTTGCCGATGCGAAGATTCGACTGTACGCTGTCGCTTTCATAAGCCGCTATGGCCGCACTGATCACGGCTATATGTTCCGCGCTGTCCGATGCCGCGACAGCCGCACCGATCACCGCCAACAATTCGTCCGCCGCGATAGGCGATCCGCCCGCCACAGCGGTCTGTGCGATCGCCGCGTTTTTCTTTCTCCTGCCAAACAAACCCATGTCACGTTACCCCTCGATAATCAAACTATTCAAGCACCGCGATAGTTTCGATGCAGTCCGGGTTCTGAAGCCGATTTTGGTTTACGATGCGTACTTGAAGTACGTGAGGAAGCCAAAATTGGAATCAGGTTCCGGAATGCGCGAAATTTGCGTGGGGTTTGAATAGTACCCATACTACAACGGAATGTTTCCGTGTTTCTTTGCCGGAAGACTCTCCCTCTTCGATTCCAGCATATCGAAGGCGCTGATTAGGCGCTGCCGCGATGTAGCCGGTTCGATCACGTCCTCCACATAGCCCATTTCGGCGGCTCGGTACGGATTGTTGAACTTTTCCTCGTATTCCCGAACCTTCTCCTGCCGCTTGGCGATGGGATCGTCCGCTTCCTTGATATCCTTCTTGAACACGATATTGGCGGCTCCGTCCGCACCCATCACCGCAATCTGCGCCGATGGCCATGCGAGAACGATGTCCGCACCGAGTTCCTTGTTGCACATGGCGATGTAGGCTCCGCCGTAAGCCTTCCTTAGGATCAGCGTCACCTTGGGTACAGTCGCCTCGCAGTACGCGTACAGGAGCTTCGCGCCGTGGCGGATGATACCGCCAGTTTCCTGACCGACCCCGGGAAGGAAGCCCGGAACGTCCTCGATGGTCAGCAGCGGAATGTTGAACGCGTCGCAACGCCGCACGAACCGCGCAGCCTTATCCGACGCGTTGATATCCAGACAGCCGGCCGCCACCTTGGGTTGATTCGCGATGACACCCACCGTATTGCCGGCCAAGCGAATATAGCAAGTCACGATATTCTTCGCGTAATGAGGGGCGACATCGAAATACTTCCCGTCGTCCGCGATCTTCTCGATGATCCCGTAAATGTCGTAGGCCTTATTTGGATTGTCCGGAATGATCTCGTTAAACTCGGGGATCAGACGGTTTATATCGTCGTTCGTAGGAGCGGGAGGTGCTATCTCCAGATTGTTCGAAGGAAGATAGGACAGGAGTTCCTTCACCTGAGCCAGGGTATCGTCATCGTCCTTTCCGATGAAATGTGCCACGCCGCTGATGGAATTATGCGTCATAGCACCGCCCAAGGCCTCGGCGGATATCTCCTCTCCCGTGACGGCTTGATCACCTGCGGACCCGTGATGAACATCTGACTCGTCTTGTCCACCATGAATATATAGTCCGTGATGGCGGGGCTGTATACCGCGCCGCCGGCGCAGGGTCCCATGA
>JAISQM010000136.1 GCA_031274195.1 Eubacteriales Family XIII. Incertae Sedis bacterium
CCAAAAGGAGTATTTATGAGGAATCCATATGAAGTGCTGGGCATAAAGGAAGGCGCGAGCAAGGATGAGATCAAGGCGGCCTACAGAGCCTTGGTCAAAAAATACCATCCCGACAAACATCAAAACAATCCCCTCGGCGATCTGGCGCAGGCGAAGATGCAGGAGATCAACGAGGCCTATGACTTCCTTACGAACGGCAGCGGCGGTGCTTCCCGCTCATCGGACTTCGGTGCGAATACTTCGTACAGCGGGCGCGGCGGTTCTCCCGAGTTCAACGAGATCAGGCGCGCCATCGATCGGGGCGATCTGAGCGACGCGGAGGCGCGTCTGAATCGCACATCGGTGAAGAACGCCGAGTGGTATTTTCTGCAGGGGATGCTTCAGATGCGCAAAGGTTGGTACAACGAGGCGGTCGGCAACGTTCAGACCGCTGTGAACATGGAACCGAACAATATGGAATACCGCAACGCGATGAGCAACATCATGAATTCCGCCGGCGGCTATCAGACGGGTTCTTATCAGCGCGGATATCGGGATGCGGAGAATCAGCTCTGCCAGTGTATGTCGTGTTATTGCTGCGCGGACGCCTGCTGTGATTGCATATAACAATGAATACAAACAGGCGTAAAACTTTTTCTGCGAAACGGATCGCTGTGTGCGGCGTGCTTCTGGCCCTGTCGTTGGCGTTGCTGTATTTCGCTTCGTTCGTTCCGAATGTGGAGGGGACGGTCATGGCGGTGGCGGGCGCTCTGGTCTATGTGGCGACGGCACGTTTCTCTGCGGGGGTCGGCGCGGGGCTTTATGTCGCAAGCGTATTGCTCGCTCTGTTGTTCGTGCCCGTAAAACCGGCCATACTGCCGTATATCTTCTGCTTTGGGCCTTACGGGGTGTTGAAAGCGCCGATCGAGAAAGCGGCGAGCCGGCTCCGCGGCAAGGCGGAGGAGAGAAGCCCCGTGTTTGCCAAGATGGCGGAATACCTGCTCAAAATAGCGGTCTTTGTCGTGTTGACGGGCTCGGGACTGTTGATCTTCAAGGCTGCGTTCTTTTCGTCGCTGCATCTGCCCGATCTGGCTGTACCGGTGCTCGGGATCGGTGCGTTCGTGCTGTTTTTGCTCTACGACCGCATTTTGAGTTTGATCTATGCGGTCGTTGGGGATAGAATAAAATAAACTTTAATCAAAACTATCGCGATATTGGATAGTAACAAAGCGGAGGGTAAAATGGAGAAAAAGAAGATTCGGGAGCAAAATGCCAAACGGAAGGCGCGCAAGAACGCCGCAAAGAGCGCTTGTCGGAAGTTCAGATTTGGATTGGCGGGTGTGTTGATCTTTCTGATGTGGCTTGTTCAGATACTCGATAAGCGTGATCGGAAAAAATGATCCCCCTATCCACGAGGATGCGGCCGGCGAGCTTGGACGGGTTCGTCGGTCAGCAACAATTTATGTACGAGGGGTCGCTTCTTTATAACGCGATTCGCAACAAGACGTTTGATTCCGCGATCTTTTTCGGACCGTCAGGTACGGGAAAGACGACCCTCGCCCGTATCATCGCGCGGGAGCTTGACGCGAATTTCACGGAGATCAACGCGGGCGTCACTGGCATCAAGGAATTGAAGGCTCTCATTGAGGACGCGCGGACGCGGTTCTTCGGACTCCAAAAGCAGGACACCTGCGTCTATATCGACGAATTTCACCGTTGGAACAAGCTGCAGCAGGATTCGCTATTGAAGGCACTGGAGGACGGGGTGCTGCGCTTCATCGGCAGTACGACGGAAAACCCGTGGTTTGCGATCAACAACGCGGTGCTCAGCCGCGTGGGTTCCATCTACGAATTCAAACCGCTCTCCGCAGACGACATCCGCAAGTTGCTTTTGAAGGCGCTGGAAAACGAAACAACAGGCCTCGGGAAACGCCGGATCTCATATGACGACAAGGCGATCAGCGTTCTCGCGGACATGAGCGGCGGAGACGCGCGTGTCGCCCTTGACCGGCTTGGTTTCATCGCGGACAATCTCGCCGAGGGCGGGCGCATCACTTTGGACGAGGTGCGGGAGGCCATGCAGCGGCAGACGACTTTCTACGACAAGGATGAGGACAAATACAATCTGCTCTCGGCACTGCAAAAATCGATACGCGGCAGCGATCCTCACGCGGCGGCTCACTATCTGGCGCGGTTGCTCGAGGGCGGCGCGGATATCCTCATGGTGGGACGAAGACTCTTGGTCATGGCCTGCGAGGACGTTGGCATGGCCTATCCGTCGGCGATCAGCGTGGTCACCTCCTGCGTGCAGGCTGCCATGATGGTCGGACTGCCTGAGGCTCGCATCAATCTGGCTCACGCGGCCGTCTTTCTTGCCTCCTGCCCCAAGAGCAACGCGGCCTATATGGCTTACGAATCGGCTGTCTCCGACCTACGCACGCGCCCTGTGGACGACGTGCCGGATCACCTGAAGGACACCCACTACAAGGGCGCCGCAGACAGGGGATTTGGCGGCTACCTCTATCCGCACGACTACGGCGGTTGGGTGGAACAGCAATACCTGCCCGCCGACCTCCACGAGGCGGGCACGAAATATTATCAGCCGACCGAAAACGGCAAAGAGGCGTCTTTCAAAAGGTATTTGGACAACATCGAACAGATGCGGGCAGACGCGGCGCGGCGGCGCAATAATGAATAAAAATAATAAAAAGTTATTGGCGCCTCCCATGAATAGTTAGTTAGGATTCGTTATATGATCATCGAAGCGGAGCATTTGGGTTTCTGTGTCGGCGTGAAAAACGCCGTCAATACAGCGCGCCTTGCCATCGCCGACTGCCGCGCGAAGGGCGTCCCCGTCTACGCCTGCGGACCCATCATACACAACGCGCATATCACAGACGCCCTGAAAGCCGACGGACTGACCATCGTGACGGACATCGGCGAAGTGCCGGACGGAGCCGCCCTCATCGTGCGTTCGCACGGCGAAACCGCCGCTTTCTATGAGAAAGCCGTCGCGAAATCCCTCACCGTCGTCGACACCACCTGCCCCTACGTGGGACGGATACACCGGCTCGTGCGCGAAGCTGCGGACGCGGGAAACACCGTCGCGATCGTCGGCGACAGGGAGCATCCCGAGGTCGTGGGCATCAAGGGCTGGGCAGGAGAGAACGCCGCGGTCGTCGATTCGCGAGAGGAAGCCGTCCTCGCTGCGGAAACAGCGGCGGAGGAGGGCGGAGCGCTGTTTGTCGTGGCGCAGACCACCTTCGACAGAGAACGGTTTCGGGAAATTGAGGACGCATTCTCAGAGGTATCTCATCGCATCCGCGTGACCGTCAACAATACCATCTGCAACGCCACCGAAAACCGGCAGCGAGCGGCAAAATCGTTGGCACAAAAAGTCGATATTATGCTCGTCATCGGTGACAAAAACAGCTCCAATACGCGAAAATTGTTCGAGATTGCGAAAAAAGGGCGCAATAATACCTATTTTATCGAGAATATCAACGATTTGCCATTGAAAGATATTCGAGTTTGTAATACAATAGGCATTACTGCAGGCGCTTCGACGCCTGAACGGATAATTAAGGAGGTTATTACCAGAATGAGTGAATTCAAGAATGACAGCAATGAGTCCAACCCAATGTACGAGTTTATGGACGAAATCGACAAGGCATTGCGATTGCCCCGAAACGGTGATATCGTTACGGGCGAGGTCATCCAGGTTACGGAGAAAGACGTAATCATCAACATTGGATGCAAGAAAGACGGCGTGATACCGAGGAACGAGATCGTACTCGAAGCAGATCAAACTTTGCCGGGTGTATTTAAGGAAGGCGACGAGGTACAGGCGAAAGTTCTGAAGAATGACGACGGCGATGGTAACATTCTTTTATCCAAAAAGCGTGTGATCGTCAGCGAGCATTGGGAGGATATCAATCTGGCTCGCGACGAAAGAAGCACACTTGATGTGACGGTCATCAAGGAGGTCAACGGCGGCGTGATTGCCGCATTCAAGGAGATCAACGGGTTCATTCCCATGTCGCAGCTCTCCGACCGCTATGTGGAGAAAGCGGACGAGTTCATCGGCCAGACATTGACCGTAAAGGTCATGCGCGTAGAGCAGAAGCGCAACAAGGTCGTGTTCTCGCACAAGGCGGTTCTGAACGAGGCGCGGCAGAAGCGCATGATGGAGATATGGGACACGATCCATGTCGGAGACGTGATCGACGGCAAGGTGATGCGCTTTACCGAATACGGTGCCTTTGTGGACATCGGCGGCATCGACGGACTGCTTCACATCTCCGAAATCTCATGGGGCAAACTGCGTCATCCCAATGAGGTGCTCTCCTTGGATCAGGAGATCAAGGTGAAGGTTCTCTCCATGAACAAAGAAAAGGAGAAGATATCCCTCGGCTACAAACAGAATCTGCCCGAGCCGTGGTCTGTCATCCATGAGAAATTCGAGGTCGGTCAGCTCATCTCCGGCAAGGCCGTACAGGTGAAGGAATACGGCGTGTTCGTAGAACTTGAGCCTGGTCTTGACGGTCTCGTGCATATCTCAGAGATCGCCTTTAAGCGTGTGAACAATATCTCTGACGAGATCGAAGTTGGCCAGACCATCACGGCGAAGATCCTCGAGATCGATCAAGAGAGAAAGCGCATCAGCCTGAGCATCAAGGAGACCTTGGATCGAGAGGCCGAGGAAGCGAGAGAGCTTGCCGAAAGCTTTGAGGAAGATGCAGAGGAAGCCGCCGAGACGGTAGCGGAAGAAGCCGAGGAAATTGTCGAAACGATAGTTGAAACAGCCGAGGAAGTCGAAGAAGTTGCGGAAGCAATAGCGGAGACGGTAGCCGAGGAAGTCGAAGAAGTTGCGGAAGCAATCGCGGAGACGGTAGCCGAGGAAGCCGAAGAAGTTGCGGAAGCAATCGCGGAGACGGTAACCGAAGAAGCCGAAGAAGCTGAGGAAGCCATAGCTGACGATGAGCCTGCGGCGGAAGAAGTTCCGGCGGAAGAATCCGTCGAAGAAGAACCGGCCGAGTAAAGTTCATTTCTACAATGTCATTCCAATCGAAGCAATCTATCGAAGTAAGTTGATAGGTTGCTTCGCCATTTTGTTTCTCGCAATGACGATATCCATGAGTAGTAACCTTACCGGGACAGCGCGATGAGTTCTTTCGCGCTGTTGATCGTATTTGGCGTAATGTTCTTTCCGCCGAGCAGTCTTGCGATCTCAAGCACCTGATCATCCCCTGCGATCTCGGCGATGGTGGTATAGGTGGTTTTGTCGTCGCTACTCTTTTGGATCATGAAATGATGATCGGCGAACGCCGCGATCTGCGGCAGGTGGGTGATACAGATGATCTGCCGGGTTTTCGCCATGCGCAGGAGTTTTTCCCCGACGATGCTTGCGGTCACGCCGCTGATGCCGCTGTCGATCTCGTCGAACACCATCGTCGGTATGTGGTCAAAATCGCCGGTGACAGCTTTCAGCGCCAACATGATACGCGACATTTCCCCGCCGGAAGCTACCCTTGCTACGGGAAGCAGAGGCTGTCCTTTGTTGGCCGACAGCAGAAATTCCACGCGGTCGATACCGTTTTCCGTGAAATCCGCGGGTGCGATCTCCGCGTCCTCGTTCGCGGCGAAACGTACGTTGAATTCCGCATCGCGAAAGTTCAGCTCGTGCAGCTCTCTGTTGATGCCGGATTCCAATGCCTCGGCGGCCTTTCGGCGGAGCTTGCTCAGTATGAGGGATTCCGCCACGAGGGATTCCCGAGCCGCGTTCACTTCTGCCGCCAGTTCGGCTTTTCGCTCGTCGATGTTTTCGATGTTGGACAGCCGTTCCTCCGCACGTTCGCGGTACGCGATCACGTTTTCGATTCCGTCCCCCGCGCCGCCGCCGTATTTGGCGATGAGCCGGTCGAGCGCGTCGAGCCGTGCGATGGTGTCGTCCAATGCCTGACGCGTGAAGTCCATCCTGTCCATATGGCCGCGTATATTGCCGGCCACTTCCTCCAGATTGTAATAGCATTCCGACAGAATATTCGCCATATCGCGGTAATCGTCGGAGAATTCGCAGATACCGCGCAGGGTGCTTAAGGCGCGGCCGATGTTGTCCGCGGCGGAGGGATTGCCGTTCGTGACGGCCTCGTAGGACCGGGAGAGGCATTCAAAGATCTTCTCGCTGTTTTGCATCACTTTCAGACTGTTTGACAGCGCCTCGTGTTCGCCGGATTTGGGTGCCGTCGCATCGATTTCGCGCACCTCATATCGCAGGAAATCCAACTCGCGCTTTGAGGCCGCTTCGCCCGAGAGCAGGGCGTCCAACCGCTTCTTCACCGTGATATACGACGCATAGCTTTCGCGAACGCGCTCCTTGGCCGGTGTGATACGATCGGCGGCGGAGGCGTCGATCAGGCCGATGTGATTGTCCGGATCGAGCAGACTCTGATGGTCGTACTGCCCGTGAATGTCTGCGATATGCTTCGTCGCGGCATTGAGCTGTCCCAGTGTGACGATCTCGCCATCGATGCGGCAGATGCTCTTACCCGAAGCCGATATCTCTCGGCCGAGCAACTCGATCCCGGTTTTTTCGTGATCGGGAATCTCGCTTTCGTCGATCACGAGCTGTATGACGGCTTTACTGCGACCGGCTCTGACCATCGCCGTGTCGGCGCGGCTTCCGAGCGCCATGCTGATGGCCTCGATGATGATGGACTTGCCCGCGCCGGTTTCCCCCGTGATGATGTTCAGCCCCGGGTACAGATCGACATCGATGTTTTCGATGATCGCGAAATCTTTGATTAAAATGTGAGAAATCATATCGCTATGCCACCTGTCTACCGCAGAAGGTCGTCAAACTGCTTCACGAGCGCCGGCACATTGGCCGGATCGTTGACGACGAGCATGAGGGTGTTATCGCCCGCTATGGTTCCGAGCACGTGCGGAAAATCGAGAGAATCCACGCTCTCCGCGGCGGCGTTGGCGCAACCCGGCAGGGTCTTTACCACGACGATGTTTCCGGAAGAAGCGACGCTCTGTATCGTTTCCTTGAATATCTTCACGAACCGGTCTGTGACGGGGTGACTGATACTGCCTGAGGCAGTATATTTATACTTGCCCGAAGCCGTGAGCGTCTTGACGAGCTGCAGCTCCCGAATATCTCGCGACACGGTGGCTTGCGTCACGTCAAAGCCGCTGTCTTTCAACATCGCAGCCAATTTTTCCTGCGTGTCGATCTCAAACTCCTCGATCAACGCGAGAATCTTATTCTGTCTGGGATATCTCATAAACGCCCCTCCCGGTTTGAGGAAGCTCAGTGCTTCCATCTGTATTCTTATGCACATCATAGCATTTTATTCACAATTATTCAACCACAATGGAGACAACAAGAAAGGACAAGCGTGCGTACGTATTAATCCGAACCGAAAAGGTAAAAGTGAGAGAATTCCATGGGGAAATTCCTGTTCCGTTCATCCCATAACAATATGGGCATCATAAACGACAGATTACGCAAACAGCGCCTTGTCCGGTCGGGGTTTGTTATAGAATAATATCGCAAAATGACCAATCTCAAATATCTGACTGTGACATACCGGGGCATAAGGAGAGCGATGAAATGGATCCGAATACAGTTGTCGATAAAATGACGTTGGAAGAAAAATGTGCGCTGCTTACGGGGAAAACGC
>JAISQM010000140.1 GCA_031274195.1 Eubacteriales Family XIII. Incertae Sedis bacterium
GCGCTCGAATTGGTTCAGCTCAACTCCTTTGGCTGCGGCCTCGACGCCGTGACCACCGATCAGGTGGAGGAGATTCTTTCGCAGAAGAACAAGCTCTACACCGTACTGAAGATCGACGAGGGCTCGAATCTCGGCGCGGCGAAGATACGGGTTCGTTCGCTGAAAGCCGCGATGGAAGAACGGGAGAAAAGCAATGTGTGCGGCAGGGACATTCCCTATCACTTTGAGCGACAGTTGTTCACGAAGGAGATGCGGAAGAACTACACGATACTCATTCCGCAGATGTCGCCCATCCACTTCCGGTTTGTCGAACCCGCCATCGCTGCGTCAGGTTACAAGGTCAAGCTCCTGCCGGACGTGGATGTCCACGCCGTCGACGAGGGGCTCAGATACATCAACAACGACGCCTGTTTCCCGACCATCGTGACGCTCGGACAGATCATCTCCTACCTAAAATCGGGAGAATGCGATATCGATCGAACCGCCGTGTTCATGTCGCAGACGGGTGGAGGCTGCAGAGCCAGCAACTACGTCGCCATGTTGCGCAAGGCGCTGAAGGATCTCGACATGGAACAGGTACCCGTGGTGTCCGCAAACATGGCCGGCCTCGAAACCAACCCCGGCTTCGGCTTTACGTTGCCGATGGTGAAGAAAGCGCTGATGGGGCTCATCTTCGGCGACATCATGATGCGCGTCCTCTACGCCGTCCGGCCCTACGAGAAGGAGGCGGGCGCGGCGGATAAGCTGGCCAACTACTGGTCCGTGCGCATCGCGCGGGAGATACCGCATATGAGCGTCGCCAAATATCGCAGGTATGTGAAGGCTCTCGTAAAGGACTTCGACGAGCTGCCGATCACCGGCGAGAAGAAGCCCAGAGTCGGCGTCGTGGGCGAGATATTGGTGAAGTATCATCCGAACGCGAACAACGACATCGTGGGTATCATCGAGGAGGAGGGCGGCGAGGCCGTCGTGCTCGATCTGATCGACTTCTTCCTCTACGGAATGTACAGCAAAGAGTACAACTATAAAAACCTCTCGGGCAGCTACAAGGAGATGCTCGTGAACAACATCGCCATCAGGGTCGTCGAGTGGTTTCGCGAACCGGCGAGGCGCGCCTTGAACGCGAGCAAGCGGTTCCACGGACCGTTGCGCATCGAGGAATTGGCCGAGAAAGCGAAGAAGATCATATCGCTCGGAAACCAATGCGGCGAAGGCTGGCTATTGACCGGCGAGATGATCGAGCTGATCGACAGCGGCGTGGAGAATATCGTCTGCCTGCAGCCGTTTGCCTGTCTGCCCAACCACGTGACGGGCAAGGGGATGCTGAAAGCCCTGCGCAGATACAATCCGCTGGCAAACATCGCGACCATCGACTACGATCCGGGCGCCAGCGACGTAAACCAGCTCAACCGCATCAAACTCATGATGGCGACGGCGTATAAGAATCTGGAACTGCGCTCCTTTGTCAAAAATGGATGAGATTGGATAAACCCAAGAGATTTTGCGGTTGACAGCGCCTGCTTTTATATGTTAGTATATTGAAATGTGAGCCGCTCAGAAAGGGTTATAAAAGTGCGCGACGGATGTGCGCTTACCCCGATGGCGAGACCGGTATGAGGAGGAGTTTAATTTATGTACGCAATTTTTGAGACCGGAGGGAAGCAATATAAGGTTGCTGCCGGCGATATTCTGAAAGTCGAGAAGTTACCCGGAAATGCGGGCGACAAGCTCAAGATCGACAAGGTGTTGGCCGTAAACGACGATAAACAGTTGCGCGTGGGCAACCCTTATGTGGAGGCGGCTCTCGTGAATGCCGTGATCCTGTCGGGCGGAAAGCGCGAAAAGGTCATCATATTCAAATACAAGGCGAAGAAAGATTCGCGAAAGAAACAGGGACACCGACAGCCTTATACGGAGATAGAGATCGAAAGTTTTGTCGTCGACGGCAAGATGATCGCAAAGAAAAAGAAGGTTGAGAAACCCGCCAAGCCCGCAAAGGCGCAGGCTTCCATAGAGGAAAAAGCCGAGGACGGAACGGCGACGGCGAAAAAGGCCGATAAAACGGAGACAAAGGACAAAGAAAAATCGGACGTAAAGGAAACCGCGACCGAGACAAAGACTAAGACTGCACAGAGCGCGGAGAAGAATACAACAGCGAAAAAGCCCGCGGCGAAGAAAGCCGATTCCGCGAAGGACGAAAAGCCGCCGACCGAAAAGAAAGCAGCCGCACCCAAGACGGCAAAGACGGCGACGGACAAGAAACCGGCTGAAAAGAAAACGGCGGCGGATGCGGGCGAGAAAAAGACAGCGTCCAAGACCGCAAAGAAGCCTGCGGAGAAGAAAGCGGCGCCTAAGACGGACAAGAAACCGGCTGAAAAGAAGACCGCGACGGACGCGAGCAAGAAAAAGACCGAGTCCAAGACGGCAAAGAAGCCCGCTGAGAAGAAGGCCGAACCCAAGACAAAGGTCTCCAAAGCGGAAGATGAAAAGTAACCTAATCGGGGAGGTAATGCAAAATGGCAAGTAAAAAAGGAGTAGGCAGTTCTAAAAACGGTCGCGAGAGTGCGGCCAAACGGCTCGGCGTAAAGCGGGGCGACGGTCAGTACGTGAGTGCCGGCAGCATTCTCGTGCGTCAGCGGGGTACGAAATTTCATCCCGGAAACAATGTCGGCATCGGCGGGGACGACACGCTCTTTTCGAAGATCGACGGAGCTGTGAAGTTTGAGCGGTACGACAAGAAGCGCAAACAGGTGAGCGTCTACGCGAAGGAAGCCTGAGGCTCGGCCGGGTATATATCGTGCGTGAATGGGATGTCGGCATGTTCCGGCTTCCCTTTGTTATGTGAGGAAGCTATGTTTGTTGATGTTGCGGATATAATTGTTGCATCCGGTAAGGGCGGCGACGGAGCCGTCTCGTTTCGGCGGGAACCCTTCGTGCCGAACGGCGGACCGGACGGCGGGAACGGCGGCAAAGGCGGCGACGTTCTGTTTGTCGCGGACAGGAACCTCCGCACCCTGATGGATTTCAAATACAAAAAGAAATACAAGGCGGAAGCCGGGCAAAACGGCATGAAAAGCAATAAATACGGCAAGAAGGGACAGGATCTGATCATCAAGGTGCCTGTCGGAACCGTGATTGCCGATGCGGCGACCGGACATATGATGGCCGACCTGATGACGGACGGCGCGCGCTTTGTCGCGGCGATCGGCGGAAAGGGCGGCCTGGGCAACAGCAACTTCAAGAACTCCGTCCGGCAAGCGCCGAATTTCGCGGAGGCGGGCGTCGTGGGTACGGAGCGTTCGGTGACGCTGGAATTGAAGCTGATCGCGGACATCGGACTGATCGGGTTTCCGAACGTGGGAAAATCGACGTTGCTGTCCGTAAGCAGCGCGGCAAAACCCCGCATTGCGGACTATCACTTTACAACGCTATATCCGAACCTCGGCGTGGTGGAACTGGCGAATACGGGCTTCGTGATGGCCGACATTCCCGGACTGATCGAAGGGGCCGCGTCGGGGGCGGGTCTCGGTTTCGATTTTCTGCGGCATGTCGAACGGACGAAGGCTCTCATACACGTCGTGGATATATCGGGCAGTGAAGGCCGAAAGCCGTTGGACGATTTTCTCAGAATCAACCACGAACTGGCGGCCTATTCCGCAAAACTCACGAAAAAACCGCAGATTGTCGCGTGCAGCAAGACGGACATCGCGGATCCCGAATCCGAGGATTACCGGGCTTTGATCGATCACCTGACGAAAGAAGGCTATACGTACTACCTCATCAGCGGCGCGACGAAGCAGGGTGTGCAGGAATTGCTGAACGGTGCGGTGGAACTCTTGAGCCGCGTAGAGAGCGAGACATCGGAAATCGAGGACGCCGCGCGGCGTGCGCAGAGGCTCGAGGTCTTGCCTGCGGAGCGGGAAGCCGATTACCGGGATATCTGCATCGAGCGGGTCGGCACGGCCTTTGTCCTCTCGGGGAAGCAACTGAAAAAGATATTTGATTCCACGAACTTCAACGATAGCGGTTCCGTTCGCTACCTCTACAAGCATCTCGAAAAAAGCGGAGCCGTCAAACGCATGAAAGCGGATGGACTGGCGGAGGGCGATACGGTGCGCATATACGGTTTTGAATTTGAATACTACGACGAGGAACGCGAATGAAGACTCCATTGACGCGCGCGGATTGTTTTGCTCTGCTGAAGGAACACGGCACGCCCGACCACGTGGTGCGGCACTGCGTCAGCGTGGCAGATGCGGCCATGCGCATAGGCGAAGCGCTGAACGATGCCATGCCTTCCGATGCGGACGGCGATCGGATCGATATCGCGCTGATCGAGCGGGCCGCGCTGTTGCACGATATCGCCCGCGTCCTGCCGAACCACGGCGTTGCCGGCGCCGCCATCGTCGCGGAGTATGACACGGCGGCTGCGGAGATCATCGCGGATCATATGAACCACGATTTCCCCGATTCTGTTCGAGATATACGCGAGACGGATATCGTCTCATTGGCCGATCGCTCCGTTCACGAGGATCGCTACATCGGGTTTCGCGACAGGATGCAGATCATCATGGAGCGCTTTGCGGACAACCCGGAGGCTGTGTCCGTCATGCAAGATAAGATGGCGCAGACGGAGCGGCTGATCGCGGAGATCGAACGGATCGTGTCCCGGGACATCGACGAGATCGCCACGGGAGGCGTCGTTCCCGTGATTCCCTTGCTCAGGCAGGTGGAACGGCCCGGCAGATACATCGGCGGCGAGATACATTCGGCGCGCAAGGATCCTAGGGCTGTCGCCGTACGCTTCGGCTTCGTATTTCCCGATCTGTATGAGATCGGCATGTCCTATACGGGTCTGCAGATCATCTACGGGTTGCTGAATGCGCTGGAGGATGTGTATTGCGAGCGGGTATTCGCCCCTGCGGCTGACATGGAAGCCCTGTTGCGCGAACAGAAGCTGCCTCTGTTCACGTTGGAGACGCATACGGATGTGAAGCGCATGGACATCGTCGGCTTTACGCTCCAGTATGAACAATCCTACACGAATGTGATCAATCTGTTGGAGCTCGCGGGCATCCCGCCGCTCGCGAAGGATAGGGCGAAGGACTTCCCGCTGATCATCGCGGGCGGACCCTGCGCGTACAATCCGGAGCCTTTGGCGGATGTCTTTGACGTCGTCGCCGTGGGCGACGGTGAGGAACAGCTGCCCGAAATCTGCAAAATTTACGACGAATACAGAAATCGCGACAAGGAGGAGTTGCTGAAGGCGCTATCTGCCGTCGCAGGCGTCTATATTCCGTCGTTCTATACGCCCTTATTCACTGAGGACGGCACGTTCTCCCATTTTGAGAAGCGTTTTGCGTCTCTGCCGGACAGGGTCGCCAAGCACGTAATCAGCGATCTGGATGCCGCTCCGTTTTCCGTCAACCCCATCATCCCGTTCATCGAAACGGTGCATGACCGGGCGGTGGTGGAGCTCTTTCGCGGCTGCGGCAGGGGATGCCGCTTCTGTCAGGCCGGCTTCGTATACAGACCCGTGCGCAGGCGTTCGCGGGAGAAGGTGCGGGCACTCATCGACGAGCAGTTGGCCTGCACGGGCTACGACGAAGTGTCGCTGCTGTCGCTGTCCACGGGCGACTATCCGGACATCGGGGGTTTGGTCACGGAGCTGATGGATGATCTGAAGAAAAAAGACGTGACGCTCTCGCTGCCGTCCCTGCGTCTCGACTCGATCTCGCGGGAGACCCTGCAGCGTATCGGGAATTACAAGAAGTCCGGACTGACCTTCGCGCCGGAGGCGGGTACCCAGCGTCTGCGCGATGTGGTGCGCAAGAATATAACGGAAGAACAGATCATGGCCGGCGTGGAAAAGGCCATCGAAATCGGTTGGAATCGCGTAAAATTCTATTTCATGGTCGGGCTGCCCACGGAGACCCATGAGGATTTGGACGGTATCGTGGAGCTTGCGGCCGCTGTCATGCGGCGGGCGCGGAGCCTGCAGGAACCGGGCAGACGCAACTTCAACCTGACGGTCAGCGTCTCCAACTTCGTTCCGAAGCCTCACACGCCCTTCCAGTGGATGCGGGGCAACAGCGAGGAGGAGCTTCGCGAAAAGAACTTCTATCTGAAAGACCGTATCAAACGGCTGAAAGGGGTTCATTTTCAGTTTCACGATACGAGGGCGAGCGTCGTCGAGATGTTGCTCGCGAAGGGCGACAGGCGGACGCTTCACGCGGTGATGGCTGCGGTGCGCCTCGGTTGCAAATTTGACAGTTGGAGCGAACACTTCAATTACGAGCTGTGGGTAAAGGCCTTTGAGACGGCCGGTCTGCCGTTTGCGGGCGACGACTATACGACGCCGGGCATGCCGCTGCCGTGGGACATCATAGACGACGGAACGCCGAGCGAG
>JAISQM010000035.1 GCA_031274195.1 Eubacteriales Family XIII. Incertae Sedis bacterium
GGTTGGACATACGACGGGCAGTGGGACGACGACAAGATGAACGGAACCGGCCTGTACACCTTCAAAGACGGCTCCACCTATGAAGGCGAATTCAAAGACGATCTGAAATCCGGATTCGGGAAACGAAACTATCTGAACGGCGATGTCTACGAGGGCGAATGGAAAAAGGATAAGATCAACGGGCAAGGCAAGTATCTGTATGCAGACGGTTCGGTCTACGAAGGAGAGTGGAAGAACGACCTGCCGAACGGCAACGGCGTATATACGGGTACGGACGGATCAAGGCACGAAGGCGAATGGAAAAACGGCGTCAAGGACGGCTTCGCCTTCAAGAACTATCCCGACGGCTCCAAATACCAAGGCGACTGGTCAAACGATATGCCAAACGGAAACGGTACATTCACCTACGCCAACGGATTCACACAGACAGGACTTTGGAAGAATGACAATTTCATGGAGTAGAGAGGGCGGGTGCACGGCATGAATAAGGCGAAGCTCGCGAAGACGATCCTCATAGCCCTTTTGGGCACTGCGGCACTCCTCTTTGTATTTGATATCTATGAAAAAAGCCGGGAAAGACGAAAAAAAGCGTTTGGAGAAAGGGCAGATTTCGGATTCAATCAAACGGTATAACTTGAAATACTCCAGATATGGCACTTTGCACATTAATATTCGTGCAATAACTTGATATGGCACATTATTTTGTGCTATAATTCAAGTAGCCGGTGAACCATCAAGGATAGGGGTGATAGTGATGTCCGAAACAACGAATTTAAGCATACGAATCGATCGTGATTTGAAAGACGAGGCGGATCGGATTTTTAGCGCGTTGGGTATGAACCTGACCACTGCGATTACCGTGTTTGTGCGCCAAGCGGTGAGACAGAAAAAAATCCCGTTTGAAATTGCTCTTGCCACAGACAGTGAGGATCGGGGAGTCACCATGCAGGATGCGATGGTCGCCTCCGAAAGAATATGGCAAAACTCTATTCAGAACGGCACAGACAAGATGACCTCGACAGAAATTGATGCGGAAATTGCGTCCGCACGGGTGCAACGAAAAATGAGAAGGGCGAATCAATGAATGCGCTTTGCGTTGTTCTTGACACGAATATTCTCGTTTCTGCTCTGCTGTCGCCATTAGGCAATCCCGCAAAGGTCTACAAGATGTTTTTGACACGGGAATTGGATTTAGTTTTCAGTACGGATATTTTTGCTGAGTATAGGGATGTCTTATTCCGGCACATTCAACACTTTCTTATATAATCGCAACGAGGTGATTATTTATGCCTCGAGGCTCACGGAATAAAATTACAAGCGACATCAATCAAACACGCAGTTAGTTATTCAACGCGATATTGGTGTGTCAAATTATACGTCCTCTTGACACGCGCGTCGTCTTGGCGCAAAACGCGGCTGATATAATAACATGAAATCCGCGAAAGCTCTTGTTTTCAGTTCGAAAAGTGTTACAATTATATCCATGTTGCATGAAAATCGGGGGGAACGAATATGAAGATTGCCATTGTCGGCGCGGGGAAATTGGGGCTCAAGATCGCGGAGATGCTCATTGGCGGAGACCATGCGGTCACGGTCATAGATAAGGACGAGGAACTGATCGGCAGGCTCGGCACGTCGCTCGACATCATGAGCGTGGTGGGGAACGGCAAAGAGGTCTCGCTGCTGAATGAGGTCGGAATCTCCTCGTATGACTATCTCATCGCGACGACGGACAGGGATGAGAAGAATATCGTCATCGCGTCTACGGCCAAGCGGTTGGGCGTGAATAAGGTGATCGCGCGGCTCAGGGATCCGGAGCATATGGGGCAGCGCGGTTTCATCATGGAGTCTTTCGGCATCGACTATGTGACGAATCCCGATCTTGGCGTCGCGGAGGAGATCAATAAATATTTGGTGGAAAAATACACCTTGAGCAACGGCGTGTTCTATGCGGGGCGCGTGTCCATGTTGGAATTCATCGCGGAGAAGATTCCGGAGCTCGTTGGACTCACGACGAAGGCTGCGGAGCAGACGCTGAAGGGTGCGCGGGTCGTGGCCATTTCGAAGAACGGAAAGGTGATCGTTTCGGGCGCGGGCGAGATTCTCATCGGCGCGGAGGACGATCTGTACGTGATCGGGGAGCGGAGCATCATCGACAGCTTGAGCAAGAAGGTGTACGAACGGGGAAAGTATACGGATATACAGAAAGTGATGATCGCCGGCGGCGGCAAGGCGGGACTCTATCTTGCGGGAATGCTCGAGGAGTTCGGCGCTTCCGTGAAGATCATCGATTCGGATAAGGCGCGGTGTCAGTATCTGTCCACGCATCTGCACAACGTCCTCATTCTGCACGGGGACGCTACGGACGTGAATCTGCTTAGGGATGAGAATTTCGGGGAAATGGACGCTTTTGTCAGCGTGACGGGTTTCGACGAGGAAAATCTCCTGTTGGCGCTCATGGCGAAACAGGCCGGCATCGAGGATGTGATCGCGAAGATCAGCCGGGAGAGCTTCGGGGATCTGATCGAGAGCATGGGCGTGGATATGGCGCTGAATCCCGTCGATATTTCCGCGAACCACATATTGCGATTTTTGCAGGGTTCGAAGATCATCTCCTCGCAGATCATTCAGGGGCAGGCGGAGTTGATCCAGATCGCGATAGAGGACGACATGGTGCTGTCGGATAAGCCGATCGCTCGCCTGAAACTGCCGGAGGGCATGATGATCGCGGCCATACAGCGGGGAGGCAAGGTGATTGTTCCCGACGAGATCACGCGGGTGGAGGACGGAGATCGGGTCATCATCCTGTCCCTGCTTTCCGACGCGTTCGATTTGGAGAAGCTGCTCAGGACGAGATAGGGATTTTTTGGCCGGGGAAATATAGATATGAATCTGAATCACAAACTCATCTTAAAGGTTATCGGCATGGTCTGCCTCATCATTGGCGGCGCTATGCTTCCATGTTTCGTCGCGTCGCTGATTTTCGGCGAATACGGCATGACTTCCGCTTTCGGTGTGATCATTGCCGCGCAGTTGATCGCGGGCGCGATCCTTGTCTTTGGCATCAGAAATGTCCGCCCGAGCATAAGGGTGCGCGACGGGCTTTTGGTCGTGGCGATGTGTTGGCTTTTGGCCTCCGTGTTGGGCGCGTTGCCCTATGTCGTTTCGGGGGAGATGGACTCTTTCGTGGATGGATTCTTCGAATCCGTGTCGAGCTTTACCACGAGCGGCGCGACTCTGCTGTCCAATCTTGCGGAGATGCCGAACAGTCTGCTGCTCTGGCGTTCTCTCTCCAATTGGATTGGCGGTATGGGCATCCTCATTTTCGCCATCTCCATCTTGCCCGCGCTGGGCATGGGCGCGGCGAATATCATGAATGCCGAAACGACGGCGCCCACGATAGATAAGGTCAAGTCGCGCATGTCGGATAACGCGAAGCACCTCTACCTGATCTATTTCGCGTTCACCGCCATCGAGTTCGTGCTGCTGATGTTCAGCGGAGAGATGAGCCCGTATGACGCGCTGATCCACGCATTTGGCAGCATGGCGAACGGGGGACTTTCAAATTACGCGGATGGTGTTCATCATTTCAACAGTCTCTACATTGAAATCGTCGTGGCGATATTCTGCGTTTTGGCAGCTATGAATTTCATTTCGTATCAGCTGATCTTCCGAAGGCGATTCCGGGACTTTTTCAAGGAGCCTGAGATTCGCGTGTTTTTCATCATCCTCTTTGGTGTCATGATTTTAACGATCTTCATCCTCAATTGGAAAGGTGTTTACGACAGCTTAGGGGAGACAATTCGGTATGGATTTTTTCAGGTCGTTTCCTTCGTCACCACCGCCGGGTATGCGAGTACGGATTACGGCGCGTGGCCCGGGTTCTGCAAGATGCTCATGTTCGCGGCGCTTTTTGTCGGGGGCTGTTCCGCCTCCACCAGCGGCGGACTGAAGATCATCCGCTTTTCCGTCATCCTTGCGCTGATTCGGAGAAATGTCTATAAGCGGCTTCATCCGAACGCCGTCGTGGCCGTGAAATTGGGCGAAAAGCCTATATCGGCGGATCGCGTGTCGAATATAACGGTCTATGTATTCGTCTATATGCTGGTCTTTGCCGTCGGCAGTCTGATCCTGTCTTTCGATGGATTGAGCGTGACGACCACCACGAGTGCTGTGATCGCGGCCTTGTCCAACATAGGATTGGCCTTTGGGCAGCTGGAATATAACAGCACCTATGAGATATTCTCGGCGGGCGGGCGGCTCTTGCTCAGTCTGCTCATGCTCATCGGGCGGCTGGAGCTGTTTACGATCATATTGCTGTTTACGCCTACCTTTTGGCGGCCGGATCGCTGAGCGAGAAATTGATCTCCCGATTGTCCGCATCCACGGATGTGACGATGATCCGCACGCGGTCGCCGAGGGCGTAGATTTTGCCGCTTTCCTGTCCGACGATCCTGTAGTGATCCGCTTCGAAATCGTAATAGTCGTCGGTCAGTGTGTCAAATCCGATCATCCCCTCGACGGTGTTCTCCAGTTCCGCGAACAGACCGAAAGACGTGACGCCGCTGATGATGGCGTCGTATTCCTCTCCGATATGCCGGGTCATGAATTCCGCTTTCATGCGTTTTTCCGCTTCTCGTTCCAGCATCGTGGCTCGTTGCTCGGTTCCTGAGGAGCGCTTTGCCGCCGCGTCCGTCTTTTTCTTGAAGATACGGACGCGCTTCGCGGGCAGCTTGCCGGCGAGGCTTTCCTTTATGATCCGGTGGATGATGAGATCGGGATAGCGCCGGATGGGCGAGGTAAAGTGGCAGTAATATTTGAGCGCCAGACCGAAATGACCCAGACATTCGACGCCATACACCGCTTTCTGCATGGAACGCAAGCAGACCTTCGACAGGATATCTTCTTCCGTCTGTCCTTTTATCGTGTGAAGCAGCTCACTCAGCGCGAGGGGCGTGACATTATCAGGTCTGCCCTTGAGCTTCAGGCCGAACTGCGCGATCAACTTCATGAATGCGCGCATCTTTTCCGTGTCCGGCCGCTCGTGCACCCGATACACAAAGGGTATGTGCATTTGGGCAAATTGCTTCGCCACCGTCTCGTTGGCCAAGATCATGAATTCTTCGATCATGCGGTTTGCCGTGCGCCGCTCATAGGTCTTTATATCCGTCGGCAGACCGTGCGCGTCCAAGGCGACGGTCGCTTCGCGCAGATCGAAGTCGATGCTGCCGCGACGGTGACGCGCGCCTTCGAGGATGTGCGCCAGTTCTCCCATAAGCGCAATATCCGCCGCGATGTGGCGGTATCGTTTTCGCTGAAACGCGTCGTCCTTTTCAAGAAGATCGGAGACATCGTCGTATACCAATCTCGCCGTCGAGTGAATGACACTCTCATACAGTTCGTGGCGGACGACTTCCCCGTTTTCATCCACCTCCATATCGACGGAGAGAGTGAGCCTGTCCACACCTTCGTTCAGACTGCATATATCGTTTGACAGGGCGGCGGGCAGCATCGGAATGACCGCGTCGGGCAGATATACGCTGGTGCCGCGATTCAGCGCCTCCATGTCTATCGCGCTGCCGGCGGCGACATAATGGCACACGTCCGCGATGTGTACGCCCAACAGATAATGTCCGTTATCCAATCTGTCGATCGAAACCGCGTCGTCGAAATCCTTCGAATCGGCGCCGTCGATGGTGAAGATCGTTTTTTTCCGCAGATCGCGCCTAGGCGGCTTGCCCGGGCGAACCTTCGCGATATCCTCGTCCGAGACGCATTGGGGCGTCGTTTCGGCCTCTGCGATCGCCTCGGGCGGAAAATCCTCAATGATGCCGAAGCTGCGCACGAGCGCCCGCATGACGCCGCTCGCGTCTCCGGCTCTGCCGAGGACCTCCGTGATCACGCCTTCCGCCGGTTTTCGTCTGTCCGGATATTTTGTGATCCTCGCTACGACCTTGTCGCCCGGCTTGGCCTTCCCGAAATCCTCGTTTGCGATGCGCACTTCCTCGCCATTGGTCTTGTCGTCCGGTATGACGAGACCGCCATGCGGCAGACGCGCAAAGGTGCCAACCATCTCGTCCGCGGCTCGCTCGACGATCTTGCGCACATAGCCTTCGCGCGAATCTCCGCGGCGGCTGTCAAGGTAGACGATGACATCCACAAGGTCGCCGTTCATGGCGCCATTGAGTTTGCGCGCCGAGATGTAAATATCACCCGTGCCATTCTCCGGAATGAGGAAGCCGAAGCCGCGCCGCGTTTTGCGGAGGACGCCTCTGACGGTCGCTTCCGATCCCGTCTGACGTTTTCGTCCTTTGTATCGATACTTTTTTCGTGTTTTCATGATCACTATTATATCATAGATTTTCCCGCTTGACAAACAAAAGAATTACTGGTAGCATATGTCATATCAAATGTTTGGGAATTTTGTTTACGAATGGAGTGAGATGTGAAAATTGGAGCGCAAGGGGAAATCGACGCCGCTTCTTATCTGGAGCGGCGGGGTTATCGGATATTATCGAAAAATTTCACCTGCAAGCAGGGGGAGATAGACCTCATCGCGTATCGCGACGATACGATCTGTTTTGTGGAGGTTAAAAGCCGGCGGAACATGCGCTATGGTCGACCCTCCGAGGCGGTGACGGCGAACAAGCAGGCGCATATCAGGCAGACGGCTTCCTATTTTCTGTTCAGTCGATGGAACAAATTGCCCGTGCATGAAAAGACCTGTTTTCGCTTCGATGTGATAGAGGTGTTTTATGAGGATGGCAAGGCGCGGGTTGAGTGTATCGAGAACGCGTTTTGCTGAATGAAAGAGGTGTGAAATGACAACATCCAAGGTGCTGACCGCGTCGCTTTGCGGTCTTGATGTCGAGCTCGTGAGCGTGGAGACGGATCTGTCGCAGGGGCTTCCCGCGCTGTCGTTGGTTGGACTCCCAAATCTTACGGTGCGGGAGTCGAAGGATCGCATCCGTTCGGCGATCACGAATTCGGGTTTTCGGTTTCCGATGAACCGCATTACGATCAACCTATCTCCCGCGGATACGAGGAAAGAGGGCAGCCATTTCGATCTGCCGATGGCCGTGGGTATCGTCGCCGCGTCGGATAGTATTGCCCCGGATGTTCTAAGGACGGCGGCCTTTATCGGAGAGCTGTCTCTGGATGGCTCGCTCAATCGAACCGAGATGGCTGCGGCTCTGTTGCTGGGTCTGCGAGAGAAAGGGATCAAGAAAGTGTTTTTGCCGGAGGAAAATCTAAATGACGCGTCCTGTATCGATGATATGGAATGTTTTCCCGCGACGCATCTGAAGCAGGTGTTGGATCATCTGTCGGGAGAATGGGACATCGTACCGATCTTGACGCGGAGCGAGAAAAACGGGGCGGCGCAGGCTTTGATGCGGACGGATATCGGAGATTTCAGCGAGGTGAAAGGACAGGAGCGGGCAAAACGCGCGTTACAGATCTGTGCGGCGGGCCGGCATGGTCTCGCGATGTATGGGCCTCCGGGGACGGGCAAGAGTATGCTCGCGTCCCGGATTCCCACCATCCTTCCTGAGCTCGAAAAGGATGAGATTCTGGAGGTCACAAAACTGTACAGCATCGCGGGAGAGAGCAGCAGGGCGAAGTGCCCGGCCGCAGAGCGGCCCTTCCGTGCGCCGCACCATTCCATCACGGCCGCCGCCATGGTCGGAGGCGGGCGGCAACCCAAGCCGGGGGAACTCTCGCTCGCGCATCGGGGAGTGCTCTTTTTGGACGAACTGCCGGAGTTTGAGCGCCGGACGCTCGACATGCTGCGCCAGCCTCTGGAGGACGAATACATCGATCTTTCGCGCGTGGGTTATCGTAACCGGTATCCCTGCCGCTTCATTTTGATCGTCGCCATGAATCCATGTCCCTGCGGGTATTATGGCGATCCGTCCCACACCTGTACCTGCGGAGAGGCGCAGCGGCAAAGGTATCTCTCGAAGGTCTCGGGGCCGTTTTTGGACAGGATCGATATGCACGTGCGGGTGGCGGGCGTGGAATACGCGGCATTGCAGGGCGCGGAAGGCGCGTCGTCGGAGGAACTCATGGAGGGGGTCTTGCGGGCGCGAAAGATGCAGCGGCGACGTTATGTCGAGGATGGCGGCGGACAGGACGAATCCGGCACGTTCGATATCTGCAATGCCCGGCTCACGCCGGAACAGACCGAACGATATTGCCGCCCGGAGGGCGAGGCGGAGGAACTGCTGCGCAAGGCGTACAGCGTGTACGGATTTAGCGCCAGACAGGGCAAGAAGATGCTGCGTATCGCGCGAACCATCGCGGACATCGAAGGCTCGGAAAACATTGAGTCTTCCCATGTGTCCGAGGCGATCAGTTATCGGCGCCCTTCGGAGATGGGAGGCGGCTATGACGCGTAAATCGGAGGTCGCTTTTGTCACACCGCGCGACGAGTCCTATCCCGCTTTGCTGCGCAATATCGAAAACCCGCCGAAAAAGCTGTACTATGAGGGCGAACTTTCTCTGCTCTCTCGGCCCGCCGTCGCTGTGGTCGGCGCGAGAAAGGCGACGGAGTACGGCAGATGGGCGGCCATAAGCATAGCAAAGCGATACGCGGAATGCGGGCTTGTCGTGGTCAGCGGCATGGCAGCCGGCATCGACACCTTTGCCCACACGGGCGCGCTGGAGGGCAATGGATCGACCGTCGCGGTGCTGGGTTGCGGCATCGACATCTGCTATCCGCGGTCGAATCTGCGCCTGCGGGAGTCCATTCTGCAAAACGGCCTCATTCTGTCCGAATATCCTCCGGAAACTCAGCCGACGAGATTCACCTTCCCCGCGCGCAATCGCATCATAAGCGGTCTGTCTCTGGCTACCGTTATCGTGGAGGCTGGGCTGTCGAGCGGCTCTCTCATCACGGCGGAATGGGCGGCGAAGCAGGGCCGCGAAGTCTACGCGGTGCCCGGAAATATCAACAGGCAGGTCAGTATCGGCTGCAACAAGCTCATATACGACGGGGCGCGGCCGTTGGTGTTTATCGACGATGTGCTGACAGACCTCGGTATCAAAACCGAAGCGCGGCGGGAGGATGTCCGCGGACTCAGCGAGGAGGAGCGGATCGCCTTTGACGCGATACGGGATAACGGGGAATTAAATGTGGATGATCTCGCGCTTTTGACCGGAAATTCCGTGCAAAAATCGGCGGCGCTTGTCACGATTTTGGAGATAAAAGGCCTCGTGGGCTACTATAGTGGCAAAATACTCATTGCAAAGTGACTGCAATGTTATATAATAGCCGTGGATATGATATAATAGCCGCGCATTTTATGATATAATAGCCGCTTCACGGCTATTATATGGATCTAATGCCCTCCGCTTTGCGGAGATGGCGGATTATATCAAAAATGCTCCGCATTTTATGATATAATAGACGAGAACGCTTTTCACGACAATATGAGGAACAGGAGATCATGAATACATGGCAAAAAGCGCAGAAGTGAAATCACTTGTAATTGTGGAATCGCCCTCGAAGGCGAAAACAATCGGAAAGTTTTTGGGGAAAAAATATAAAGTGGTCGCGTCGGTCGGGCATATTCGGGATCTTCCCAAAAGCAAGCTGGGAATCGAGATCGAGAACAACTTCGAGCCGGCCTATATCAATATCCGCGGGAAGGGCGACGTGATCAGGGCGCTGAAAAAGGAAGCGAAGACCGCCGACACGGTATACCTTGCCACTGACCCGGATCGCGAAGGAGAGGCGATATCCTGGCATATCGCCTATCTGTTGGGCCTGGATGAAACTGCGGCGAGCCGGATCGTATTCAATGAGATCACGAAAGACGCCATCAAAGGTGCCGTCGCAAATCCTCGCCTCATCGATAAAAATCTGGTGGACGCACAGCAGGCGAGACGCGTGTTGGACAGGTTGGTGGGATATCAAATCAGCCCGCTGTTGTGGCGCAAGGTTCGGCGGGGGCTTTCCGCCGGCCGTGTGCAATCTGCGGCACTCAAGATCATCTGCGACCGAGAAAAGGAGATACAGAAATTTGTCCCGGAGGAATTCTGGAACATCTCCGTTCAACTCAAAAAGAAGGAAAAGGACAGACGAGTCTTTACGGCCAAGCTCATCGAGAAGGACGGCGACAAGCTCACCGTTCGCGATAAGCAGGCCGCCGATGAGATCGTGGAGGCGCTTGCGGCGGGTTCATACGAGGTTGCAAGGGTGGAGAAGAAGGAGCGGATGCGCCGCCCATTCCCGCCGTTTACCACGAGCAGCCTGCAACAGGACGCGTCGGTCAAATTGGGCTTTCTCACGAAGCGCGTCATGTTCGTCGCCCAGCAGCTCTACGAAGGCGTGGAGGTGAAAGGGCACGGCACGATCGGTCTGATTTCCTATATCAGAACCGACTCCGTTCGCATATCCGAGGAAGCCGAAAACATGGTAAAGACTTACATTAAGGAGCATTTCTCCGAGGAATATCTGGGCAATAATCGCTATACGAACAAGAAAAAAGACGTGCAGGACGCGCATGAAGCCATCAGACCCTCCAATGTCAACCTGCACCCCGACGATATAAAGGACTCGCTTTCGAGCGACCAGTACAAGCTCTACAAGTTGATCTGGTCCAGATTCGTGGGCAGCCGCATGGCGCCCGCTGTGTTCGACGCGGTCAGCGCGGACGTAAAGAATGGCGATTACACGTTCAGAGCGACCGGTTCTAAACTAAAATTCACCGGATTCCTTTCTGTATATCAGACGGCGATCGAAGACAGCGAAGGGAAGATGTTGCCGGAGATCGAAAAGGGCGAAGTGCTCGATTCGGAAGAATTGTCCGCCGAACAGAGCTTTACGCAGCCGCCTCCGCGCTTTACGGAGGCCAGCCTCGTAAAGGAACTGGAGGAAAAGGACATCGGCAGACCCTCCACCTATGTGCCGATTATCGCGACCCTCGTCGAACGGAAATATGTTTCGCGGATCAAAAAGACGTTGCAACCGACGGATTTGGGCTTTGTCGTGACGGAACTCATGGAGAAGTATTTCAATGAGATCGTCGATACCGGTTTTACCGCCGCTATGGAGGATCAGCTTGACGACATCGAAACGAAAGGCATCGATTGGCATGGTGTCGTCGGGAAGTTTTACGGCGTGCTGAGCGAGGAATTAGAGGTCGCCGACCGTGAGATCGAAAAGGTTCAGATGGAGGACGAGGTCACGGACGAGGTCTGCGAGCTCTGCGGCAAGCCCATGGTAATCAAGCACGGACGATTCGGTGAGTTCATGGCGTGTTCGGGTTATCCCGATTGCAAGAACACCAAGCCCATCGTCAAGAAGATCGATGTCAAATGTCCGGCCTGCGGCTCAGACCTTGTTGCGAGAAAGAGCAAAAAAGGACGCGTGTTTTACGGGTGCAGCGGCTATCCGAACTGCAAGCAGATCTATTGGAATAAGCCCATCGACAAAAAGTGTCCGGAGTGCGGGTCGCTCCTGACCGAAAAGAAGACAAAGAACAACGATTTTGCGTGTTCGAACTCGGAGTGCGGATACAAAGAATAACAAAAGTTACAGAAAGTAAAAGATTTGCGCCGGATTTTTTGTGTAGGTGCGGTGCAGACGACGATTGAGGAAGGCGCGTACTTGAGGTACGTAACTGACGAAAGAGGAGGATAAACCGCAGATACGCAAAAAAGACAAGCAAAGGGAGGTTTTTATGGGGCAATTTCATGCTACTACCATAGTCGCCGTCCGTAGGGGCGATGGCGATGTCTGTATCGGAGGCGACGGGCAAGTCACGATGGGCGAGACGTCCGTGATGAAGCACACGGCCAAGAAGGTCAGAAAAATATACAAGAACAGCGTCCTTTCCGGATTCGCCGGTTCTGTATCGGACGCCTTTACGCTCACCGAGCGCTTTGAGAAGAAGCTCGAGGAACACGGAGGCAATCTGAAGCGGGCGGCGGTCGCGTTGGCGCAGAGTTGGCGTTCGGATCAGGCGATCCGAAACCTGGAGGCGCTGATGGTGGCTGCGGACAGGGAGAGCCTGCTCGTCATCTCGGGCAACGGCGAAGTCATCGAGCCGGATCAGGATTTTGTGGCCATCGGTTCCGGTGGCAACTACGCCTATGCGGCGGCCAACGCGCTGTACAACCATACGGATATGGATGCCGAGGCCATCGTTCGCGAGGCGCTGACCATCGCTGCGTCCATCTGCGTGTATACAAACGACAGGATTACCGTGGAGAAGCTCGGCGCGGACAAGGACGACGAAAATGGGGGTGATACGGATGAGTAACGCACTGTATCAGATGACGCCCAAAGAGATTGTGGCGGAGCTTGATAAGTATATCATAGGCCAGGATCAGGCGAAGAAAAGCGTCGCCGTGGCTCTGCGCAACAGGTATCGAAGAAGCCTTCTGCCGGAGGACATGCGCGAGGAAGTCACGCCGAAGAACATCCTCATGATGGGTCCCACGGGTGTGGGCAAGACGGAGATCGCGCGAAGGCTCGCAAAGCTGATGGATGCGCCCTTTGTCAAGGTGGAAGCCACGAAGTTTACGGAGGTCGGCTATGTGGGTCGGGATGTCGATTCGATGATCCGCGATCTCGTCGAATCGTCCATTCGCATCACGAAGCAAAACCGGCTTCAGGAGAAGTACAGCGTCGCGGAGGAAATCGCGGAGGAGAAGATCGTCGAAGCAATCGTACCCGGCAAGAAAAAAAACGCCCACAGCGGCGGCATCAAAGGCCCGTTCGACTTCATCATGGGCGGGGCGCAGCAGAACCGGACGCAGACGCCGGAAACGACGGACGACAGGCCGGAATCCGAGATCGAACTGACGCGGGAGCAGGTGCGCCAACAGCTGCGGGACGGTCTTCTTGATGAGCAATATATCGAGATAGAGGTGAGCGACAATCCGCAGGTGAATCAATTGGACATGGGCAACGAAGGCATGAATATCGCCATCGGCAACATCTTCGACGCCATCGGCGGGGGCCAGAAAAAGAAAAAGAAGAATGTCAGGGTGAAAGAGGCGCGGAAGATTCTGCGGGAGGAAGAAGCGCAGAACCTCATCGACATGGAGCAGGTGATCTCCGAGGCACTTGAGAACGCCGAGCAGAACGGCATCATCTTCATCGACGAGATCGACAAGATCGCTTCCGGCGGCTCGCTCAGATCCGGCGCCGATGTCTCGCGGGAGGGCGTGCAGCGGGACATTCTTCCCATCGTCGAAGGCAGCGTGGTGAATACGAAGCACGGCCCCGTCAAGACGGATCACGTCCTGTTTATCGGTGCCGGCGCGTTTCACATCGCCAAACCGACCGATCTCATCCCGGAATTGCAAGGCCGATTCCCCATCCGCGTGGAACTGGAAAATCTCACAAAGGAAGCCTTCGTGCAGATACTCACCGTCCCCGAGAACGCACTGCTCAAGCAGCATAAGATGCTCCTCGAAACGGAAGGGATACGGATGACCTTCACGGACGACGCGGTGAACGAAATCGCGGAGATCGCCTATATGACAAACGAGCAGACGGAGAACATCGGCGCCCGGCGACTCCACACCATCATGGAAAAACTGTTGGAGGACATCTCTTACAATATCCCGGACATCGAAAACGATGATGTCGTGATCGACGCGGCCTATGTCAAAGAGAAGTTTATCGACAGGATTCACGCCGATGATATTGATAGGTTTATCCTGTAATTTCAAGAATAAAAAGGGGAAGAACAAATGGAAAAAACGATTCTTGAAAAAGTAAGAAAGCTCAATTGGGTATTGCAGGAAAGCAGCACGGGCGTGTTTTCATTTGACGATCTATGCGAAATCCTGAGCGAACTCATGGATGCCAATGTTTATGTGACGAATTACGCGGGGAAAGTCGTCGGCGTACACTACACGATCCGCTCCGAAAGCGCTGCGGTCGACGACCCGGAGACGGGACAGCAGAAACTGCCCGGAGAGTACAACGACGAGATGCTGAAGGTCACGGAGACTGTTTCCAATCTCAAGGCTGATGAGGCGCTGAAGATATTCAAGTACGATTATGACACCTATGATAAGCTGCACACGATCATTCCCGTGTACGGCGGCGGTGATCGGCTCGGCACGGTCATCCTGACCAGATACGCGCCGGCCTTTACCGACGAGGACCTCATACTCGGCGAGTACGGAGCCACCGTCGTGGGACTCGAGATTCGTCGCAGACAGCGGCTCGAGCAGGATGAGGAAGCGCGCGTGAAGGCGACCGTTCTCAAAGCCATCGGCACCTTGTCCTATTCGGAGATCGAGGCGATACAGCAGATATTCAACGAATTGGAGGGTAAGGAAGGCTTGTTGGTGGCCAGCAAGATCGCCGACCGCTCCGGCATCACGCGCTCCGTCATCGTAAACGCCTTGCGCAAATTGGAGAGCGCGGGGGTCATCGAGTCCAGATCGTTGGGTATGAAAGGTACGCACATCAAGATACTCAACGACAAGTTTATCGACGAGCTGAAAAAGACAAAATTTTGATTTGATTAAATATTATACGGTTCGGGGCGACGGCTCCGCGGAATTGATTATTGAAAAATCCCGGTTTATCGGTCGCGTTCGGGAGACCTTGTCCCGTGATGCGGCCGATCGCTTCTTTGCGGAGATCAAAAAGACGCACAGGACGGCGACCCATAACGTCCCCGCCTTTGTCATCGGCGATAGTATGCAGCTTCAGTGGGCCAGCGACGACGGCGAGCCGCAAGGTACCTCGGGCGCGCCCATCGTGCAGATGCTGACGAGTGAGGGTATCACGAATGCGGCGGTGATGGTCACGCGGTATTTCGGGGGCATCAAACTGGGTACGGGCGGTCTCGTGCGCGCCTACACAGCGTCCGCGAAAGCCGCGCTCGACGCGGCGGGCATCGTGGCGGTCAAAGAAGGGGTGGCCATTCGGTATGAGATAGGCTATCCATATTTGGATAAGTTGAAAGCGTTGGCCGAGCGGAGCGGCTTTTCGCTCGGCGACCTCGTATACGCGGAGAAAGCCGCCGTGACGGTCACCGCGGAGAAAGAGGACGCGCAGCGGCTCATCTCCGCCGTCACGGGACTGACGGGCGGCACGGAACGGCTGATTTATCGAAAGGATTGCGATATAAGAACATGAGCCTATGTGAAATGCGGCATGTCCGACTGTTTGATGGCCTATCGGAACAGGAATACGAGCGCTTTCTCTCAGCGGCAAAGCCTGAATGTATCGTGCTGTCACGGGATGAGGTGTTGGTCGAGGAAGGCGAGGAAACGAGCAGGTTCTGGATCATCACAGCCGGCCGGCTTAAGGGCGCCAGATATCATTATGACGGCAGTCTCGACCTCGTACAGGTTTACACGGAGGGTGATATCGTAAACTTTGATGTAGCCTTTACGATGAATAAGAGAAGCCCGCTTCATGTCAGCAGCGTTGGCGCTTCGTCGCTTGTGGCCATAGACAGCGCCGTCTTTGAAAGCAATCGTATTTCCCGAGATATCTTGGATAAACTGCGACGGAACATCATTCACTTGCTGGCGAACGAAAGCGTCAAAAAGCAGTATAAGATAGACGTCCTGTACCAAAGGTCGCTTCGCGCGCGCATCGGCGTATTCCTGCGCCATATGAGCGAGAAGACGGGCAGCGATGTCTTCGACGTCAACATGGATCGCGAGCAGTTTGCCCAGTATCTCGGCGTAAACCGCAGCGCACTGTCTCACGCGCTCAGCGTCATGCGCAAGGCCGGGATCATCCGGTTTCACAAAGGACATTTTGAAATCCTAGACAAAGAGGCATTGGACGGTAAGAACGATGCGCTTTGAGTGGACGGATGAAACGATCGTTTTTTTCGAACGCGCAAGCAGGTATACGGGTTTTCATGAAAAACTCGCGGCCTTGATTCGTCCTTACGTAAAAAAGGGCGAAGAGCTTATCGATGTCGGATGCGGACTCGGACGCATCGATTTTGAGATAGCGGACGACGTGAAGTCGATCACTGCCATCGATAAAGACCCCGCCGTGATCGAATACATGAATGAGCGGGTGAGGGTGCTCGGCGTCACAAATATCGTTCCGACCGTCGCAGATGCGTGCACCGTCGCGGATGGGGCCTATGACATCCTCCTGTTGAGTTTCTTCGGAGCGTCTGCAGGCGACTTGAAGGCGCTCATCGCCAAAGCGAGGCGCCGCGTGATCCTCATCACGCACGGCGCAGATACCGATCCGCGGCACAGTTTGATTCAGCGCAAGCCGAAACGGATATTTGCGCGGGAAGCGGAGACGTTTTTCAAGACAGAAGGATATGTATACCGCGCGTATACGGCGAATTTGGATTTCAGCCAGCCTTTCAAATCCAAAGAGGAGGCTCTGCGGTTTTTCGAATACTACGCCTCGGAGCGGGATTCGGAAACACAAGAGGCGCGCGCAGACCTTTTCATGAGCCGATTGGCCGAAACGGGCGACGCCGTCTATCCCTACCTCTTGCCCAAGCCAAAAGATGTGGGGATATTCATCATAGAGAGTCGCGGCGCTTTATAAAGAAAGGAAATACCGATGCGCGGAGAGAAAATTTTTCTGACGGGCGAGCGAAATGTCGGTAAAACGACAGCGATCGATCGATTTATCGCGGACGCGGGAATCGCCCCCGGCGGATTTTCCACGGTAGCCCGAGACCTTTCGACGGATGCGAACGAAGACCGGATATACATCGTGCCCTATGGCGACGAGCTTTCCGAGCAAGTAAACATTCCCCCCGTCGCCTCCCGCAATAAACAAAACATGACGTTTACCGCTTATCCCGATGTGTTCGATACGCACGGCGCGCGCATACTGAGAGAATCGCGCGGCGCGGAGCTGATCGTGATGGACGAGCTCGGCTTCATGGAATCCGAAGCCCTTGTCTTTCAGAAGGAAGTCTTTCGCCTGCTCGACACAGATCGTCCCGTACTCGGCGTCGTCAAGGCGAGGCACACCCCCTTTTTAGACGACGTGCGATCACACGTCGCCGTAACGGTTCTCGAAGTAACGAAAGGGAATCGCGACAGCATACCTGATCTATTGGCGCGGTTATTTCGTCATTCAACTTGAAAATTCCAAATAAAAATCAAATCTTTTCACTTTACGACCTTGTTGATATCTCAAAGAACTGAGTAAGAATGTTGTTTCGACAACATACATCACCCTGACGCGTTGATATAATTGTTCCACCGGAAATTGCTTTGCGGAGAAGTGCGATGCGAAATATGATCTTAAAACGCTTTTCCACCTATGATTTGATCGTGATCGCCGTGATGGCCGCCATCGGCATCGCGATCAAACCTGTGATTTCCTCTGCGACGCACATCGTCAGCGCGTCGCTCATGATACCGGGCGGTTCGCTTGCCGGGGGGCTGTATATGATGTGGCTCGTACTCGCTTTCGCCATTACGGGGAAATACGGAAGCGCTACACTTGCCGGATTTATACAGGCGATCATCGTGATCCTCACAGGGATGCCCGGTTCGCACGGCGTGATGTCGCTGTTCAGCTATATAGCGCCCGGACTTGCCGTAGACATTCTCATGCTCCTTTTGGCGGTTTTCGGCAGACGTGATTTTGACAGGCTCGCGGCGTTTCTCGCGGGCATTGCGGCAAACGTCACGGGTACGCTCGCCGTAAACGTCATCTTTTTCCGTCTGCCGCCTCTGTTTCTCGCGCTGACGATCTTGGTATCGGCGGTTTCCGGAGGGATCGGCGGACTGATCGCGTGGGAACTGTTTCGCGTGATGAAAAAATACAGATTGGCCGGGAGATAACCGTATGAAAAAGTCCAATATCGCGATCATTGTGACGCTCGCCGTACTCATCGCCCTTGTGGCGATCATTGCGCTTGTCAATCGAAACGCCATGCGTCTGCCCGGCGATTCCGCCGCTTTGCTCGTATTTTCGGAAAGCGGCGCGCATAGGGAATATACGATCGATGAGCTGAAAGATCTGCCGTCCGTTGAGATCGAGAAAAGCATTGCGTCGAGCAAACACGAGGACGAGACAGGCGTATTTACGGGCGTGCCGCTTGAAACGCTCTTGACCGACGCGGATCCGGGATGGCAGGGGAAATATGACGAGTTCCTCTTTACGGGAGAGGACGGATTCGTATCCTCGGTCTTTGCGTCCGATGTGGAACAGCCGGAAAACGTCCTCGTCGTATACGCGAAAGATGGCGAGACGCTGAAAGGGTCGGACGAGGGAGGCAAAGGCCCGCTCAGAATCATTGTCGTTTCCGACACCTTCGGGAACAGATCCGCCTACTTGCTCAAATCGATCGAGGCGAAATGAAAACGGACGACCATATTTTTATAGAAACGAGAAATTTTTCCTTTTCTTATCCCCCCACGGGCAAAGGTACGGAGCGGAGACCGGCGCTCGCGGATATCAATCTCGCGATCGAAATCGGTTCCATCACGGTGCTCGTCGGTCCTTCGGGTTGCGGAAAGACCACATTGTGCAGATGCCTTACGGGCGCCATTCCAAAATTAATCAAGGGGACGCTCACGGGCGAGGTCTATATCGGCGGCCGTGAGATCGCGCATGACGACGCGGTGACGGTCGGCGCGTTGTCCGCGCAAATCGGCTTTGTCACGCAGGAGCCCGACCATCAGATCGTGATGACGGCCGTGGAGGACGACATCGCATTCGGACCGGAAAATCTGATGAAACCGCCCGCGGCGATCAGATCGTCGGTCGACGCGCAAATTTCAAATATGGGTCTTGCCGGCAAGGCGGAAACAAATCCATCGGCGTTGTCCGGCGGTGAAAAACAGAGGCTTGCGCTCGGCGGCATACTCGCGATGAATCCGGAGGCGATGATCTTTGACGAACCGATGAGCAATCTCGACGCCGACGGCAGAACGCGTTTTACGCGACGCATAAAGGAATTGAAGAGCGGCGGACGAACCGTGGTCATCGTTGAACACGATTTTGAACTGTTCGACTTCGCCGACCGGTGGGTGCTCATGAAAGACGGCCGGCTCATCTGTGCGGACGCTCCCGCGAATATCCCCCGCAGTCTTTTGGAGGATGAGCTATGGCGTTAGAAGTGAAAAACCTCACCTTCTCTTATGCGCGAAATCCTTCCCGAAAACGGAGAGATTTCTCCCCCGTCTTCGCCGTCAACGATTTTTCCGCCGTGTTCGAGAGGGGGAAGATCACGGCGGTCATGGGACCGAACGGCTGCGGCAAGACGACGCTTTCAAAGCTGCTTGTGGGGATACTGAAACCGCTTCGCGGCGGCGTCTTTTTGGACGGCGAAAATCTGTCCGGGCGCAGACTCGCCGAAATCGGCAAGCAGATCGGCCTTGTTGCGCAGCAGCCGGATAGACAGCTCTTCTGCACCTCCGTAAGCGATGAGATGGAATTCGGCTTGAAATGCCTGGAATTGGATTCGGCGGAGATAGAAGCCCGCAAGGCGCGGTATCTCGAATACTTCGATCTGGAGCGATACGCGGAAACCTTCCCGTTTGAACTCAGTACGGGCGAAAAGCAACGCCTCGTCATCGCGGCCGTCATAGCGATGAAGCCCGCCTATCTCATTTTGGACGAGCCGACCTCCGCGCTTGACAGAGGAAGAAAGGCCGCGCTCGGTGCCTTGCTTCGCGGACTGGCGTCGGACGAACACACGGGCGTGGTTCTGTTCAGCCACGATGAATCTTTTACCGCGCGATATGCCGACGGTGTGATCAAGATGGAGGAGGGGCAGACCGGATGACGGGAGGTGCAAGTAATCATGTAAAAAGCGGAGGATTGCGAAGTATAGACCCACGCCCAAAGCTGATGCTCATGGTATCGGCCTCGACGGCCTGCATGTTGACCGGCAATATTCCGCATATCGCGGGCATTCTATGCGTACTCATTTTGACCTTGGTGGTCGGCGGCGCGGATATGCTTGTCGTCCTGGGTCGAATAAGAGCGCTCCTTCTGTTGATCGCGGCACTCTTTGTGATTCAAACGATTTTCGCGGGCATGGACGGACTCCTGCTCGCCGCCGTTCTTTCGTTGCGGCTGCTTGTCGTCGTACTCGCGGCCGCCATTCTGCTCGAAGGGGAGATACGGGATTACCTGCTTGCTCTCGTGCAGATGAAGCTGCCCTACGAACTTGCCTTTGCCGTGATCGTGGGTCTGCATTTCTTGCCGATTTTAAGAGACGAGGCTGTAAACATCTATTGTTATATGCAGCTCCGCGGCAAGGATTTCAAAAAACTCGGAATCGCGAAAAAACTGCGCGCGTACAGCGGTCTGTGCCTGCCTATCCTCGCCGGCGCGTTGCGCCGCGCCTATGAAACGTCTATCGCCATGGATCTGCGGGGATTTCGAGCGATGCCGGGTCGCACGAGCATGAGGCGTCTGTCCATGCGCGGGACAGACGTGATTTTGACCATTTTCTACCCGGTAATTTTTATCGCGCTCGGCTTCATCTTTGTGCGATAAAATATTACAAAAAGTTGCTTTTCGTTATCCAAACAACATACAAATGCGCTTCTCTCACTTAAACTTAATATGTATGAAAATTATCCGTTACCGGTCAAAGGTGTAATCGAACGCCTACACGTTGAAATTTTCAGATTTGCCGCGTATTGTGGAGATGGAGGTTGAAAAGAGATGAATGTCATAAAATCAAGTTCAAAAAATGGGGGGGGTACAGACTTTTCGCGTATTTTGTAGCGCTGTGCATGATTCTCACATTTGTGCCGACGGGTTCCGCCACTTACGCGGACGACGAAGTTAGCGTATGGGATGGCACATACGACATATCTTGGTACAACACGACAGCTACGGAATTCACACTCACATCCGCCGCACAGTTCGCGGGATTTGCACAGATCGTCAATAATAAGCCGAACGGGTCGCTGGCAGGAGCATGGCAATCGAGACCGGAGGACGAGATGCCGGGCATTGATGAGGAAGCGATCATCACCGATGAAGATGCCGATGCGGAAGCGATCATCGCCGACGAAAATACCGGCGGAGAACCTATTATCGCCGACAGCGACACCGCTGCGGAATCTATCATCTACAGCGGCGTTTTGGCTGAGGAACCCATCATCTACGGCGACGACTTCAGCGGCAAGACGGTAACGCTTGCCGTGGACGTTGATCTCGGCGCCGTGCAATCGTCCGACGGAACATGGAGCGGCAACGAGTGGCCGATCATCGGCAAATATCAGGAGAGCGGCCTGCATACGGCGCAGGGAAGCGATAACGGCACGACGGGCCGACCATTCAAAGGTACTTTCAACGGCGGATTCCATGAAATATACAATTTGTACGAGGCGGGCAATACAAGCGGAGGCGTAACCGGTGATAGCCTTTCGAATACGCGCGGGCTGTTCGGCGATCTCGGAAGAGATGCGCTTGTAAAGAATGTCGTCGTCAAGTCCGGCTATGTGCGGGGCACCAGATTTGTGGGCGGCATCGTCGGCCGCAACTGGGGCCATATCGAAAATTGTATCAACTACGCAACCGTCGAGACGGACGGTTCGAGAAGCGGCGGAGGCATCGCGGGTGTCAGTTATGCGAATGGCGCCGCGTGGACGCCCTACGTGAAGGACAGCATCAATTTTGGTACGATTCTGACAGCCGATGCGGCTTATCCCGGCGGCATCGTCGGCGACAACGAAGGTACGGTTGAGAACTGCTTGAACTTCGGCACCGGTCGTCATAAGACCAATCCGACCACGTATAAATCCGGCGGCATCGTAGGCGGCGGCAGGGGTCGTGGCACCGTTACAAATTCCTATACGCTCGCGGGTCTTATGGACAATCCGATCTTTGGCGGCGGTTCCGGCGGAACCGTTGACGGGATATCCGGCGCAAAGACCGCAGTTGAAATGAAAGATCCGACATTTGCGGGTGTCCTGAACAACGGACGGGAGCCGGCGGTATGGGTGGCGGATTCCGCGAATCGGCCGACGAACAACGGCTATCCCGTGTTGGCGGGTCAGGAAACGGCGAATGCGGCCGCGACCTTCGTGACGTTTGCTGCAATCTCGCCTCCTGAGAAGCTCAGCTATCAGACGGGGCAGAACTTCGATCTGTTCGGATTTGAGGCGGTCGCGCAATACAGCGATGGTACGCAGGATGTCGTACCCGCGTCGAACGTCGCCGCGAGTTTTGCGAGTGATTACGAGCTTACGTTGGAGGACACGCAGGTTACGATCAACGTGACATACGGCTCACATACCGGCAGCTTTACCTACGATCTTGAAGTGACGCAGAGCGCGCTTTCATCGCTTGCGCTGAAAACCATGCCGGCGTTGACGCTGTACGCGAGCGGCGAATCCTTCGATCCGGCGGGACTCGCGGTGACGGCGACGTATACGAGCGGGAAGTCCTCGGACATTCCGGCACCAAACGCAAATCTGACATTCTCTCCGCAGACGCTGAGCGCGGGCACTGCGGTCGTCACGGCAAGCTATACCGAAAACGGCGTTACGAGGACGGTCGAGATACCCGTGACGGTACTCGATACACCTGTTCCCTCGTTGCAGAGTGAAGTGTATCAGTTCACGAACGCGAATGATTTTCGTTGGTTTGCCGCGCGCGTCAATGCGGGCAGACTGAATCAATCCGGCGTGAAACTCGTAAATGACATCGATCTTTCGGGCGTCTCTTATACGCCGATCGGCACAGCCGCACAACATTACACGGGCGTTTTTGACGGAAACGGCAAGACGCTCACGTTGAATATCAGCGGCGGCGCATATCAAGGCGTGTTCGGATATATAGGAAGCGGCGGCGTCGTGCGTGATCTCACGGTCGCGGGTCTCGTTTCGGGTACATACAATCTCGGCGGTATCGCCGGACATTCATACGGCACGATTGAATCCTGCGTGAATCGAGCCGTAATCACAGGCTCAAATTGTGTGGGCGGAATCACGGGTGAAGCGAGCAGCAAGACTTCCGTCGTCAGGAACTGTGTCAACGAAGGCGACGTGAGCGGTACGGCGGGTAATATCGGCGGCATCGCCGGATACGCCACGAACGCTGAAATATCGGGCGTTTCAAATCGCGGATCGGTGCGCGGCGGCGCGACGAATGTCGGCGGTGTGGTCGGTTACATGAGCGCGGAGGGTACGGTCACAGACAGTTACAACCGCGGAGACATTGCGTCGTCGTCGGCGAGCGCAACCGCGAGAATCGGCGGTATCGTTGGGAACGTAAATGGCGCGAGTGCTACGGTGCGGAATACGTACAACACGGGAAGTCTGACCTATGGGGCGCTCACTGCCGACTATGGTGGCGTGATCGGTTACGCCGCGGACACGACGAATATCACGAACAATTACTATCTCGTGACTGCGGCGAACAAGGACGGCGCGAACGCGGTTTCCAAGACGGACGCGGAATTGAAGGGACTTGCCGGGGTATTGGGCGAGGCATTTGCGGCGGACAACGCACCGCGCAATGACGGCTATCCCATCCTCGCATGGGAACGCGAACGCTACAACAGATACGAAGTTACATTCGACGCAAATGGCGCTGCGGATGAATTCACGGGAAAGGTTGTCTATAAGGGAGAGGCCTATGGTGCATTGCCGGACATCAAACGCGCCGACTATCTGTTCGAAGGTTGGTTCGACAAGAGAAGCGGAGGCGCGGAGGTGACGGCGGATACCGTGTTTCGGGGCGACGCGGACGTTGTACTCTACGCGAGGTGGCTCAAGCTCGGGGCGACGGAGGTGAGCGTTATCGACGGCGAAACCGATAAGGCGGAAAACAGCAATGTCTACGACAAATACGCGCAGGATAAAGGGTTTGTTTTTCATATCGAGGGCGAATTCGATCCCGACGTTAAGGTGTATATCGGCATGGTCAAACTGACGAAGAACGTGGATTATACGGTAACAGAGGGTAGCACGGTGATTACGATACTGCCTGCGGCGCTCGATCGATTTGCCGCTTCGGACAAGCCATATACGGTCGAGGTTGAATTCACGAAAATATACGACGAAAACGGGAAACAGGTGAATGTTAAATGGGTAACGCAGACGATATATATCAAGGACAGTGCGCCGAAAGAGGATGAAACGCAGACGCTGACCGAATCAAAGGTTTCAAACACGGGCGGCGGAAGCGTTGTTCTGTTTACCGCAAAACGGGCTGCGAGCGCTGTTTCAGATACAGTCGCGGAGGCGGACATTGCGCCGGTATCCGGCGAGTCCGATTCCCTGCCGAGTGTGGCGGAAAGCCCCGCGCAATCGACGGACAAAACGACCGGCGATACTGCGTCCGGACAAGGCGGCGGCATTTCGACAGGTATACTCATCGCGTTGATCATTGCCGCGGCGCTGATCGGCGGCGGCCTGTCAATCTTCTTGAGGAGAAGAAGGACGCAAAGTTAAGACAGGATATTGAATGAAGACATTTACAAAGAAGGGCAATCGCGAGAAACGGATATGCGCGGCGGTGGTATTGACCATTGTCATGGTCTTTGCGACCGCCGGATTTTCGCTTTTGGGTGTGGGCGCCGCCTACGCCGCCGAGGGCGATACGCTTACGATACGCGTGGGGTATCTGGGGACGGACTACGTTGAAAGGGTCGTCTACACGAATGAGCAACTCAGGAAGATCGGCACTTACGATCAGGCGTACACGTGGATAGACATGGGAAATTTTCCCGTGATGCAGGCCGCGAGGGGCGTAAGTTTGACGAGCGTACTCGAAGGTGCAGGCATCGATCCGGGTTCCGTTCAGAGGATATACTTTAAGGCGACGGACGGACACAACGCCAATTTTGAATATACGCGCCAAATTTTACTTGAAACGCCAAGATACTATTATCCGGATCTATGCAGGAACTGGGATGCTGTAAATAACTGTCCCGGCCCGTTTACGGAGGATACGCGCGTACCCGTAGAGCCGATGATCGCGTTGGAACAGTATTGGAATCGTTGGGATGTCGATCCCCGGTGGGATCTGATGGATACGCAGAAAGGATATCGCCTCGTATACGGCATGGTAGGACTCGCCGAAAGTGTGGGAGACGCCTCTAATTCTGTCCATTCTCTCATCGCGATCGATGTACAGCTTGTCGGTTCGCCGCCGGAGGAACCCGGAGAAAACGACGACGAGGACATCGTCGGAAGTGATCCCGAAAACAATGATAACGACGATGGAGCGGACGAAGATGAAGTAAAAGAAGAAACACCCGATGATGAAGTAAAAGAAGAAGAAAAGTCCGAAGACCCTGAACCGGAGGGAAGCGGCGACAACGGGAAAGGCAAAGGCATCGGCGAACAAGAAGGCGACGGTATGGGCAATGGGAGTCCGGTCGGAAACCATATAGGCGGAAGCCTGATCGGCAGTTCAACGGGCGTGGACAGAAGTGTCGGCGAGCGGATAACGATCACGCTTTCAAATGGCGAAACGGTTACGGCAAAGGCGCTTTTGCGGCAGGACGCGGTTGGTCTGGCCGCGCTCGCGTCCGCAGGCGGTTCCGATGTGGGGGACAATCCGTGGACGATCTATGAGATTTCCCCCGAGTCTGTGCCGCTGCTGATACCGCCCGATAACGAGATGATCCCGTTTGTGAGCGGTGCACTGTTGCTGATCTTCGTCTTGGGAGGTCTCGGGCAATACCTTGGCATCCGGAAATCGGCGGCGACGGTAGAATACATCGTTGTGTCAGCGATGAAATAATAAACGAAAAAAGGAGAACAAATAAATGGACATAAGTTCTGTCAAATCAGCGATCCACACCGTATCGACCGTATTGGAGATTCCCGCGATCATCGTATTGATTGTCGCGGTGATCATCGTGGTTGCGGAGCTCGGGAGCGTAATCATCGAATTCTTTGTCGACAGATTCGGCCGGAAACTCAACGTGACAAAGGTGCTTGAGGAACTTTCGGGAAAGACCGGCAAGCAGATGCTTGAGATCATCGACGCGAATCATTTTCAGCGCAAGCAAAAGCGGGCATTTGCGAGATTGCTCGGAAATGAAGGACTGTCCGCAGAGGAGAGAAGGCTCTTCGCGGTTCAGCTTTTGTCAGAGGAAGTCGCGAGACAGGAAAAAACGTTGTATATCACGGATATCATCGCGCGCATTGCACCCATGTTTGGGCTGATGGCGACTTTGATTCCGCTGGGACCCGGACTGATTGCGCTCGGACAGGGGGATACGAAGGCTCTGTCGGATTCCCTCCTGACCGCTTTTGACGCGACCGTATCGGGGCTTGCCGCCGCAGGCATCGCATTTATCATTTCAAAGGTTCGGAAGCGTTGGTATCAGAGCGACATCGATGCGATGGAGACGATCATGGAGGAGGTGATTTTGTAATGCTTCGAGGAAATCTCAGACGGCGGGGGTCGTATTATGAACAGGAGGATCCCAATCCGATGGAAGGGGCGATCAATATCGTGGACGCGATGCTGGTCTTTGCCTGTGGGCTCATGTTGAGCTTGGTCATCTACTGGAATGTCGATATACAGAACAAGGAACTCGTGCCCGTGGAGCAGGGTGCCGAGGTGTCGGAGGTGGAAGGGATGCAGCAAGAACTCCGGGACGCGGCGGACGAAGGCGGTTCCTATGAAAAGATGGGGACGGTCTATGTCGATCCGGAGACGGGCAAGATGTATATGGTGAGTGAATAAGAGATGAGGATTATGAAGCACCGGGTTTTGATTTTCATGGTTCTCGCGCTTGTCTCTCTTGTCGCTATGACGGGTTGCGATGGCGCGAATACAGACGGGAGCGAACCGGACTATCTCGACAGCGAAATCACGATCAACGGTCTCGCGGAGGATACGTTTACGGTGAAAATTTCCGAGCTTGCCTCGCTTGAATGCGTGAAGGAAAAGGTGGAATCCACGAGGTCCAACGGCGACAAGGTCAAACTCACGGCCTATGGGCCGCTGCTCGACACCTTCCTCGCGCGGTACGATAAAAAGCAGACGGATTTCACCTCAATCCGGTTTTACGCGACGGACGGCTATGCCATAGCGATTCCGGGGGAAATGCTCGAGAAACGCGAGGTGATCCTCGCCTATATGGATGGCGGCAAGGCGTTTGATCAGGAGAGCAAACCGCTCAGGGTCGTCGTACCCGGGGAGCGGGCGATGTATTGGGCGAAAATGGTCAACCGCATAGACTTCGAGCAGGACGGCGAAGGCAATTTTACGGAGAAGATCGTGTTTCTCGACGCGGCGTTGCCGGAGATGGCGGGGGAATACAGCGAAGAAGAAGGCGGAAATATCGTCAGCACAGCCGCGCTCCTCGAACGCTTTGGCGGAGGTGCGGACAAGGTCACGATGTATGCGGCGGATGGACTCACAAAGAATGAGACGGCCGAAAATTTCTTGAAAGGTTACATCAAATATACGGGTAAAAATATCCCGCAGTTTTGTTCGCCCGAGTTGCCGGAGGGTATGAACCTCAATGGCATCGTGTCGATTCGCTCGGGCAACGCGCTTTTTTATTCGCTCGACCGGGCGGCGACGATTTTACCCGAACGTGAGGCGGGTGACGATTTGAACGTAAAGGGCGTCGGTCTTACGGATATCATCAAGGGCAACAGCTTCAGGACGGCGGCGACCTATGAGCTGACGACACGCGCGGGCGAAAAGACCTCTTTCTTTGAACACGATATGACGAAGGGCGTATTTGTCCGGGATGAAGGTATATGGTCGTTCTATGTCGACGACGATACGCAAGTAAAGGATGTCATGTCGATCGAGGCCGTGACGTGAGGGGGGCATTCGCGAAGAAACGCGCGGTATGGCTGATCACGGTTGCGTTCGTGTTGCTCATCGAGACGATGGCGTTCTCCGCCTGCGCACGGGATGTGCCGGACGGCGGCGATACGGTGCGCAAGGTCATCGTCGAAGGCGATGTGAGAGGCGGCTTTGTGCGGATCGAAAACGAGAGCGATGTCACAGCCTTGGACGCGAAACCCGGGACGCGTGATTTTCACGGCGTAACCTTGACGGACTTTCTTGCGGCGGCAGAGCCTGCCGGGATGCCGCAGGATGTGTATTTCATGAGCGAAGACGGTTTCACCGCGAAGGTGAGCTATGCGGACGCGGACGAGATTTACATGATCTATAACGATGAAAAGGGATTTTGCGTGATCGCGCCGAAACACCCTGTAAGCGCGCAAGCACAGGAAATTTCGCGAATCGTCGTCGTATCGGACGGCAGCGACGTCGGCTTGAAAGTCATAAAAGCGGACGGCGATTCCGAAGTGATCTCCAAAGGGCATATGCTCGTTTCGCCGCTGCGGCAATCTTTGCGCTTTCAGGGGACTTCTGAGATGTCCGGCGACGGCGGCGTCTACTCGTCTTCGGTCTATACGAAGGAGTTGTCCGCGACGCTTGCGGATCTATACGCGGATTACGCGGGCGAACCCTTTGTCGTCGTGACGAGGACCGGCGACAAATTTTTAACAGATGGAAGCGGATACTTCACGATCGGCGAACGGCAGTTTGATTACACGGAGCAAAGCGGCGAACTATATGAAGATGTTACAGAGATACAGATCAGGTAATCCATATTTGGCCGGATTGCTTGTAATAGCGCTTGCGGCCTCTGTCCTTGCGGCCTGTACGCCGCGATTCGGTGAGACGACTGACGCGGGAGCGTCACGGGAACCGAGCGAGACACTCATGTCGTTTGCGGAATCGACCGGCGCTGCGGTATATACCTCCCGTATGGTCAGTTGGCGTATGCCCGTCGCTTCGGATGACGAGGGGAACGCGCCCGCCCTGTATTATTGCGCGGATGAGCGAAGCGCGCGGGACTGGAGCGATTTGAAAGCATCCGAGATTCAAACGGTACGAGGCATTTTGGTCGAGTCGTCAGAGGTTGACGAGAACAAGGATTATGTCCGGTTCGAGGCGGAGATGACTGACCTGTCGCCCGGCGTATATACCTACAGGGTCGGTACGACGGATAACTTGAGCGAGCCTGTGACCTTTCGCGCGGAGGGCGCGCCGAATCAAACGGCGTTCGTATTTTTGGGCGATGTTCAGCCCGACAGCAGTTTGAGCGACTATGAGGTGTTCGGAAAGATCATAGACAGCGTGTACAGAGAACACCCGGACATCGACTTTGCGTTGCAGAGCGGCGACATCGGAAATGTCGGAAACGCGCAGGAGGAATGGGCGGCGTTTCTGTCCTACGCCGATAGAGTTTTTGATAGGATTCCGCTCATGACGGCCATAGGAAATCATGAAGTTTCGCCCTATGTTGGGTATCCCGGTCACAAGCCGTCTCGGTATTTGGATACCTTTTCGCTGCCGAGGAACGGCCCTGCGGGATTTGAAGAAGAATTTTACTCCTTTGAATACGGCGCGGTTCATGTGACTGTGCTCAGCAGCAATTATCAAGACCCGGAGGAATCGTACAGCGACGATCCGGCGGAGAACGAACGAATATCCGCAGAGATCAACAGGTGGATTGAAGACGACCTCGCGGCGGGCGCGGATAAGCCGTGGCGCATCGTCATGATGCACCATCCGGCGTTTCCCTTGGTGTCCGACAGCATGACCGAAAGTATCCAAAATGAATGGTTGCCGATCTTTGAACGGACGGATGTCAGCTTGATCCTATGCGGACATCAGCATGAGTTCATGCGTACGAAGCCGTGGCTCAACGGCGCGAAGGAAGATGCTGCCGGTCTGGTGCAGATCATGGGCAACGCGAGCAAAAAGACCTATCCGCTCAGCGGCAGCGGTCTCGGGTACATCGCGTTTGAACAGGGAGATACTTCCGGCTATCATTACATCGTCGCTACGGACGAAACACTGTCGATTACGGCTTTCGACGCGGACGGAAACCGGTTTGATCACTTTGAGATGGAGAAGCTCGCAGATAAGGAAGGCGCGGCTTAGACACGGGATTACGAAACAGAAGGAGCGGAATATGGTCAATACAGAAGTCGGTTCGATTTGCAACAGCGGCACAAGGGCGCTGAACGGCGAGGTGCGCCTCGTCATCGATGGAAAGGAAATCGAGATGGTTCCCTTCGTGAAGAATATCCTGTCTAACACGGTCATAGCGGTCGTGAAGGAACTTGAGGGGTATAGCGAGTCCGCGAGAATCGAAGTTACAATAGACTAACAAGCAGATTAAAGGGGGAAAGTAAATGAAAAGAATAATAAAAAAAAGAAGCTTATTATTGATATTGGCGGTCGTTATCATGTTGACGATGGCTACGCTCGGCGCTTGCGCCAAGGACAAACCGGCAAATACAGACTCTGCGGACGAACCCGCGGCGGCAGAGGAAGCCGTCACAGGACAGATCATGATCGCGGCGGCGGCAAGTCTGGAGAATGCCCTCACCGAAGAACTCATCCCGCTGTTCAACGAGGAATATCCCGATGTTGCGGTCACGGGAAGCTATGACAGCAGCGGCAAGCTGCAGGAGCAGATCGAAGGAGGCCTTGACGCGGCGATCTTCTTCTCCGCCGCGACCAAGCAGATGGACGCGCTCGTCGACGGCGGCTATATCGACAGGAATAATGTGGTCAACTTGCTCGAAAATCAGATCGTGCTGATCACCTCCGCAAGCAGCGAGACAAAGGTCGCCTCTTTTGAGGATATCACGAACGCCGCGTCCATCGCCATAGGCGATCCCGCCGGCGTACCCGCCGGACAATACGCGCAGGAAGTCCTGACCTCTCTCGGCAACTGGGACCGGGTCTCCGCGAGCGCCAGTCTCGGGACCAATGTCACGGAGGTGCTGAGCTGGGTGGCCGAGGGGAGCGCGGAGGTCGGCATCGTCTACGCCACCGACGCCGCATCCATGCCGGATAAGGTGAAGGTGTTGGCTACCGCGCCGGCGGACAGCCTGAAGACACCGGTCGTATATCCCGTCGAGACACTCGGCAGCGTTGCGGACGCGAACAGAGAAGCCGCAGAATCCTTCGTGACCTTCCTGCAGAGCGACGCGGCGATGGCCGTCTTCGAAAAATACGGATTCAAACCCGCCGCGTAACTATGATATAATCAACAAATGGAATTTGCGCCTATATTAATCTCATTACGAACGGCATCCGTCGCCATCGTCTTCACCTTTGTGATCGGGACGTGGTTGGCGTATGCCGTTTATCGCACGAAGAACGAGATCGTTCGCTCCATCGCCGACGCGCTCCTGACGCTGCCTCTCGTCCTTCCGCCTACGGTGGCGGGATTTTTCCTGTTGTACATCTTCGGGGTATACAGGCCGCTCGGGAGTCTTCTCGCGCAAATAGGCGTAAAGCTGGTATTCTCGTGGCCCGCCACGGTATTGGCGGCGGTGGTCATCGCCTTGCCCCTCATGTACCGTTCGGCAAAGGCGGCGTTTACGCAGGTGGATCCCATATTCCTGCAGGCCGCGCGAACCCTCGGCCTGTCTGAACGCCGCATCGCGTTTCGCGTACTCTTTCCGTTGGCATCCCCCGGCCTGATGTCCGGCGGGATATTGGCTTTCTCGCGGGGTCTGGGGGAATTCGGCGCGACGGCCATGATCGCGGGCAATATCGCGGGTGTGACGCGGACGATGCCCCTCGCCATCTATTCCTCCGTCAGCGGCGGCAGGATGGAGGAAGCGTACAGATATGTCGTCATCCTCGTACTCGTGTCATTCCTGTTCGTCTGGATTCTCAATTTCGTCTCGGACTTCAGATCGAAGAAGTACCGTTTGGACGCGGGGCGGCGGTGAGTCATGAGCCTCTATGTCGATATCAAAAAACGCTATAAGACGTTTACGCTGGAGGTGAATTTCAGCAACGGAGATGGGACGCTCGCGATACTCGGCGCGTCGGGGAGTGGCAAGAGCCTTACGCTGAAGTGTATCGCAGGCCTTGAGACACCCGACGAGGGCGTGATCAAATCGGGGGATCGTACGCTGTTTGATTCGGCGGCGAAGATCAACCTCGCGCCGCGGGAGCGCAATGTCGGTTATCTGTTTCAGAGCTACGCGCTCTTTCCCCATATGACGGTTTGGGACAATATCGCCATCGCCATCCGCGATAGGGCGGCGGATAAGACTGCGGTCATAAAGGCGCTGCTCGAGCGGTATGAGCTGACGGGATTGGAGAAACGCTATCCCGCGAAACTGTCGGGCGGCCAACAGCAGCGGGTCGCGCTCGCGCGGATATTCGCCTATGAGCCGGAAATCCTCATGCTCGACGAACCGTTTTCCGCCTTAGACAGCTTCCTTCGCGAGAACATGCAGATCGAGCTACTGCGGATTATCGCGGAATACAACGGCGATGTGGTACTCGTGACGCACAGCAGGGACGAAGCATATCGCATCTGCGACAAACTCCTGATCATGGAGGACGGGTTCATACGGCGCGGCGGCGGGACAAAGGACGTATTTGCGGATCCCGGCAATGTGACGGCGGCGCGCGTCACGGGATGCAAGAATATCTCGAGGATTCGCAGATTGTCCGAACATCGATTGCTCGCGGAGGATTGGGGCGTGGAACTTGAGACAGACCGAAAGGTCGAGGAGCATCACACCCATATCGGCGTCAGGGCGCACGATTTTTCGCATACGTCCTCGGCGGCAAACGCAATCGATGTCGCAGTGGAACGCGTGATAGAGGGACCGTTTGAACAGACCGTCCTGCTCAGCGTCCGGGGCGGCGCTCGTGAAAATATTTGGTGGATCTGCGGTAGGAATGAGGACGTTTCGGGTGTGGATCGCGTATTTTTAAGCGGCGGCGACATACTGCTGCTGACCTCCGGTGTTGTTGCGCCCTCGCGGAACGTGTTATAATTCAGTGTGCGAAAGGTGCCACGCTCTAAGATCGAAACTATGAAAATGCAGCGGCGTTTGCATAGTAACATAGCAGGAGAAGAAATTGGGAGAGTTAAATCACATCAATACCGAGGGCAACGCCGTCATGGTGGACGTGTCCGAGAAGGACAAAACGAAGCGCCGCGCTGTGGCGGCAGGTACGATCGCGATGAAACGGGAGACCTTCGAGATGATCGCGGGCGGCACGGTGCCCAAAGGGGACGTGCTCGCTGTGGCTCGCGTCGCCGGCATCATGGCCGTGAAGCGGACGCCGGAGCTGATTCCGCTCTGTCATCCGCTTTTGATCGAGAAATGTACGGTGGACTTCATCCTCCACGAGGAGGAATCCGCGATCGAGGCGAGGTGTACGGCGCTCGTGAGCGGCAAGACGGGCGTGGAGATGGAAGCGCTGACCGGCGCGTCCGCGGCGCTGCTGACGATATACGATATGTGCAAAGCGGTCGATCGCGGCATGGAGATACGAGGGATTGCCCTGCTCGAAAAGAGCGGCGGCAAGAGCGGTACATACGCGAGGAAATAGGAAAAACGACGAACAGGCGGGAAATTCATGATAGATAAGATGAGAAGGGACATCCACTATCTGCGGCTGTCGGTGACGGATCGCTGTAATCTGCGTTGCGCGTACTGTATGCCCGCGGACGGCGTCGAACGGATGTCACACGCGGACATTCTGACCTTTGAGGAGATAGAACATCTGATGCGGCTTCTGGCGCTCCTTGGCGTACGAAGGGTGAAAGTCACGGGCGGAGAGCCTTTTGTCCGCAGGGGTACGCCGGAATTGATCCGCAAGCTCAAACGTTTGCCCGGGATAGAGCAGGTCACCGTCACCACCAACGGCATACTGCTCAAAGATCATCTCGACGAGATCGTTTGCGCGGGCGCGGACGGGGTCAATGTCAGCTTAGACACGCTGAACCGGGAGAACTACAGGCGGCTTACGGGAGCGGACGATCTGAACCGCGTACTCGAGTCCGTGACGGCGGCCGCCGCGGCGCTGCCCGTCAAGCTCAATGTCGTGCCGATGCGGGGCGTAAACGAAGGGGAACTCGAAGGCTTGGCCGCGATGGCGAAGCGGGATGTCGTCGCCGTGCGCTTCATCGAGCTGATGCCGGTGGGACGGGCAAAGCGGTTTGCGCATCTCGATACGGCGTCGGTGAAGGCCGCGCTCGAAGCCCGTTTCGGAGCGATGGAACCTTGCGACGACCGGCTCGGAAACGGACCGGCGGCGTACTTTCGGTTGCCCGGATTTTCGGGCAGAATCGGATTCATACACGCGATGAGCGAGGTGTTCTGCGAGGGCTGCAACAGGGTGCGGCTCACGGCGGACGGCCGTCTTATGCCCTGTTTGGGGCGGCCGGATTTTACGGATATGAAAGGTCTTCTGCGCGGCGGCGCGTCTGGTCGAGCACTGCTTGCGGCATTGGAACGCGGCATCGCGGAGAAACCGGCGAGGCATGGGTTCTTGGATGAGGCGCGTTGTGCCGGGCGGGATATGAACGAGATAGGGGGGTGAGGAAAGCTATGGAAATTCGCGGAACGGTGGTCGCCGCCTGCATGAGCGACGAGAAAGGGACGCCCAAACGGGATGTGGGGCGCGTCGAGCTGATCGCCGAATACGGGGTAAAAAACGACGCCCACGCCGGCAATTGGCACCGTCAGGTCAGCCTGCTCTCATTTGATAAGGTGGAGGATTTTCGCGCGAGAGGCGCCGAGGTGGCCAACGGGGCTTTCGGCGAGAATCTCTTGGTGCGCGGCATCGATTTTCGGGCGCTGCCTCTTGGGACACAGCTCACATGCGGTGATGCCCTGCTCGAGATTACGCAGATCGGGAAGGAATGCCACAGCGGGTGTTCGATTTTCCGGCAGATGGGCGACTGCATCATGCCGCGAGAGGGCGTGTTCGCACGCGTGCTGAAAAGCGGCGAGATCAAGGTCGGCGACGAAATGACGGGAGAGGTGGAATAATGACGGAGAAAAACGGTACAGGCTTTCGGGCGGCTGTGATCACATCCAGCGACAAGGGATACGCGGGGGAACGGGAGGACGTCAGCGGACGGGTCGTGCGGGAACTCCTGACGGCGCGGGGTTATACCATCGCGCGGTATGTCGTTTTGCCCGACGAGTTCGATCTGCTGAAAAAGGAGATGGAGGATATTTGCGACAGCAATGTCGCCGATCTGCTCATCACCACGGGCGGGACGGGATTCGCGCCGCGCGACTGTATGCCCGAGGCGACGCTCGCCGTCGCGGAGCGAGTAGTTCCGGGTATCCCGGAGGCCATGCGGCAGAGCAGTCTGCGCATCACGGGCAGAGCCATGCTCAGCAGAGCCGTCAGCGCGATACGAAAGAGGACGCTGATCGTCAATCTGCCGGGCAGCCCCAAGTCGGTGCGCGAGAATTTGGAAGCCGTACTGTCCGATTTGGCGCACGGCCTGGAGATGTTGACGGAACGCAGCGCGGAGTGCGCGCGGTAACGAGGAGAAATATAAATGAAATCGATTAAGACCATTGATGCCATAGGCCACATCCTCTGTCACGACATAACGCGCATAGTGCCCGGCGTCGAAAAGGACGCGGTGTTCCGCAAGGGGCATGTGGTGACGGCGGAGGATATTCCCGCGCTTCTCGCCATGGGAAAGGAAAACCTCTACGTATGGGAGAAAGACGAAAAGATGCTGCACGAGAATGACGCGGCACGGATTCTCTGCGAGATATGCGCGGGCGAGCAGACCTCCATGGCGGCGACGCCCGTCAAAGAGGGCAAGGTGAAGATCATAGCCGAGGCCGACGGGTTATTCAAGCTCGACACGGAGCGCATGTACGCGGTCAACGCGCTCGGCGAGATCATGATCGCGACGCGTCACGGCGACCTGCCCGTACGGCGGGGGGACGTCCTCGGCGCGGTGCGAGTCATCCCGTTGGTCATAGCGAAAGCGAAGATGAAGAAAGCGAAAGCCGCAGCGGGGAAAAAGCCGCTCATGGGTCTGTTGCCGTTCACGATGAAGCGCGCGGGCATCATCACGACGGGCAGCGAGGTGTTTCACGGCCGAATTGAGGATTCCTTTACGACGGTCGTCGAGCGCAAGTTGGCGGAATACGGCGCAACGATGGTACAGCACGCGATCTTGAGCGACGAACCGACCGCCATCACGGAGCACATACACGCGATGGCGGACAACGGCATCGATCTGATCGTCTGTACGGGCGGTATGAGCGTGGACCCGGACGACAGGACGCCCTTAGCCATCAAGAATACGGGCGCTGAGATCGTGACCTACGGTGCGCCCGTATCGCCGGGCGCCATGTTCATGCTTGCATATTACACGAGTGGCGGGCGCAGGATTCCCGTCGTGGGACTGCCCGGCTGCGTCATGTACTGCGGACGGACGATATTCGACATTTTACTGCCGCGTTTGCTCGCGGACGATCCTGTCACATCCGAGGACATCTACGCGCTCGGTGTCGGAGGGCTGTGCCTCGAGTGCGAGGTGTGTACGTTTCCGAACTGCGCGTTCGGGAGAGGACGGACCGATTTCAAAGGATGAGGATGCTACAATTAACTCGTAACAAAAATGCGTATATACGCATTTGTATTCGGAGGTTGTTATGGTTATTGACAGACCGCACTATTTGCAAAAATTGATTGATAAAAAAGAAAACGGTTTCATCAAGGTCGTCACGGGCATTCGCAGGTGCGGTAAGTCTTACTTGCTATTTAACCTTTACCGCGAGTATTTGACCGGGGTTGGCGTGCAAGCTTCCGGGATCATCGAACTGGCGTTGGATTAGGTGGGGAATGCCAAATATCGAAATCCATTGGAACTTGACCGACATATCCGCGCGCAAATTACAGACAAAAATCAGATGTATTATGTGTTTTTGGACGAGATTCAAAAGGTGGTCGACATTCAAAATCCATATATTGACGACGCGGATGCCAAAATCGGATTTGTCGATGTCTTGCTCGGGCTTATGAAAATCAAGAATCTTGATCTTTATGTGACCGGCAGCAATTCCAAAATGCTATCCTCCGATATCTTGACCGAGTTTCGTGACAGGGGCGACGAAATCAAAGTAAATCCGCTGACTTTCAGGGAGTTTTGTACCGCGTTTGACGGTGATAGACATGCTGCGTGGAAAGAATACTACACCTATGGCGGTATGCCGGTGGTGCTTCTTAGGAAAACCCATGCCGAAAAAAGCAAGTATCTAAAGGATCTATTTTCCAAAACCTACATCGCCGATGTTTTGGAGCGCCGCAAGATTGCAAATGACAAGGAAGTCTTGGAGGAACTGCTGAATATCGTCTCATCCTCTATCGGCTCCCTTATCAACCCGACCAAACTTGCAAATACTTTTGGAAGCATAAAAAAAATCAAAATATCTTCCGCTACCATTGGCTCGTATTTAGACTATTTCGTCGACGCTTTTATCATTTGCAAGTCGCTCAGGTACGATATTAAAGGGAAAAAATATATCGACACGCCGCTGAAATATTACTTTACCGATGTGGGGCTGAGGAACGCGCGGTTGAATTTTCGCCAGCAAGAGGAGAATCACATCATGGAGAACATCATCTACAATGAGCTTTGCGCACGGGATTTTGATGTCGATGTCGGCGTGGTTCAATACAATCACAAAAACCAGGCCGGAAAAAGCCGGCGCACGCAATTGGAGGTGGATTTTATTGCCAACCGCGAAACCAAGCGCTATTATATTCAATCGGCACTTTCCGTTTCGTAGACAGAAGGGGACGAGACAGAAGGGGACGAGACAGAAGGGGACGGAGACAAAGGGGACGAGGGGACGGAGTTAACGTCCTGATTCCGGTTTCAAAGACGTTAACTCCGTCCCCATTTGTCCCCATTTGTCCCGTCCCCAGTTGTGATCATCTGTTGCCGCGCCCTTGATGAAGGACTGAACGTACCGGAAACGGACGCGGGCGTCGTTCTGTCGACCGGCAACAGTCTGCGGCAACGCGTTCAGCGGATCGGAAGGATCGTTCGATTCAGCAATGCGGATCAGCCCAAAAAAATATATTATCTGCATATCCCGGAGACCTCCGAAAGTTTCGATATTCTTCCCGTACCGCAATCGCCGCAGGTGGATGTGCTGGATCAAAAGACTGATACATATTCCATAGAAAATCCCATCGGCAAAAACCTCAAAATGCTTGCCACATCGGATATGGATGAATATCTATCTTTAAAAAACGATACGGTTGTACACAGGTTGGAGTATATTTTCGCTGAAAATCGGTTAAAACATCCCGTCTATGACGCATTGGCAGAGCAAGTGATATGTGACTTGGAAGAAAGCGGGGCCACGCCGAAACAATTGCGCAATTGCGCAACGCCGCAGAAAAGTTGGAACGAGGCAGCGTACGAACGGACTTTCGCCTTTCCGAGAAAATATGTGCCGAGCGGATGAAACGCGCGCGCGGAGACGAAAGAGAGTATCTCGCCGCGATGCTGCTCATGATTCGGGTAGGAGAAACGCACAGTCTAATGAAAACGCAATTTCAAGCAGATAATGAACCTCTCTAAACTTTTCATATATTGTATGATGTTTATATACGAAATTCCCTGCGGTTAGGAAATGCCGAATCAAGTCCAAGCAACAAATCATGCACGACATCAGGATTATAGTCAGTCTCCTCATATATTATTTCTCATCACCGCTATTAGCGATTACCTCCCAGTGTCCCCGTGTACCGCCTATACGTACAAGGAATCCGGCGTCTTTCAATGTCTTGATATGGGTTTTTATATTACGCTCGGATATTCCAAGTTTCTCTCCCAGTAGCTTTGAGGTTATGCTTGGATCATTTTCAATCATTGCAATCAATCTCTGTCGTGTTTCGTTATTGGTGATGGCATTTGGGATGGCTTTGGTGATGGTATTTGGGATGGCTGTGCCATTACCAATCCCATCACCGGTAAATCCACTGGCACCGATTCCATTCAGTGGCACGATGGTTTTGAACACTTCGCCTTCTATCAGTTCAGGTTCGCCTCCGGAGTAAATTTTCGTATATTTGTAGAGATTGCGCACTCCTGAGCCAAGTTTGTCAGCCCTTCCAATGTTCACGAAGAAACGAGCGATGATTGGATTCTTGGGGTCAGGCGTAAAATGCTCGGGATCAATACGTCCGTGCCTGTTCGATCGATTCCAGTTCTCTGCGTATATGCGGTCGCTCTCAATGACTATTTTCGCCGGAAATCCTTTTGAATATTCACGGTGTGTAAGAATATTGCTCACAAGCTCTCTGGCTATCCATGACCTAACACTTACACGCTGATTGTCAACAAGGAAGAATCTGTCCTGTGTGTGCTTGGCTATGAACTCCGTGAGCATTTCATATGCCTCAATAAGATTGGTTCCCACAATAAGACGATCATCATAACGGTCGACATCCTCGCGACGGACAAGAGCATCAGTCTCGTATCCGGGCGCACACGAACGAATGACATCATCCCTTCCAAACAATAGAATGCCGGCAAGATTGAAGCCTTTCTTGCCGGTGCGCCAATCCTCATCATAAAGACCGGCGCTCTTCATTACTTCCAAGGGGGACAGCCCCTTCCACGGATGATCGCGATTCTCACCGAGGGACATCCGTTGCGCACGCTCCACAAGGTCGAGGCGCATTTCATTTTCTGTAACGTAGGGGAATATCTCTCGTTCAGTGTATGCCGCTGATTTTCGCCCATAAAGGTCAGCGGCTAAATCCGTTGACTTGGTGATGTCGATGTCTGCATCTCCCACGCGGTCGTAGATTTTATTTGAACAAAGTTCCACTTGGGACGAGGCTGGGATATACACGTACAGCAGAAGTTTTCCGTCAAGCTCAACATCTTCCAAGTCAAGCAGAAGTGTCGGTGATATCTTCTGTGGATTACTGAGCATGTTTATAAAATTTTTCTTCATCGATGGCGCAGCCTTTGGATTGACCCCAAGGACTACCCCCTCATCGTCTGCTCCGAGTATCAAGTGTCCACCATAGCGATTTGAGAAAGAGCTGACTGTCTCAAAGACACTATTTGAAAGTTCGTTTATACATTCCTTGTACTCAATTGTCAGTCCTTCGCCCTCGGAGAGCAATTGTCTTATTTGTTCGGGTGTCATTTTACTGTTGTCTCCTGTTTGAATCCACATTCTGTCGCTTCCGTAAGAAAAAGCCGTTTGCATTTATGCATAAATTTTCACCTTAAACCATAGTTATTGCATTCCTCACAAATTAATCATTAAGAATGAATCGCTCCTAAATTGCAGAATTTAAAAACGCTCGCCATCGGTGGCACATATCTCTTAGCGGTTCATCGAGGTATGTCCAAGCCTTGTCCTTTATCCATTGTGGGATGCCGTAGGCTGCTTCGGCGATACTGCCGGTGATTGCCGCAAGTGTGTCGCTGTCACC
>JAISQM010000095.1 GCA_031274195.1 Eubacteriales Family XIII. Incertae Sedis bacterium
AACGGCATTACGCCCACCACCATCGAAAAGGCGGTGCGGGAGGTGACGCGCGCCACGCAGGTGGCGGAGGCGACGGACGATTACTACGAAGCGAGGACTGCCGAGGAGATGACGCGCAAGGAGAAGCAGGACTATATAAAGAGGTTGGAAAAGGATATGAAAGAGGCCGCCGCGCAGCTGCAGTTTGAACGAGCGGCGGTGCTGCGAGACCGGATATTGGAGATGCGGGCGTAGAGCGACGCGAAGCGCGGGCGAGCTTATGTATATCTAATGGTATGATTTTAGTTTACCGCAACTCGTCCGAGATGTCAGAATCGTCTCGGTGGGCGAATTATAGCAAAAAATTTCGCTTTTGTGCTATAATAGGGAATGCGAAACATCCTTTTTTCGAAATACCATGGTTGTGGGAATGACTTTATCCTCGTTCGGGGGCGCGATGTCGATGCGGGAGATATCTGTGTGCGTTTGGCGCGGGCGGTTTGCGACAGGCATGTGGGTGTCGGCGCGGATGGGCTGATCGTGGTTCGCGAAGACCCGTTGGAGATGGAGATTTACAACAGCGACGGCAGTCGGGCGCCGATGTGCGGCAACGGCATTCGGTGTTTTGCGCAGTATTGCCGCGACGAGGGGATCGTCCCACAGGAACGGACGGAGTACAGTGTGCGTACGCTCGCGGGCGATATGCGGGTGCGGGTGCTCTGCGAGGCGCCGTTCAGCGTCGAGATCAATATGGGGCGGCCGGATTTCAATCCTGCGAAATTGGGGATTGTCGGTCAGGGTGCGCGGGAGGATTTTCTGCGGCAGGCCGTGACGGTAGATGGCCGAACGGTGGAGGTGAGCAGCGTGTTTGTCGGCACGGTTCACACCGTCGTATGGTTGGGCGCGGGCGGTTCGCCGGGCGCGGAGGATCTGCTCGCGGAGGATGCCGCCATTCGGGAGAGCTGTGAGGCGCTCCGTTTCGGCGAAAAGCTGTCGGAGTTGCCGTTATTCAGCGGCAAGACCAATGTGAATATGGCGAAGATCATAGATGAAGACACCGTGGAGCTCGTGACATGGGAGCGGGGCGCGGGACTTACGGCGGCCTGCGGTACGGGCGCGAGCGCTGTGGCTGTGATCGGAGCGCTGGAGGGAAGGCTGAATCGGTCGGTAGAAGTGCTTTTGCCGTATGGCGCGCTGAATATTCGGATCGCGGACAGCGGCGAGGTGTTTATGGCAGGTCCCTCCGTCCGCATTGCGACGGGGACATACGATTTTCAGAGTTTATTATAATTGAAAGGAATGCACGATGGACGCACAGGAAATCATTCGGTTCATCAGCGAGTCGAAGAAAAAAACGCCGGTCAAGGTATATGTGAAGGCGAAGGAATCTATTCCGTTTGAAGGATGCCGCGTGTTTGGCGCGGGCGACAGCGTCGTCTTTGGCGACTGGGCGGATATCGCGCCCGTGTTGGCGCGGAATGCCGGAGTCATCGAGGACTATGAGGTGGAGAATCACATGCGCAATTCCGCCGTTCCGCTGTTGGATTTGAAAGGCGTGAACGCGCGCATTGAGCCGGGCGCCATCATACGCGATCAGGTGTCGATCGGGGACAACGCCGTCGTCATGATGGGGGCGGTGATCAATATCGGCGCCGTGATCGGCGACGGCTCCATGATCGACATGGGCGCGATCCTCGGCGGGCGCGCCACCGTGGGGAAGAACTGCCACATCGGGGCAGGTGCCGTGTTGGCCGGCGTCATCGAACCGCCGAGCGCAAAGCCGGTGGTGGTGGAGGATGGCGCACTGATCGGCGCGAATGCCGTCGTACTGGAAGGTGTGCGCATCGGCGAAGGCGCCGTGGTGGCGGCGGGAGCCGTCGTCATCGACGATGTGCCCGAGGGCGCCGTCGTGGCGGGCATTCCCGCCAAAGTAATCAAGCGCAGAGCAGACACGGCAGAAGAAAAAATAGGGATCGTAGAGGCGCTACGGGCATTATAATATGGAGGGCAAAATGCAGTACATCAGCACACGAGGAAACAAAGAAGAAAAGCGAAGCACACAGGCGATTATCATGGGGTTGGCATCAGACAAGGGCCTGTATGTCCCGACGGAGATTCCGAAGCTCCACATGGATTTTGGGCATATGGTCGGCACGGCATATAAGGATATCGCGTTTAAGGTTATGCGCGGATTTTTACCTGAGTTCGACGAGGATGAGCTCCGCAGATGCACGGACGGAGCCTATGATGAGAAGTTTGACACGCCGAAGATTGCGCCCCTCGTAAACACCGAGCAAGCGTCTTTTCTGGAGCTGTATCACGGGCGGACGGCTGCGTTCAAGGATATGGCGCTGTCCATTCTCCCCTATCTTCTGCTCTCGTCCATACGCAAGGAGCAGGAAGACAAGAAAGTCGTCATTCTCACTGCCACATCGGGCGACACGGGAAAGGCCGCGCTCGAAGGATTTGCCGATGTGTCCGGCACGGAGATATTCGTGTTCTATCCGGCTCACGGCGTGAGCGAGATACAGAAGCGGCAGATGGTGACGCAGCGCGGCGCCAATACGCATGTCTACGCGATAGAGGGAAATTTCGACGACGCGCAGACGGGGGTCAAGCGCATATTCAACGATGGCGATTTTGCGGTAAAATTGGCCGGCGAAGATTACCGGTTGTCGTCGGCCAATTCCATCAACATCGGCCGATTGATTCCGCAGGTGGCCTACTATTTCTATGCGTATATTCAATTGCTCGACGCGGGCAAAATCGCTTCCGGCGATAAGATCAATGTCGTCGTTCCCACCGGGAATTTCGGGAATATTCTCGCGGCGTTCTACGCGAAGCAGATGGGGCTTCCGATCCATAAGCTCATCTGCGCGTCCAACGAGAACCGGGTGCTCACCGACTTTATAAACGACGGAGTCTATGACGCGAATCGGCAGTTTCATCTCACGAGCTCGCCGTCTATGGACATCCTGATTTCGAGCAATCTGGAGCGGCTTCTGTGGCATCTTTCCGGCGAAAATTCCGCGGAGATCGCAGGCTACATGCGGGATTTGGAACGAACGGGAATCTACACCGTGAGCGACACGATCCGGAGCAATATGTCGGATTTTTACGGGGGTACCGCGCGCATGGACGAAGCGCACGAGGCCATTCGCCGGCTGTGGCACGGCGAGCAATATCTCATCGATACGCATACGGCGGTAGCCTACAGCGTCTATTTGGATTACCGCGCAAAGACCGGCGACGATACGCCGGCTGTCATCGCGTCTACGGCCAGCGCCTATAAATTTGCCGATCAGGTGGCCGACTGCATCGGTCTGCCGAAAGCCGCGGACGGATTCGCGTCCATCGAAGCGCTGCACGAAGCCACCGGCGTCCCCGTGCCGCCCGGCCTGAAAGGTCTGCGGGATAAGAAGATACTGCACAGCGACACCATCAAGATCGATGAGATGGCGAATGTCATCGCGTCTGCCCTTTAAGCAGCGCATGGTTTGCTTCAAACAAATCGACTAAGCTCGCGTAATTGCGGCGCCGCGCACCATTATCGCCTGCGAATTGCTGATGAGCTTCAGTGATCTTTCCGCATCATACCGCTCGACGACTTTCTCTACCGCTCTCTTAAATGGGAAATTGGTGTGATGCGGGCAGGGATAAAAGTCCACGATGCCAAGACCCGTATAGTCCGTCAAATCGGGCGCTTTCGCGCAATCATCGTAGAGCTTCGCATAATCGATGATAGGCGATAGAACCACGGCTCCGGCGGATTCTCCGATGTACAGTTTCCCCGCTTCGATCTGTTCGGCGACGAGTTTGTCCGCGCCCGTGCGCCGCAATTCTTGCAACAGGAAAAAGGTGTTGCCGCCCGCGATGTAGATAAAATCGTTTTTGCGAAGTGTCGCGGAAATTACATTGGCGGGGGCGGTCGTGAGTTCCAACACCTCGACGATCAATCCGAGCTTCCGCAATGCTTTCTTTCCTGATTTCACGTAGAATTTAATCCTTTCGGGCACAGAGGCTGTCGGGATGAAAGTTATCGTTTTGCCCGCAAGCTCGCCCTCCGCAAACGCCGGAAACAACCGCGCGACATCCTTGAAAAATGAACAGAGAAATAGTGTCTTCATGTCTGTTATTATATCAGAACCCGCCGCCTCGGGCAATTCGCGGACTTTTTAATGTAAGTATCTCCGGGCGGATTCTTTAACATAAGTATCAAAAATTTTTCGAAAAATCCGCACATTTTATTGTAACGCGCGATTTGTAAGCGTATAATGAATAGATACTACGTACGGAGAATAAGATATTGAAGATAAATGCAGATCGTAAACTTTACACCATCGGTCAGGTGTCGGACATGTTGGATATTCCAATCCGAACGATCCGATATTATGAAAAAATTTCCCTTGTCCATCCCTATCTGATAGATCGGGATTCCGGTTATCGTTACTATTCGATGGAGGAGATCTTCCACCTCGATCTCATTCGTTGCCTCGGGCGGGAACTGGGCATGCCGCTGAAAAAAATCCGGGAGTATATTGAGCGGGAGCAGGAGCCGGCGACGCTAAAGCAGTATCTCAACGAGCAGGCGGAGGAACTGGAAGAACAGATCGATATGCTCTTGTCGCGCAAGAACTTTCTGATGGCGAAGCTGAAAGCCGTGACCATGCGGGAATTCATGCGCCCGGCGGTACCACGAATCGTCATGCGGGAGGCTCGCAAGATATTTGTGAAATACGCGAAGCTTCAAGATGTGGAAGACGCCCTTCTTACCATACGCAAGTTGGTCAAAGAGTCCGGAAATCGATACGACACGTCAACCTTTCTCCTGCGCACTTTCGATCCGAACAACCTGCACGCAAAGGACTTAGGGCAGGTGTTGATCGGCCTCGATTGCGCCCTTGGCACACCCAACAGCGAAATGATTTTGCCCGCGGGAAAGTATGCGGAAGTGGTCTACGAAAATCGCTTAGACAAACGCGCCGAAGCCTTGAAGCTGTTCATGGAATTCCTCAAACGCTCAGGATTCACGCCGGAGGGTCATTTGATTTTTAGCGGCACGCTACTCGACACGGTTTCCGTCAAAAGCGACGCATACTGCCTCAAGGTTGAAATAAGATTGACGAGCGATCCGGGCGCGGAGACGAAAAACCCGCTCCATTCGGAATGACAGAAAGAAGACCCTCCGTAAGAAGGGTCTTCATCAGTTAAACTGTAAACGTCGTATAACGGGATAAGATGCCAAACCATATGCGTGCTACGTTGAAGGAAATATCATTTGCGAATGCACTTTAATCGCGCTCCGCATAAAACTGATCCCGACGCATATTCTCGTTTATCCCCCCATCCTTTCATATGTCAGTCCCGTAAACTCCGTGTTGTTTGTGATGTTTCATTTTGTCTGATCTGCACCTGCTCTATGGGTCGATACCTTAGTGCAAGCTTGTATCACATACAACTGTAAACCGTCTACCGAGTGGAGAGTCAATAGATTTTTTGATTTTTTATGCAGAAATCCCGCAAAATTTGAATTTTCGCCGAGAAACGGGCAGAACGTACGCTATTGCCTATCGAAATAAATGCTCTTGCCTGTCGTAGACAGCGGTATTCCGTAGCAAACCTTCACACGGTCGGAAAACAATTGCAACCGCACAGCGGCCGCGCCGGCCGACCACATGATACGGTTGTCGATTCGATTGTCCGCGGCGACGGCCGCCGCCGAACCGACGGCGATGCCGAGGTCAGTGATATTGAACGCGCAGCGCGCGGCAGCATGGACGGCTCCGGCGCAAGTTTCAAAACCACAGAGTCCGCAATTCAAGCTGATGGGGATATTCTTCACGCCGACCAAGATGATATATTCCGAATGATCTACGTTGCCGGCGTCTCTGGCAAAATGCTCCACGCCCGTCTCCTCGGCGATCTTCCGCATCTCCGCCGCCAAGGCATCCTTGTCCTCACCGTCCAAGATCAGCGTCTCGATATTGTCGATACCGCAGGCCTTGGGCGCCGTTCGCGCGGCCGCCGCCATCAACTTCGCCACATCGAATATGGCGCTCCGCTCCGTTTCCTTGCTACCGTAAATCATGTTGACTCCTCCTATCGAATTTTTATGTGGACTTCCCGTAGCTGTAGCTCACTCACCTCTCCCGGTGCATTGAGCATCAGATTCTGCGCGTTGCTGTTCAGGGGGAAGGCGATCACCTCCCTGATGTTTTCATCCCCCGAAAGCAACATGACGATCCTGTCCACGCCCGGCGCCATGCCCGCGTGCGGCGGCGCACCGTATTGGAAAGCGTGATAGAGGGCGCCGAATTTCGCTTCGACATCGGTCTCCGAATACCCCGCTATCTCAAAGGCTTTCACCATGATGTCGGGTCTGTGGTTCCGAACCGCGCCGGAGCTGAGCTCCACGCCGTTGCATACGATGTCGTACTGATAGGCAAGGATATCAAGCGGGTTCTCGGTCAGCAGCGCTTCCATCTCACCCTGCGGCATGGAGAACGGGTTGTGCGTGAAGTCCACGCGCCCCGTTTCCTCGTTCAACTCGTACATGGGATAGTCGATGATGAAACAGAATTCATACCCGCCTTCCCGAATGAGACCGAGTCGCTCCGCAACTTCGGTACGAATCCGACCCGCAAGTCCCGCGACGGTATCCGCCGCGTCGCTGATAAAATAGAGCACGTCCGAAGGCTCTATCGCAGCCAACTCCGCGATTTCATTCCTCTGGGCGTCGTTCATGAATTTATCGATAGGTCCCTTGTACGTCATATCCGGCTGTACGCTGATGTAGCCCAACCCCTTCATGCCGATGGAGAGCGCGTATTTCTCCATGGACGAGAAGAAGGAACGGGGCTGATTTGCGGCACCCGGTACTCTTATGCCTCGGACGATATTCCCGCGAAACGGCTTAAAGTCAACATTTGCGAAGAAGTTCGTCAGGTCTATGATCTCAAGAGGATTGCGCAGATCGGGCTTGTCCGTGCCGTATTTCAGCATCGCCTCAAGGTAGGGAATGCGCGGGTATGGCGGCTCCGTCACGGGCTTGTCCGTAAACCGCCGGAACGTGTCTGTCATGACGCGCTCCGCGACAGCGAATACGTCCTCCTGCGTGGCAAAGGCCATCTCGAAATCCAACTGGTAAAACTCCCCGGGCGACCTGTCGAGCCGCGCGTCCTCATCCCGAAAACACGGCGCGATCTGGTAATACCTGTCGAAGCCGGACACCATGAGCAATTGCTTGAACTGCTGCGGCGCCTGGGGCAACGCGTAGAATTTCCCCTTATGCTTTCGGCTCGGCACGAGATAGTCGCGCGCGCCCTCGGGCGACGAATTCGCCAGAATCGGCGTCTGTATCTCCAAAAATCCGAGGCCGTCCATCGCGCCCCGCAGATGGCGAATCACCTCCG
>JAISQM010000016.1 GCA_031274195.1 Eubacteriales Family XIII. Incertae Sedis bacterium
GCCGGTTGCTACGAGCCGTTGGAATTTACCCTCCCCATGATGGTGGTCGCGAATATGAACACCAAAACAGCCTTGGCCAACGCAGCCTTAGCCGCGCGCACCGCTATAGAGAAGATCGCACTCGACACGGAAAACTATGACGCGAGCGCTCTGACGCAGGTGAACGCGATGATTTCGGCGGCCAACGCGGCCTTAGACGCGGAAAATCTGACGCAGGCGGCGGCGGACATCCTGATAGGCGAGATAGCGGCTGCCTTGGACGCGCTGACGCACACCCATACCATCCTCGAAAACTCCGCACCCGAGGGTAAACCGCTCACCGAGTGGGAAAAAGACGTTACCATACGCATCAAGGGATCGTTTGGCAGCGTGCAGCGCGTTACGCTGAACGAGAAGTCCTTTGATCTGAGTCCGGTATCGGCTACGCGGCAAAACCTCACGATGGACGGGACGCACAGCGGTACGCTTTCATCCGGCAGTGCCAATGTAGCGCTCGATGCCGACTATGTGGATACCTTAGACAACGGAACCTACACGGTAGAGGTCGCCTTTGAGGACGGCTATCGCGAGGGCGCCGGCATCGCAATCTTCGTCGTCAATCGCGAGAAACCGGACAATACCGATCCGAACATCCCTCCGAAACAACCGAGCAATTCCGGCACGCCGAGCAATTCCGGCGGCTCCGGAAGCTTGTCCGTCCCCGCCGGCACAGGCGGCACGTCAAACACCGCGTCGGGACAGACCGGCACGGCGACCTCGGAGAATTCCGGCGGAAACAGCGACGAAGCCGAAGAGACAGCCGCCGTCCCGAATCCTACGGACGACGAGACGCAGGATGACGCGGGCGCTCCCGCGGACGAAGAAACGCAAATCGCCGCCGAACGATCCGCCGGTATCTGGATCGCCATAGCCGCAATCCTGCTGATCGCCGCACTGTTCCTGTTCCTCGCCTTCAGAAGACGCAAACGCGAGAAGAATGAGGAGCAAGAAGAAGGAGAGGAACGGGCGGAGTAAGATACTCGATCTATCGAACGATTCAAACACCGCATATGGTTCAGGCGAGGGCGATTCATAGCCCCCGCCTGAATGTTTCTCAGCCGCCCGGCGGCGGACAATGACTGCCGCTGAAGATTACAAAAATTCCGAAATATGAAAACCTTTTCAGTTCTCGTATTTTTTACTTAGCCGCCCTTGAATACGCGAACTTTCTCTGATATTATCTATATAAAAGCCGCAGATACGCAAAAAGGCAAGCAAAAGAGGAGGAGATATGAGCATGTGTTGTGATCAAATCACAGTCAATGACGCCGATTTTCAGGAATTGGCGCCCGTTCTATCGAAGTACGGAGACATCAAGGGCAGCCTGATTTCAATACTTCAACAGGCACAGGATATCTACGGATATCTTTCTTTAAGCACAATCAATTACATTTCGGCAAAGACGGGGATCGCGCCGGCGAAGATCTACGGCGTGGCGACATTCTATACGCAGTTTCGATTGGAACCCATCGGGGAATATCTGATCATGCTGTGTCAGGGAACGGCGTGCCACGTCAACGGCGCGGCGCTCATCGAGGAAGCCATCTCGGAACATCTGAACATCGCCGATGGGGAAACCACAGAGGACAATAAATTCACGCTGAACAACGTGGCCTGTCTGGGTTGCTGCAGCTTGGCGCCCGTCATGATGGTAAAGGGGCCGGAGGGAGAGGAGACCTTCGGCAATCTGACAAAGGAATCCGCCGTAAAGGCAATCGAGCAAATTCGGGCGAGGGGATAAGCCGCAGGCAAACAAAAATTGCGCAGGCAAGCAAAAGAGGAGAAAACAAATGAAGGTAATCGTGGGACAAGGAAGCTGCGGCATCGCTTCGGGGGCGCGCAAGACCTCCGAGGAACTGATTCGGCAGGTTGAAGCGGGCGGACTCGATGTGAAGGTAGAGAAAGCCGGCTGTGTGGGTAACTGTTATCTGGAGCCCATCGTAGACGTATATGACGATGGCGAACACCTGACGGCGCGGTATGTTCGGGTACAACCCGAATCCGTGACCGCCATCGTGGAGGAACATCTGCGCAAGGGGAAGGTCGCCGAGGATCTGCTCATCAGCGAGCAGGACGAGTCGTTTTTGAGCAAACAGCAGCGCGTGGTGTTGCGCAATGCCGGTTACATCGATCCGGAAAACATCGAGGAATACATCGCGGCGGGCGGCTATGAAGGGCTGAAAAAAGTTCTGTCGTCTATGACGCAGGATCAGGTGATAGATGAAATCAAGGTGTCGGGGCTTAGGGGCCGCGGCGGAGCGGGTTTCCCGACATGGTTCAAATGGAACGCGGCCAAGAGCAACAGCGGAACGGATAAATATATGGTCTGCAACGCCGACGAGGGAGATCCCGGCGCGTTCATGGATCGTTCGGTTCTCGAAGGCGACCCGCATTCCCTGCTTGAGGGAATGGCCATCGGCGGCTTCGCGATGGGCGCCAATCAGGGCGTCATCTATGTGCGGGCGGAATATCCGCTTGCCGTCGCCAGATTGGAGATCGCCATCGGGCAGGCGCGAGAGCGCGGTTTTCTCGGCAAGGACATCTTGGGCAGCGGGTTCGACTTCGATATTCGCATCAAGGCCGGTGCGGGCGCCTTCGTCTGCGGTGAGGAAACAGCCCTGATCGCGTCCCTCGAGGGGGAGAGGGGTATGCCGAGGCTCAAACCTCCGTTCCCCGCCCAAAAAGGTTTCTGGCAACAACCGACGAACATAAACAATGTGGAGACCTTCGCCAATGTGCCGTGGATCATCACTGCCGGAGGCGCCGCTTTCGGCGCTATGGGCACCGACAAATCCAAAGGGACGAAGGTGTTTGCGCTGGCGGGGAAGATCAAGAAAGGCGGACTCGTGGAGGTGCCCATGGGCCTCCCGCTGAAGGACGTCATCTTCGGCATCGGCGACGGCATCAAGAATGATAAGGCGTTCAAGGCTGTGCAGATGGGAGGCCCCTCCGGCGGCTGTATCCCCTCATCGCTGATCGATACGCCTGTGGATTACGAGAACATCACGAAGACCGGCGCCATCGTCGGCAGCGGCGGCATGATCGTCATGGACGAGGATACCTGCATGGTGGACATGGCCAGATACTTCCTCGATTTCACGCGCAAGGAATCCTGCGGCAAATGCAATTATTGCAGGGTAGGAACGAAGCGAATGCTCGAGATATTGGAAAGGATCACACAGGGCAAGGGACAGGACGGCGACATCGAGCTACTCGAGGAACTGGCCGGCAAGATCAAGGACGGTTCCATGTGCGGACTCGGTCAGACCGCGCCCAATCCCGTGCTCACGACCATTCGATATTTCAGGAACGAATACGAAGATCACATCTACAACAAACACTGCACGGCTCATTACTGCAAATCTCTCATCACCTTTACCATCACCGATAAGTGCACGGGTTGTACCCTCTGCGCCAGACGCTGTCCGGTGAACGCGATCACGGGCGAGCGGAAATCGAAGCATGTCGTCGACCATGAGACGTGCATCAAGTGCGGCAAATGCGAGGAATCGTGCAACTTTGGCGCGATTCTCAGAGA
>JAISQM010000029.1 GCA_031274195.1 Eubacteriales Family XIII. Incertae Sedis bacterium
ATGACGGATTTTCGCGGCGCCATCGTTCGGAACGGCGAGGTCATGTCGGAATCCGCGTTGGACGCCTATACGGATCGCATCTTTGCGAAGATCGACGAGATGTTGGCGGCAGGGCTGGAGTCTCCGACGGAATTCGAGGTCGTCACGGCGCTGGCGTTTCTGTATTTCGCCGATGTTTCCGTCGATTTTGTCATACTGGAGGTCGGTCTGGGCGGGGCGGGGGATTCGACAAACGTCATTGACGATTGTCTGATCGCCGTGATCACGTCCATCTCCCTCGATCACTGCGATGTGCTGGGTCATACCGTCGAGGCCATCGCAAAGGAGAAGGCCGGCATCATCAAGCCGGGCAGCGTGGTCGTGAATGGAGCGTCGGGCGCGGCCGGAGCCGTAATCAAACGAACCGCGAGCGAAATGAGATGCCAACTGTTTGACGCTTCGGCCGCCGTTCCCCGCAATGTGAAGGTGGGTATCGAGGGGACGGAATTCAGCGTGGACATAGGCGGCGAGGTGTATGAACATGTACGCCTGTCTATGATCGGAAAGTTTCAGGCGGAAAACGCGGTGTGCGCCCTGTGCGTGTCCCGGGCGTTGCGGGATGTGTACGATATAGAGCTCGATGAAGGAAAATTGCGCGACGGCATGTGGGGGGCGGCGCTGCCGGGCAGGTTTGAACGCGTGGACTATGGAGAATTGTTGTCGCGGGGGAACTTGCGACGATCGAACGTCGCTTCGCCTGCGGTCGTCTTGGATGGTGCGCACAATCCCGACGGAATGCGGCGCGTCGCCGAGACAGTGGCCTCGCTGTTCGCGGGCGGAAGGGTTCTCACGGTGTTCGCGGCGCAGGGAGACAAAAACGCCGAGGCGATGCTCGGCCTATGCGCGGATTTTTCGGAAACCATCATCACGACGCAGTCGGAGCACACCGGAAGGGCGGCCGCGGAGGAATTGCGTGAAACACTGCGGGATATCCGGCGCGTGTGCGGACAGTCCGGTGCGCGCGATAGGGCGATCAGCGATCCGGCGGAGGCCGTGGACGCGGCGCTGCGCGAGGGCGAGTCCTACGACCTGATCCTCATCACGGGATCGCTCTACCTGATTCGCGACCTCAGAATGGAAAATCGTAACCACTATTGGAGGAAGTCATGAATATCGACAAAATTCTATTATACTACAATCCCCACTCCGGGAACGGCGTGTTTCGTTCCAATCTCGATCGCGTGATCGAGATGTTTCAGCGCCGGCATATGATCATCATACCCGTGCGGGCGGATCGCTGGGATGTGCTCGACAAGCTGTTCAGCAAGACCGATAAGAACACCTTCAAGAAGATCATCGCGGCCGGCGGGGACGGCACCATCAATACGATGGTGGATGCCATCATCAAATACGACGTAGATGTGCCATTGGCCATCTTTCCGTCCGGCACAGCGAACGACCTCGCTCATTATTTCGACATGCCCTACGGCCTCGACGAGATGCTGACAATCGCGCTGAGCGACCGCTACACCTACATGGACGTGGGACTCGCGAACGACAGGTGTTTTATCAACGTGTTGGCGATGGGCATGATGGTGGATGTGAGCCAAAAGACGGATCCGAACGTGAAGAATACGCTCGGCGTGATGGCCTACTATCTGCGCGGTATGGCCGAGATTCCCAAACTGAAGCCGATTCCCGTCAGGATCGAATGTCCGGATCGGAAGTTGGACGCGAATATATACGCGATGCTCATCATGAACGGACGCTCCGCGGGCGGATTCAAGCGCGTCGCACCGGAGGCCTCGATCAACGACGGCCTCTTCGACGTGATTCTGTTTGAGGAGATGCCCGTACCAAATCTGGGACCGCTGCTGCTGAGCGTGCTCACGGGGCAGCATACGGAGAACAAGAATGTCACTTTCTTCAGAACGTCGAGCCTGCGCATCGAATCGCCCGTAGAGGTAAATACGGATGTGGACGGGGAGACCGGCGCGCCCCTGCCCTTAGACGTACGAATCCTGCCGCGCCGAATCAAGGTATGCACTGCTGTCGATAACATGGAAGGCAACGCGTGGTGACGATCATAAGGAGATATACATGACCTACAATAACGATAATAGCGACAATATCCGCATTTCGGCGACGGAGGATTATGAGGGTCTGGTGCCGTTCTTCATCGAGAACGAATTGGAGTTTTCTGAGGAGGACGAAGTCCCTACCGACATCGTGAAATGCTGGAAGGCGGAGGATGCGGACGGAAACTTAGTCGGCGGCTGTGTCCTCGCACGCAGGGAGGGAGAGTTCATCTGCGACGGCATCGCCATAGCGCCGCAACTCAGAGCCGGGGGTTTGGGCAAGCGCCTGCTGGATATCCTCATCGGCGAGGTGGGGGATAGGGGCGGCGAGCGGCTGTATCTCGTGGCGAAAGCGCCCGGATTCTTTGCGCGAATCGGCTTCATCCCTGTGGAGAGAACCTCCGCGCCGAACTTCTTCGAGTGCTTCACGTGTCCGCAGTACGGCAAAACCTGCTTCCCCGAGGTCATGAAGCTGGAACTTTTGTGATGGCGGCGTGCGTACCCGGTGACTGTTAAGCGGGTGTTACAATACGGATAAGAAAGTGTTGCCGGCATGGATTCGCATTGAATTGCCGCCGAGGGTTCTATATAATAAAACTCACGCTATAAAAAGTTTAATCATGTTGCGTTGGAGGGATATTTGAGTACAATTCTGGTCAAAAAATCGGGTTCGCTTCGGGGCGAGGTGGAGGTGAGCGGTTCAAAGAACGCGGTATTGCCCCTTCTCGCGGCCACACTGCTGACGGACGAGGCCTGCGAAATAGCGGATGTGCCGGATCTGAAAGATGTGGACGTGATGAGCAAGCTCCTTATGAGCTTCGGGGCGGTTGTGGAAGAAGACAAAGGCGCCAAGACCGTCAAGGTGTGCGCGAAGACGATCACATCCAACGAAGCTCCCTGTCCCCTCGTGAAGAAAATGCGCGCTTCGGTTCTCGCGATGGGTCCCTTGCTCGCGCGGACGGGCAGGGCGAAGGTGCCGCTTCCGGGCGGTTGCGCGATCGGCAAACGTCCCATCGATCTGCATCTGAAAGGTTTCCGCACGCTCGGTGCGAATATTGAATCCACAGAAGATGAACTGAATTACGGTTATGTGGAGGCCGTCGCCGCGAAGCTCACAGGCGGAGAAATCTATTTGGACACGCGCAGCGTCGGTGCCACGGAGAACATCATGATGGCCGCGGCGCTCGCGGAAGGCATGACGCTCATCGAAAACGCGGCTCAGGAACCTGAGATCGTCGATCTCGCGAACTTTCTGAACAAGATGGGCGCGAAGATCAAGGGTGCCGGTACGGACATGATTAAAATAGAGGGAGTTAAAAGGCTACACGGGGCGAAGCATACCGTCATTCCCGACAGGATAGAGGCCGGTACTTTCATGTTGGCGGCCGCCATCACAAATGGGGACATCACGATCACCAACACGCTGTCAAATCATGTGAAACCCGTGATCGCGAAGTTGCGCGAGTGCGGTGTTTCTGTCGATGATACGGCGAACGGGATACGGGTTCGCGCGGGCAGAAAATTTCTGACCGCCACGGATATAAAGACCTTGCCTTATCCCGGTTTTCCGACGGACATCCAACCTCAGTTTATGACTTTTCTCGCCACAGCTTCCGGTCCCAGCGTCATCTGGGAGACCGTCTTCGAAAATCGATTTATGCATGTAAAGGAACTGAATAAGATGAACGCGGGCATCACGATTCCGGAAGGGCGCAAGGCCATCGTTCCCGGCGGACGTTCCCTCAAGGGCGCAAAAGTAAGGGCGACAGACCTTCGCGCGGGTGCCGCCCTGATTCTCGCGGGACTTACGGCCGCGGGGGAAACGGAAATATCAGACATCTATCACATAGATCGGGGTTACGCGAAGATCATTGAGAAATTTTCGTCGTTGGGCGCCGATATCACGCGAACCGTATAAAGAGACTTCGTCAAAAGTTGATCGATGGGAATTCGTTTGCGGGTGATTCCCCGTCCGTTGTTCTTTTGCTGAGAAGACGTTCATATTTCATGAGAATCGCGCTTTTGATCCGATCCCTCGTCTCTGTGGTGAGCGGATGTGCGATATCTCGAAAATCACCTTCCGCCAACTTTCTGCTGGGAATTGCGATGAACGGGCCGCTCTGTCCTTCGATGATCTTGATGTCGTGGACGACGAATTCATCGTCGAAAGTGACGGAGACGATCGCTTTCATCTTTCCATCATCGCCGATTTTTCTTATACGTACGTCTGTAACCTCCATCTCCGACTCCTTTCTCCTGTCGTAATTCAAATTAAGATATTCTAATCGAAGCATTCCACTATGCCGTCTCGGGACGGTGAAATGGAGTACATTAAATCTTCTTTTTGAATTATACATGAGAGAAACGGCGATTACAAGAGGGTTTGTAAAAAAATCGGAATATTCGGAAAAGTGTTCAAGGCTCATTTTTTGTGGTATGATGGATGTAAATTCAATTCACATGTCACAAAAATGGAGTCACGGTTCAAAAGTACAATCGAACGATTGAATCGTAACAAACATGGGAGCGTTTATGATCGACCTGTCCAATGTAAAACAAGTACACTGTATCGGTATCGGCGGTATCGGTCTGTCTGCCGTTGCCGAGATACTGCTCAATGAGGGTTACGCCGTGACCGGATCGGATATGCAGGAGACTGACACCACGGCGCGGCTCATCGAAAAGGGCGCGTCTGTATTCCTCGGCCATCGCGAGCGGAATATCGGAGACGCGGACCTCGTCGTCTATTCCGCGGCTGTGGCGTCCACAAATCCGGAACTCGTCGCGGCGGAAGCAAAGGGTGTCCCTACCGTGAGCAGGGCGCAGATCCTCGGCCATCTGATGGAGCGAAAACGGTACAGCGTCGCCGTCGCCGGCACGCACGGCAAGACGACGACCACATCTATGATCGCCCTCGTGCTGAAAGACAGCGACCGGGACCCCACCATTCTCGTCGGTGGGAACCTTTCGGAGATCGGGGGCAATGTCCGTCTGGGCGAGAGCGAATACTTCGTTACCGAGGCCTGCGAATACATGGACAGTTTTCTGAGCCTTCCCGCCCGATACGCCGTCATCCTCAATATCGATTCGGATCACCTGGACTACTTCGACGACATCTATCACATCGCACGATCCTTTAAGCAGTTCGCGCTCCTCGTACCGGACGACGGTGCCGTGGTCGCTTTCGACGCCAATCCCTTTGTCAGCAGTCTCATACGCGATTTGGACAGGAAGGTCATCACCTTTGGTTTTCACGATAATTGCGATTACAGCGCGCGGGACATCGAATTCAACGGTGCGGGCACGCCTGCGTTTTCTATCATGTACGAGGGCAAACAGCTCTGCCGCGTTCAGCTTGCCGTACCCGGCGAGCACAACATATCCAACGCGTTGGCGGCGTTCGCCTGTTGCCACGACATGGGTGTCGGCGCGGAAGACATCGTGCGGACGCTGGAGGCGTTTACGGGTACGCAGCGGCGGTTCGATCTGTTGGGCGAAACCATGGGCGGCGTGCGGATCGTGGACGACTATGCCCATCATCCTACGGAAATTGCCGCCACGATCAAGGCGGCGCGGAAGATTCCCGGTAATGCGTTGTGGGTGCTCTTTCAGCCGCACACCTATACGCGGACGCTCGCGCTCCACGATGAATTCGCAGAGGCGCTCGGCTTGGCCGACAAGATCGTCATGGCGGAAATCTACGCGGCGCGAGAGAAGAATATTCATCAGATCAGCTCCAAGACCATCGTCGCGGAGATCAAGAAGCGGAATCCGGGCAAGGAAGCATACTATTTCAAGAGTTTTGAGGAGATCGCCAGCTTTGTCCTAAACAACGCCGAGCGCGGCGACCTGATTATCACGATGGGCGCCGGCGACATATTCAAGGTCGGCGAGATGGTCTTGCAGACCGACAAGGATGCCTATATGAAATAGAAGACCCGACTGGGTCGCAATTTCAAATTTCAATCGAAACGATCGTGGCGTTTGAATCGTAACCGTTGCAAAAGGATGGTAATTATGACGCAAGTCGCTGAGTTATACGAAAAAAAGAAGGAAGAAAACCGGCAAAACAACCTGCGCTACGCGGCGCTGGGTGTCGAATTCGTCGATATCGACGCGGCCTATATAGACGCGGGCGTACAGATCGGGAAAGGCGTCCTTATCGAATCCGGCGTGACATTGCGGGGGGATACTGTGATCGGCGAGAACTGCGTAATCGGGCAGGGTTGTTTTCTTGAAAATGCGCGTATCGGAGCGGGTTGCTCCATCGACCGGCATTCCGAGATTACCGGTTCGAGCGTCGGGGACGGAAGCTGTGTGCGGCATTCCGTCGTTACGGAAAGCGTCGTGGGGAGGGACACAGCCATCGGCCCGTTCGCCTATCTCAGGCCCGGCAGCGATCTGGGGGATTGTGTTAAGATAGGCGATTTTGTGGAGATCAAGAATGCCCGCATTGGGAATGGCACGAAGGTGTCGCACCTGACTTATGTGGGAGACGCCGACCTCGGAAAGGACATCAACATCGGGTGCGGCGTGGTATTCGTAAATTATAATGGCAAAGACAAGCACCGTTCCGCGATCGGGGACGGTGCTTTTATCGGGTGCAATGTCAATCTGATCGCGCCC
>JAISQM010000062.1 GCA_031274195.1 Eubacteriales Family XIII. Incertae Sedis bacterium
AAAGGAAAGCAAGCAGCGGATCGAGGATGTCAAACTGGAAATCGAAGAAGCGGAGCGGGCCTATGACCTCGAAAAACTGGCGCAGCTTAAATACGGTACCTTGCCGGAATTGGAAAAACAGCTTGAGGAATCCAAGGAAAAGGCCGACGCAACGGAGGAAAAGCGGCTGTTGAAAGAGGAAGTCACCGAGGAGGAGATTGCGGAGGTCGTAGCGGGCTGGACGGGTATCCCCGTGAGCCGGCTCGTCGAATCCGAAAAGGAGAAGCTGCTGCGTCTTCCGGAGATACTGCACCGGCGGGTCGTCGGGCAGGACGAGGCGGTCACCGCCGTTTCGGAGGCTGTGTTGCGCGCCAGAGCGGGCTTGAAGGACGAACGGAAACCCATCGGCTCTTTCATCTTCCTCGGCCCCACGGGCGTGGGCAAGACGGAGTTAGCCAAAGCGCTGTCCGAGGCTCTGTTCGACACAGAAAAGAACATGATCCGCATCGACATGTCGGAGTACATGGAGAAGCATTCCGTTTCGCGGCTCGTAGGAGCGCCTCCGGGCTATGTGGGTTACGAGGAGGGCGGTCAGCTCACGGAAGCCGTTCGGCGGCGTCCGTACAGCGTCATCCTGTTCGACGAAATAGAGAAAGCGCACCCCGACGTGTTCAATATCCTGCTGCAACTGCTCGACGACGGCCGGCTGACGGACAATCAGGGGCGCACGGTGGATTTCAAGAATACCATCATCATCATGACGTCCAACATCGGCAGTCCCTACCTCATCGAAAACATCAAGGACGACGGCAGCATCGACGAGGATGTGAAAGAAACGACGATTGAGGAGATGAAGAAGCATTTCAGGCCGGAGTTCATCAACCGTATCGACGACATCGTCGTGTTCTCGCCGCTCACAGAGGCGGACATCGTCAAGATCATCGATATCGCCACAGCGGACATTCAAAGCAGGCTGTCGGAGCGGAACATCACGGTGCGATTCACGGACGACACGAAGAAATTCATCGCGAAAGAGACATATTCGCCCGCGTACGGCGCACGACCTATCAAGCGTTATCTGCAGAAAACCATCGAAACGGAGATCGCGACGAAGATCATTCGCGGCGAGGTGAAGGACGGCGACGATTTTACCATCGACGCGAACAGTCTTTAGCCGATCAGGTTCGACGCGCGTTCCCCTGCGTGTCGCATATGGGTATCCATCGCTTTGCCGCCCGCTTCGGGGTCTCTATTGATAAAGGCCTCGAAGATGGCGGTGTGTTCCTCAAAGAGATCGGGCAGATGCTCACGTCGGTAGGGCTCGATTCGCGTGCTGTATTTCCAATAATCTTGGTAGGCTGCGAGGGTGTTTATGAGCATTCTGTTATGGGATGCCTCATGGATAATCCTGTGGAAATTCGCGTTGAGTTCCCGCAATTTGTGCATATCGCCGCGCTTCGTATAGAATAACATGAAGTCGTAGCTTTCCTCCAAGGCATCCAACTCGTCCTTGTAGATGCGCTCTACGGCCCATCGGGTCGCCTGCGCCTCGCAGCTTCGCCTCAGCTGAAAGAGGTCGGACACATCCCCGCCGGAAAATCCGATGACGTAGACGCCCCGGTTGGGTATCCATTCGACGAGACCCTCCGCCGTCAGATTGCGCAGAGCTTCTCGGATGGGCGTTCTGCTCACGCCGTATTGGAGTCCCAGTGCCTTTTCTGTCAGCTTTGATGCGGGCGGAAACACTTCCTTTAAGATGTCCTCCCTGATTTTAGCGGTTAGGCTTGCGGGGAGGGTATGTTCAACAGCCATTCATCATTCCTATAACGTTTCCTTGAGCATGTTGATCTTGCCGCCCGCGAGAAGCATACGGCGCTCCAAGTCGGTGAGATGCGCGGCCAGGTGGTATACTCTGCCTGTGTCGGCATCCTTCAGCGTCACCGTGGGTTGATCGAGCTGCGCGCGCGCGTCCTCCATGACGAGGTTTGTGCCGACGCGAAGGCTCTCGTAATCCCCGGGATTTTCAAAGGTGAGGGGCAGTATGCCGCTGTTGATGAGATTGGACCTGTGTATGCGCGCGAATGATTTCGCGATGACGAATTTGATGCCGAGATACAGCGGCGCGAGAGCCGCGTGCTCCCTGCTGGAGCCCTGACCGTAATTGTCGCCGCCCACGATCACTCCTTGCCCAGCGTCCTTTGCCCGCGCGGCAAAGCCGGAGTCGAGCTTCTCGAAACAGAAATTCGCGAGGAAGGGGATATTCGAGCGGTAGGGCAGCAGCTTGGAATCCGAAGGCATGATGTCGTCGGTGGTGATGTTGTCGCCCGCGTGCAGAACGACCTTGCCCGTCACCCTGTCAGGAATCGCGGTATTCCGCGGGAACGGCTTGATGTTCGGACCCATCACGACGGACGTGTTGTCCACATTCGTATCTTCGGAGTAGACGATGAAATTGTCGTTTTTCGCGAATTGCTCCGGACGTATCGGCGCAAGGTCGATGCCGAGCTTCGCGCTCTCGCTCATGCCGTCCGTCAGCACACCCGTAACGGCTGAGATCGCGGCGGTTTCCGGGCTGACAAGATAGACATCCGCATCTAAAGTGCCGCTCCGACCTTTGAAATTCCGATTGAATGTCCGCAGGGAGACGGCGTCGCTCTTGGGTGACTGCCCCATGCCGATGCAGGGACCGCAGGCGTTTTCGATGATCCTCGCGCCTGCGTCGATGAGAGCGGATAGGGCACCGCTCGCTGCGATCTTGGACAGTATCTTCGCCGAACCGGGCGAGATGACAAGGCTCACCTCCGGGTGTACCTTGCGGCCTTTCAATATTTCCGCCGTCTTCATGAGATCCGTGTAAGACGAATTCGTGCAGCTGCCGATGGCGACCTGATCCACCTTGATTGGGCCGATTTCGGAGACGGGTTTTACGTTGTCGGGGCTGTGCGGCATGGCCGCGAGAGGAGTGAGTGCGGACAGATCCACATGCAGTATTTCGTCATACTCGGCATCCGCATCGGCGGCGAGGGGAACGTACTGCTCACCCCGACCTTGCGATTCGAGGTAATCCTTCGTATTTTCATCGCTCGGAAAGATGGACGTGGTCGCGCCCAATTCTGCACCCATGTTCGTAATGGTCGCTCGATCTGTCACGGAGAGAGAGCGGACGCCGTCGCCGTAGTATTCCGCGATTCGTCCCACGCCGCCCTTCACAGACAGCTCTTTCAGCACGTGCAGGATCACGTCCTTCGCGGATACCCACGGGCGCAGTTTGCCTGTGAGCTGTATGCCGATGACACCGGGCACACTCAGGCTGTAGATGCCCTTTGCCATAGCGACCGCCACATCGAGACCGCCCGCTCCGATGGCGATCATGCCGAGTCCGCCGCCCGTGGGCGTATGGCTGTCGGAGCCGAGCAACGTCTTGCCGGGGGCACCATAGTTCTCAAGATGAAGCTGATGGCATATGCCGCCGCCGGGTTTGGAAAACAGGATGCCGTGGCGCTTGGCGACGCTCTCGATAAAGGTGTGATCGTCTGCGTTTTCGTACCCCGTCTGCAGGGTATTGTGGTCGATGTAGGCGACCGAAAGCTCCGTGTTCACCCTGCCCACGTCCATCGCCTCAAGCTGCAGATACACCATCGTCCCCGTGCTGTCCTGCGTCAACGTCTGATCGATGCGTATCGTAATCTCATTGCCGCGAGCGAGCTCCCCGCTCACCAAATGTTCCCCGAGAATCTTATATGCTAACGTTTTCCCCATCTTCTTCTCCTCTACTCTATTATACTATTCAAACCTTACGCGGCGGTATCCGTGTAGTTAATAATGGCGACCTCGGTCGTAACAACAGTATACCATTTTCGCAGTTTTCCCGCACCAATTTTCTTCGCAATAGGACGAACCGCCGCGTTGTCGCGGCGGTCTCTTAGGCGATTGGGTTCGAGTTCCCTTGCTCGCCGCTATCCCAGATTCAAATTCCTTTTCAGCATACGGTGCGTGAAGATGTAGCATGCGGTGCCGATCGCGACGCACGAAACCACCGACGACCCGAGAATTACAAAGCCTACGCTGTCAAACAGTTGCGCTTGCGCCGAAACGGACGTTAGATTTTCTGCGGCGCTTTGCGCGAACAGCTCGAGGTTTGAAATGAGCGCAAAGATCAGCAAAATTGCAAAGGTGACCACCTGCGTGATGATATATATGACGATGTACGCCACAATGCTGCCGCCCAACCTGCTATCTGTGATGCGCGGCCCGACCGCCATCGCCGCGTAAAACTGCAGGATACCGCTCAAGGCGGATAGGATGATGGTGAAGACGATGCTCGCGATCCACAATCCCACGGGATACCCGGTTTCAGATAACGTGCGTAACGTGTCGTTCACCGCTTCCAACGCATCCAAACGGATGAGCAGAACGAGGAACGTAACGAATACTATCGCGATACTGCACACCGTCCACAGTGTACCCACAATCAGCTTGCTTAAAATCTGCCGCGATATCGTGACCGGCAGCGTGAACATCAGATAGCCTTCGTCGCCCAGCAGATTCCTGTAAAACCGTATGATGACGACGACGAACGTGACGACGATCAAACCGATGGCCGACAGCACATACAGCACCATCGTCAGAACGCCGGCGACATTCAGGACGGCGCTGTCTCCGCCGGGGACAATTCCCGTACCCGCCCTAAGCGTCTCACCTACGGGATTATCCCCAACCGCCAACGGAAAGAGCACGAGATTGAGCAACGCGACGACGGCGAGCGCGACATACGCCAACAGAAACAGCTTGGCCGTCGCCTTGAATTCATATTTAATCAATTTACCTAACATCTGAACACCTCCCTGAATACCTCGTCCACGCTCTTCTGCTCCTTCTCCCGGATGTCGTCCACCGACGCGACCCGCTCAACCAGCCCTTCTTTCAGGAAGATGACCTCGTCGAGGATTTTCTCGATGTCGTAGATCAGGTGCGTGCTGATGACGACGGTGCCTTCTTCATTGTAATTCCGGATGATCGTGTTCAATATATAATCGCGAACGGCGGGATCCACGCCGCCGATGGGTTCGTCCAAGAGGTAGAGCTTCGCGGCCCGGCTCATGACCAACACGAGCTGCATCTTTTCTTTCGTCCCCTTGCTGAGCGTACGGAATGCCGCGCCCTCATCGATTTTCAGTGATACTAACATGTCCCTCGCCTTCGCCAAATCGAAATCCTCGTAAAAATCGGCGAACAGGGCGAGACAGTCTCTCACCTTCAGCCACTGATCGAAATAGGTCTTGTCCGGCAGATAACTCACCACGCGCTTTGTTTCGATCCCCGGCGGATTCCCGTCTATGCGAATCTCCCCCGATGTGGGCGTCAAAAGCCCGTTGGCCAATTTGATCAGCGTGGTTTTGCCGCTGCCGTTGGGACCGAGCAGACCGACGACTTTCCCCGTTTCGAGCGTCAAGTTCAAATCGGCTATCGCGTGAAAATGCCCGAACCGCTTGACCAAATTTGTGCATTCCAAGATATTTGCCACTTATTTCACCTCCTTTGCCGCTTCGAGCATACCCGCCGCCTCTTTCTTTGAAATACCCAATCGCTCCATACCCTCGAAGAACGCGCGAATGGTCTTCTCCGCCAACTGCTCCCTCAATTTCCTCACCACCTTTTCATCTTCCGTAACAAACCGCCCCGCGGTTCTGCGTGTATAGAAAAGCCCCTGTGTCTCCAATTCCGACAGAGCCTTCTGCATCGTATTGGGATTGACTTCCGCTTCGAGCGCCAACGCGCGCACACTGGGCATATTGCTTCCATGCGGATATTCCCCCGTCACGATGCCAAACTGTATCTGCTCCATCAACTGCGCGTAGATGGGGCGTTGATCATTAAACTGCCACTTCAAAATAGCACCTCCGTTCTTTCGCTGTATCATTGTGCTAAGCGATTAATACAATGATACACCACATGTCGTCACTTGTCAACCCTTCGAATTTCAACGTTGTTTTTTCATGACGCAATACGCCCTTGCGTTTATTTTGTGTGCGTTTATTTTGGATTTTGCCGAAGTGCCAAACCATAAAGTAAAACACCGCCAAACCATAAAGCAAAACACCGCCAAACCATAAAGTGAAACACAGCCAAATCATAAAGTAGCACCTTGCCAAATCATAAAGTTTCGGTTATGATGATACTATACCGCCGAAACGGTTGCGATTGATTTAAGGATGTGTCTGCAAATAGACAAGCCAAATGTGAGATTTATTTTCAGACACTTTCTAAGGGAGGTTTTGTATGAATCCAAACTATATACGTCGAATTTCAGACAAAAAATTGGAGTTATATCTGCGTGCAAAAGGCGCTGTTCTCATAGAGGGACCAAAATGGTGCGGGAAAACAAGATCCGCCGAAGAAATGGCAGGGAGCGTTTTGTATATGCAGGATCCCGACAAATCGGAGATGAACAAAGCGACCGCACAGTCAAAGCCGTCCTTGCTTTTGGAAGGTGAAACGCCGCGTTTGCTTGACGAATGGCAGGTCGCACCCGAACTGTGGAATGCTGTACGTTTTGCCGTTGATCAGCGCCGCGCCACCGGGCAGTTTATTTTGACCGGCTCGGTCATTCCAACTCGAACGGACGACATGCATACGGGGACCGGTCG
>JAISQM010000075.1 GCA_031274195.1 Eubacteriales Family XIII. Incertae Sedis bacterium
ATCTCAAATATCTGACTGTGACATACCGGGGCATAAGGAGAGCGATGAAATGGATCCGAATACAGTTGTCGATAAAATGACGTTGGAAGAAAAATGTGCGCTGCTTACGGGGAAAACGCACTGGGAATCCAGAGATTATCCGCATTATGCGCTATCCTCTCTTTTCTTTGCGGATGGTCCTCATGGAATTCGCAAGCAGCTCGGTTCTTCGGATCATCTCGGTTTGAACGCAAGCTGCCCGGCCACGTGCTTTCCCACCTCATCTACTGTCGCAAACAGTTGGAATCAGGAGCTCTGCGAGGAGATTGGCGCGGCTCTTGGTCGCGAAGCCGCCGCGCAAGGAGTGGATGTTCTGTTGGGACCCGGACTCAATATCAAACGCAGTCCCCTGTGCGGGCGAAATTTTGAGTATTTCTCCGAGGATCCATATCTGTCCGGTAAGATGGCCGCCGCGTATATTCGCGGTATCCAGTCGGTCGGAGTTGCCGCTTGTCCAAAGCATTACGCAGTCAACAATCAGGAAACCATCCGTATGTCGAGTGACTCCGTGTTGGATCAGCGCACCCTGCGTGAGATATATCTGACCGGTTTTGAGATCGCGGTAAAGGAGGGCGCGCCCGGAGCCATCATGAGCAGTTATAACCGCGTGAATGGCATTTACGCAAATGAGCACCCTCAATTGCTTACGGATATACTGCGCGATGAGTGGGGGTTCGACGGCATGGTTGTGACCGATTGGGGCGGTTCCAATGACCACACAGCAGGCGTATGTGCCGGATCAACCATAGAAATGCCCGGTTGCGGATTTGACTCCGCCATCGAATTGATTTCCGCTGTCAAGGATGGTGCAATCGAACTATCCGTCGTCGACGCAAGGGTGAAGGAGTTGGTAAGGGAATCGTCCCGTAAAAAAAACGCGGCGCCGGTCAACGAACGGGAACATCACAACCTCGCGAGAAAGGCCGCCGAAGAAAGCATCGTATTGCTTAAAAACGACGGCGTGTTGCCCGTGGCAAAAAATACAGCGGTCGCCGTGATCGGAGACATGGCTGTCACACCCCGCTATCAGGGCGTAGGGTCCTCTCATGTGGAGCCGTTCAGGCTTGAAAATGCGTTGGAATGGATCGAAAAGAGCGAACTGACGCTTGTCGGATACGCAAAAGGTTATGAACGACTCGGCAAATCGGACGAAGCTTTGAAACGGGAGGCTCTGTCGCTGGCGGAAGCCGCAGAGATCGTGTTGGTATACGCCGGATTGACGGAAGCGTACGAAGCGGAAGGGATGGATAGGACTGATTTATCGATCCCGCGCAATCAGATCGAACTGATCGAGGCTCTGTGCCAATCGGGCAAACCTGTCGTTGTGGTTCTCGCCGCCGGAGCGGTCATCCGGATGGAGTGGAGCGACCGATGTGCGGCCGTCGCACATGGATATTTGCACGGTCAAGCCGGGGCGGAAGCCATGGTTCGCGTATTGACAGGCATCGTAAATCCCTGCGGGAAACTCGCGGAAACCTATCCGTTCACATCGGAAGATACGCCGTGCCATCATTATTATCCGAGCGATCGGGTCACGGCGGAATATCGAGAGGGCATCTACGTCGGATACCGCTATTACGAAAAAACGGGCGCAAAGGTCAAATATCCGTTCGGTTTTGGTCTGTCCTATACGACTTTCAGATACGATGATCTTACCGTTTTGGAAGACCGGGTGACTTTCACGATCACAAATACCGGCGACGCGGCCGGCGCGGAAATCGCGCAACTATATATCGGTTGCGAGCAGAAGTCGATTTTCAGAGCCTCGAAAGAATTGAAAGGTTTCCGGAAAATACATCTGCAACCCGGAGAAACAGGGCGCGTCGAGATTCCCCTGACGGATATTGCGTTTCGATATTATAACGCAGTTTCATGTCGTTGGGAGATCGAGGCCGGCATTTATCATGTCTATGTGGGAGCGAGTTCTGAGGATATTCGGCTTTCCGGCAATATTTCTCATGTGGGTTCGGATGCGCCTGTTCCGTATGCACTCGATAAACTGTCGTCTTATTATTCCGGGGAAATCCAATCGGTGACAGATGATGAGTTTTCGGAGTTGTTAAACGCCGCGATTCCCGAAGCGCGATGGGCTGACGAGCTATCGGAAAATATGCCGCTTTGTCGGATGGGGAACGCAAAGAGTTTTCTTGCCCGGTCGGTCTGCAAAATCTTAAAACAGCGGCAGCGTAAGAGCATGGCACGCGGAAAACCGGATTTGAACATTTTATTTTTACTCAATATTCCGTTCAGAGCACTATCCAAAATGACCAATGGAATGGTGAGCAAAGGAATGACGAAGGGGATACTTCTGATCGTGAACGGACATTTTTTCAAAGGGATGGGACAGGTGATCGGCGGCTATTTCCAAAATCGCAAGGCAAATAAAGAATATGAGAAGCTGTTGGCAAGACAAAGGGAAAGGGAACTGACGCGATAAAATCCAAGTCCGAAAACGCTCCGCATTTTATGTTATACTGTTAAATGGATTTTCCCATCTCTGCAAAAGGAGGGTATGATCATTGATTAGGATAGCGGTTGTCGAAGATGAAACATCGGTACAGCAAATGCTCAAGGATTATATCGATCGGTTTTCCGGTGAGAACGACGTGCGTTTCAACGTAACCGTATTTGCTGACGGCGACGAGATACTCGACGAATATAAGCCGGAATATGACATTATTCTTCTGGACATTCAGATGAAACGCATGGATGGATTGGAAGCATCGCGTCAGATTCGACGCATCGATGAAGATGTGATCTTGATCTTTATCACGCATATGGCGGATTTTGCGATACAGGGATATGCCGTTGACGCAATGGGCTTTGTGGTCAAGCCTGTTTCGTATTTTGCCTTTTCCGAGCAACTCAAAAAGTCGATCGCACGTATAGATAAGCGCAAGAAAAACTATATTACGATCCGTGCGGACAGGGGAATCGCGCGACTGAATACGGCTAAGATTTATTATGTGGAGAGTTACAGCCACCGCCTCATTCTCCATACGGAAAATGGCGACTATAGTATGAACGGAACCATGAACGCGATGGAGCAGCAACTTGTGCCGCATCATTTTTATCGGTGCAATAACTGCTATCTGATCAATCTGGCGCACGTTGAAAAGGTCAAACAAAATATCGTAAGCGTATCGGGGCATGAGCTGCAGATCAGCCGCCCGAAACGAAAAGGCTTTATGGAAGCGCTGACGGATTATATCGGAGGAATGAAGCGTTGAGTATTCAGATGATTCCCGATCTGCCAAGACTGCATACGGCCATTGCCGAGTGGGCATCCTGCCTGCTTTACATTTTCCTTTTAAGAAAACGATTTGCCCTCCCCAAAATTGTCGCGTTGGCCGCGTTGGCCTTGTCTTTGCTCATAGTTGTGCAGTTTATCGGAGGCGCGGCGCCGATCACATTATGGATTCCTTGGATGATGGTCGCCTTGATCCTCATGTACGTATTCATTCTTGTATGCGGCGATCTGACGTTGCGCGACGCCGGTTATATATGGGCGCGGGCGTTCATTGTCGCGGAGTTCGCCGCGTCGCTCGAATGGCAGATATATTATTATTTGGCGCTTCAGCGGGAGGAAGGCGGATCTTGGTTATCGTTTATCTGTATGGTCGGTGTCTATATCGCGGCGTTGTCGCTCGTCGGATTTCTGGAGCATAAACGTATTCCAAAAAACACGCGGCTCGATATCTCTTTGAAGGAGTGCGGCAGTTCCCTGCTGATCGCGCTCTCGGCTTTTTTGATCAGCAATGTCAATTTCGCTTTCAAAGATACTGATTTTATGGCTTCCATCGGCGCCGGGGTATTGTCCGTGCGGACGCTCGTCGATTTCAGCGGACTGATCATGTTTTTCGCGCAGCAGGAGCAACGGAGAGAGGTGCGGCTCAGATACGAATTGGACGCGATGAACAATGTCCTGCGGCGGCAGTATGATTATTATCAGCAGACGAAGGAGAGCATCGATATCATTCGCAGACAATACCATGATTTGAAACACCAAATTACGGTGATCCGGCAGGAGGAAGATCCGGGGAAACGCGAGTCCTATCTGGCAGAGATGGATCAAGCGATCGGCGTGTATGAGGCGCAGAATAAAACCGGAAACAAGGTGCTGGATACCGTTCTGACCAATAAGAATCTCATGTGCCTGAAAAAGAAGATCAACATGACCTGCGTCGCGGATGGGCAACTGCTGGACTTCATTGAGGTCATGGACATATGCAGCATTTTCGGCAACGCGATCGACAATGCCATCGAAAGCGTCGAAACGCTTAAGGAACGGGACAAACGCTTGATTCACGTATCGGTTTTTTCCCAGAATGCGTTTCTCATGCTACGTTTTGAAAACTACTGTGAGACCCCATTAAATTTTCAAGATGGTCTGCCGACTACCACAAAAAAGAATAAGACCTCGCATGGCTTTGGAATCAGAAGCATAAAGCGCACAGTCGAAAAATACGGAGGCAGCCTAACGATCAGTGCGGATCATAATTGGTTTGTTATTCGTGCGTTGATCCCCTTGCCGGAAAAGTAAGCTTCTGCATCGTTTGTGCCGCCGCAGGTCGGCGGAATGAAGCAAACCGTATACGGTCCGAGTCAATGGACGATATATGTGCAAATCATGAAAAAAAAAGAACAGGTTAAGTCAAACATGAACCAAGTCCATTTTTTTATGTTAATTTCTTGTTAACGAAAGCTGAAATGGGCGGTGACACCAAAATCCGCCAAACCTGAACTATGGAGGAGGGAAACATGGAAAACGAGAATGTCATAGGGAAAGCAAAAATGAGCAGGAAGAAGAAAATTGGCATCATTGTCGGGAGTATTGTCGCGGCGCTTTTGATTATCATTTTGCTGTGGGCATTTGTTTTGACCAACGCGGGCAGTTGGTTCTTTTCACGATTGGCTCCGGACAGTGAAGAAGTGAAAATGTCCTTTGCCTCGGCGAGTGAGACGACACAGGTTATCGCGGACGAAGGCTTTGTCCTTATGCAGAATGACGACGATCTGTTGCCCTTGTCCACTTCCGCGGACGACAAGCTGGGGATCAATATCTTTGGGACGCGCGGTGTCCAACCGATTTTCAACGCGGGCGGATCCGCATCCTCCGATGTGAGCAACTGTCTCAGGTTCGAAGATGCCCTGTCCGGCGCGGACGGCAACTTTGCGGTGAACGATGAATTGCTCTATTATTACTATAACTTCGTCAAAAACGGAACTGCGTCACTTTCCGAGACGGCGGCGCCGATCAACCTCACCGATTCGGAATTTCTCGGAGAATACACGAACCGTATTCTGCCCGAGCTGCCCGCGGATAAGCTGACCGACACGAGCGTTTACGACGATGGGCGTTCCGTTTTGGATCACGCCTATGATTTTTCGGATATCGCGATGATCGTGCTTGGGCGCGGCGGCGGCGAGATGTCGGATTTCACGCCGAGCGAACTTCAGCTCCAAGACGATGAGGCGGCGCTCGTAGATGCCGTGTGTGATAAATTCGAAAAGGTCATTTTGGTGCTCAATTCGGCCAACGCGATTGAATTGGATTTTTTAGAGGACTATCCATCCATTAAGAGTGTGGTTTGGATCGCTTATCCCGGAGAGGCCGGCAACGCGTCTTTGGCTCGTATCCTCAACGGAACCGTGAACCCATCCGGCCGCTTGACCGATACTTGGCTGAAAGACAATCTGGCTTCACCCGCCGCCAACAATTATTTGGAATTACAGGCGGACGGCACATGGGGCGCTGAAAGTGCTGCGGGCATAGACATGTTCCAGCGCAAAGGCAACTTCCATTACACGAACGCCCCGGATGGGCAGGGATATTTTGAAACCTACAGCGAAGGCATCTATGTGGGCTATAAGTATTTTGAGACGCGTCACGATACCGATTCCGCATATAATTATGATGACGATGTGATGTTCCCCTTCGGTCACGGCCTGAGCTATACCACGTTTGAGAAAGACATTATAGAGATGGACGAGCAGGACGGCGTCGTCACGGTTCGCGTGGAGGTCAAGAACACCGGTGAAGTCCCGGGTAAGGACGTGATTGAAGTCTACTACAATCCTCCCTACACGGGCGCCATCGAAAAATCCACAGTCAATTTGGTCGCGTTCAAAAAGACGAATGAGATCGCCCCCGGCGAAACAGAGCGTTATTCTGTGGAGTTCAGCGTCGAGGATATGGCGTCCTATGATTACAAGACCAATCAATCATACATTCTGGAAAAGGGCGACTACGAAATCATGTTGCGTGACGACTCGCATACCTTGATAGATTCCGAAGTTTGGAACTTGAGCGATGATATCATCTACAGCGACGAGCAGGACGGCAAGCGTTCAACCGATATTCAAATCGCGACCAATCAGTTTGACGACGCGCTTGGCGTTGATGATTATCTGACGCGGGAATGGGACAGCGACGCCAGAGCGTTCACCGGCCCGTTGCCGGAAGATTTTGAGGCCTCGAAGGAGATTCTTGACGCTTTAACCCCTTCCGCGCCCACCGATGCCGAACTGGGACTCACCGAGAGCGATCTGCCCGAGGTCGGCGTGAAGTTGGATGAAACGATCCTATTGAGCGACATGGTTGACGTCCCTTATGACGACTCCAAGTGGGATGCGTTTATATCGCAGCTGACGATCGAAGAGCTGGCATCTTTTAGCGGCAATGGCGCTTATAAGATTGAGAAACTCGACCGTTTGGGCGTTCCGCAGACGAATATTCCCGACGGCCCGACAAGTATCACGACAAGCATCTATTCCGGCGCGATGATGGGCATGGAAGGGCACGGTGTCACGTACCCCTCTCCGGTGGTCGTCGCCTCCTGTTGGAACGAAGATATCTACTACATGATGGGTGAAAGTGTCGGAAATGAGGCGCAGGCAATCGGATTCACGGGCTGGTACGCGCCGGCCATGAATACGCACCGCACGGCCTTTAACGGACGCAACTTTGAATACTACAGCGAGGATGGCGTTCTTGCCGGAAAGACGTCCGGAAATGTGGTGCGCGGTGTCACCGACAAGGGCTTGGTCGTCTTTATGAAGCACTTTGCCCTGAATGATCGGGAAAACAACTGCCGTTCCCAACTGTTCACATGGTCAAATGAACAGGCGATTCGCGAGATATATCTCAAGCCTTTCGAGGCGGCGGTCAAAAACGGCGGCGCGATGGGCGCGATGTCCTCATTCAACTATATCGGTTTGAAGTGGGCCGGCGCCAACGAGAGTTTGCTTACCGAGGTACTGCGCAATGAGTGGGGATTCCACGGCGCGGTGGTTACGGACGCGGCGATGGGCGACTATATGGATCCCGTTCTGGCAAGCTACGCGGGCGGGAATCTTTCTCTCGACATGATGGCAGCAATGGGCTTAAGTTTGACCAGTCACACGGATCTTTTGAAAGCGGCCGCGGAGAACCCCGATACAAAAATCGGCATGACGAGAAATCTTGTCCGTTCTGCCAAAGGTATTCTGTATGCCGCTTCACGCACTTGGCAAATGGCAGGCTGATTGGGTGCTTAGGTATTTCTAAAGACCGTCGTGTCCCCTCTGTCTATGAGGGGACACGACGATTCAAGAGGAGAAATTCTGCATATGAACGCGGTGCGACGTTTCAGAGAAAAGCATCCGGATCTATACGAGTTTATAATGTTCAATATACTCGCCAATATTGCCACAATCACGAATTTCGTCGTTTTGAATATCGGCAAGAATCTTCTGTTTTCCGCGCTCGGGAATACGTCATTTTCCTTTTGGCTGTTTGATTATTCGGTGGCCAACGGCGGATTGGGCGGGTTTTTATCATTCCTGCTCAGCTATGCGTGCGCGCAGACGGTCAACTTTATCGTACAGCGCAAATTGGTGTTCGGGTCAACCCGAAAGCTCGGTCTGAATGTAGTCATTTATGTCTTCTTTGTAGTCGTCGTATATCTGATCTGCCTGTATGCACCGACCTTGGTCATGCAACCGCTCACCTCGTGGGTCGGCGGGTTTTGGGCGACAAATCTGGCAAACGCCTTGAATATTCTCATTCAAGTTGTTATTATGTATCCTGTGCTCAAATTCATCGTGATGAAAAAGGAGCCTCGATCCGAATACGCCGTGATCGAAACAGACGCAGAGGAATCATAATGTCAAATCAAGACGCACTTGTCGTGGGCGCAGGTCCGGCCGGGATCGTAATGGCCGAGCGACTGGCAGGGAAGGATTATAGTGTAACGCTCATCGACCGTCGCTCCCGCTATGGGGGCGGCGCGTATGACGAGTATGATGCGCATGGGATACTGATACACCCGTATGGACCTCACATCTTTCACACGAACAAGAAGCATGTGTTTGACTATCTTTCGCGCTTTACCAAATGGAACGACTATGCGCACAAGGTCGTCGCCAATGTATATGGAAAGCTTATCCCGGTTCCGTTCAATTTGAAGGCACTTGAAAGTACATTTGGCGAGGTTGCCGGAGAAATTCATGATGCGGTGATCTCTGTCTATGGCCGTGACGCGGTGGTGACGATCGATGTATTGATGCGCTCAGATGTGCCGCGTCTGCGCGAATTGGGGCAATTTGTTTTTGAGAATATCTTCAGCTGTTATACGCAAAAACAGTGGGGTATACCCTTTTGCGAGATAGATGAATCCGTTTTGAAGCGGGTTCCCGTTCGTGTTTCCTATGATGACCGATATTTTCCGGATACGTGGCAGGGACTTCCTGTGGATGGATATTCGAAAATGTTCGCAAAAATGCTCGATTTCCCCAACATACATCTGCATCCGGGGGTCGATTCCGCGCAGATACTCGAACTTTCGGAAGGTGGGCGGATATTGGTTGACGATCAAATTTTCAAAGGCCCTGTAATATATACCGGGGCAATCGATGAGCTGTTTCAGTATCGATTTGGCCATCTTCCCTACCGTACGATCGATTTTTGCTTTGAGACGCATAATCAAAATCGGTATCAAACGCATGGCGTGGTCAACTATACGGTCGATGAAAAATTCACTCGAATAACCGAGTTCAAGCATATGACGCTGCAAAAGCTTGAAGGATGTACAACGATATGCAAGGAATATCCCCGGTCTTATGACCCATTAAAAGATGAATTGCCCCTCTATCCGATCGCGACAAAGGATAGCAATGCGATCTACCAAAGATATCTGAAGCTGGCGACAAATTGGAAGAATTTATGGCTGATCGGACGTTTGGCGGAATTTACTTATTATAATATGGATGAAATCGTTGACCGTGCGTTGCAACTTGCTAAAACAATTGAGGATGTTGAATGATGAAATTGATCACCTTTGTAATTCCTTGCTATAACTCGGCCGAATACATAGGAAAATGTATCGAGAGCCTATTGCCCGGCGGCGATAGAATTGAGATCATCCTCGTGGACGATGGTTCTACCGATGAAACCGCTTCAATCTGTGACGAATATTCGGAAAGACATTCCGAGCTTATCCGGACGATCCATCAGGAAAACAGCGGGCACGGCGGCGCGATCAATACCGGTTTGCGGTATGCCACAGGACGCTATTTCAAGATTGTGGATTCAGATGACTGGGTAAATACCGATGCGCTTAATCAGGTCTTAACGCAGCTCGAAGCGTTTCAAAGGATGGAAATTGCTCCGGATTTGTTGATTACGAACTATGTGTATGAGGATCGGTTAAACGATACGCAAAAACCCATGCGATATACAAACGTGCTTCCGCAAAACAGAGTGTTTTCATGGGATGATATGGGTAAATTCAGAATATCTCAGTATCTGCTTATGCACTCTGTTTGTTACCGGACACAGCTGCTTCGCGACTGCGGGATCGAACTGCCCAAGCATACATATTATGTTGACAATCTGTTTGTTTATCAACCATTACCGGCGGTTAAACACATATACTATCTGAATGTCGATTTTTACCGTTATCTGATCGGACGCGAGGGTCAATCGATCAATCAAGCCGTCATGGTGCGCCGCGTTGACCAACAGATTAAAATCACAAAATTGATGATCCAATCCCGCAACCTTGGAGAAATAAAGAAATCGCAACCAAAACTTGCCCGGTATATGCTCAGTTACCTTTCGATGATGATGACAATATCCTCATTGCTGTTGATCATCGGCGGCGCCGGCAAGTATAAAACGCAGAAAAAAGAACTCTGGCTGTATCTGCGGCAAATGAATCCGTCTGTATCCTATCGAATACGATATCGCTCCCTGTACGCGACGACCGTGGTCCCCGGATATTTTGGCAACGCATTGGTTCTCTTGATTTACCACGTGGCAAGAAAGATATATCATTTCAACTGAACCGGG
>JAISQM010000081.1 GCA_031274195.1 Eubacteriales Family XIII. Incertae Sedis bacterium
TTAAATAGCAGGCATAAAAAATCAGCCCTACGCATAGTTGCCTGAGCTGACTTTCCTGTTTGTATTACCCAAAATATACTGCTTGGAATTAAATGGTGTTTTCGTGCGGTAGCCGTGAAGAAGTGGACGGGCGGGCGGGTACGAGGGTAAGTGCGTATTTTGGGGCGAGCGGCCGGATGGGGCGGGCAATGGCGCCGCATAACCTCTGCATGGTAACGTTGTCGCGGGCAGAAAATCGGGTCGCGGAAAAAGGATTGCATAAATACCCATATTTCAAGTATAATGATGGAGCGGCACTCACATATGAACGCCATCAAGCCCCCGTAGCTCAGAGGATAGAGCGTCGGTTTCCTAAACCGTGCGTCGGATGTTCGAATCATCTCGGGGGTGCCATTACTAACCATCTATTGATAAAACATATTTTGCCAATAGGTGGTTTTTTATTTGCACGAATGGCTTGATTTCAGGCGGTTTGGCGGTTTTGAGATGGTACTGTGCCGCTTGATGGTGGTTGGAAACCTCCGAATTTTGCGACGGTACGGCTCGAATATCCGGAAACAGCAAATTGAAACAATTTGACATTAGATCGTTTTGCACACCCCCTAAAGCAAATAATTTGACATTAGGATTAGAATCGTTTGACATTTGAAATCAGATATTACGCAGCCTCTTTATAGTTTTCCGGTGTTATCTGCTCGCTTAAAGGCGGCGATAAAGTTATGGCTCCATCGTTTATTGTCGCAACGATTGTACGCGAGCGGTAGGTTGCATACATCTGCGTGCCAAGTGCAGACAGTCGTCTGAGTACTTCGATGTCAGGGTTGTTGTATTTCCCCTTATTGGGGCCTTGGCTGCTGATAATCCCGTATTCAGGCCGAATCTCGTCGAGAAACGCCTGTGAGCTTGAGGTTTCGGAGCCGTGATGACCGACAACGTAAATGTCAACGTCTCCGATAAATCCAAGCAGTGGTTGCTCTGCTTTATCCTCGGCATCGCCTGTGATCAGCGTCTTTTTGCCATAGGCATCAAGCACGGATATCACAGAGTTGTTGTTTGTATTGCTGTCGCCGTCAATGACATCAACGATTGACAGTGTAACTCCATCGCTCAGGGTAATGGTCTCGGTTTCGTCGTTCTTGAAATCCGAATCCGGTTCTGACATCGCCGCATTCTCGAAATTTTTATATTGCCCGGATGTACCCGTGTCTCCGTAAATTGTGTGGTCTACTTGATAGTCCGCATAGATTTGCGACAAACCTCCAACGTGGTCAGCGTGGGAATGCGTAGCGACGACATATGACTTGATGTAATCCGAGAATGGCGCACCATATTGTTTGTATCCACCATCAATGACCACTTCTACGTCCCCATCGTCAATCAGCACGGCAAGTCCCTCGCCGACATCGAATACGTGGATGGCAACTTCTCCGGCCGGTGCCGGGGTTGGCGTTGGCTCCGAAGGCGGAGCACATCCGGCAATCGTTAGTGATAAAGCGCACATCATTGCAATGATGTATGCGAAGCGTGTCTTTGTTCCCATTAAAGATGTTTTTTGTTTCATTCTAATTCTCATTTACCATTTTTCATCACTGCTACCTGCGGTTACCTCCCAGTGTCCGGCTCTATCTGAACCGACACGCCTGATTATACCGTCTTCCTGAAGACCCTTTAGTGCTCTGGCAACCGTCCTCACGGACATTCCTGTCGTATCAGACATCTGCTTCTGTGTCGCTTTCGGGTCGAGCAAAATCACATTCAAAATTTTGTCGGCATTGTTTTCTATGCCATTATCAATGCCATCATCTATGCCAAATGGCATAGATACTTTGCCGTAGTTCAAATTTTTCAAAGTAACGATAAACGACTGCTCTGTGGAGCGGAAAGACGGAGCGGCATCTTCGGGATACTGGTCGATGATTTTCCTCGGTCCACTGCCGCGACGCTCCATCAGTCTCAGCCGACTAAAGATATCGCAGATAATCGGGTTGCGCCTTATAGATGCCACATCTTCAAGGTTCAGGTTCTGTATCAGCTTGCCGTCGGGCATCCCGCCGGGCGAAACAATCTCAAGCCTGTCATCGTACATATCGACGTGAATTTCACTGCCCTGAATCATATAATCGCGGTGTACAAGAGCGTTTACCAAAGCTTCGTGAACCGCCTCGGATGGATAGTCGGGCATCTCTAATCTGCCCATACCTGTCTTTTTCCACTTGACCGAGGAGTTATGCCGGATAAACTTGAGCGAGTCTGTCAGCAATGGTATGGCGTTGCTTTGAAACTCATCATTGTCGAGTGCATCAACATACAGTCCGCCTTTTTTTAGACCGTTCCAACGAGTGCAGAATACTCTTGACTGATAAATCGGGCATTGGTCGGCAAACAGCGCACCGACAAACGTCAGGGTATCATCTCCTGATAAGAACCCAAACGAACGATAATCCCTTGGCCTCTCGACGGCAAGCCCTGTCTTCTGCTTATATGTTGCTTCAAAAAGTGTATAGCTATAATCCGAATAGTGATATTTGGTATCAAGTACGTCAAATGTCTGGTGCAGTCCCTTTAGCAATAGCTCATTAAGAACCGCTGCCGGAGTCGGTGCTGACTCATTGCCGATACGATAGTACGCCAGTTTGTTCCCATCGCCAGTATAGTAGTAAGGTGTACTTTCACCGCCTGAAATCCTCAGACGCAAGATATCCTTTCCGTCGACACGGATAGGCTCAAGCACGAAGTTCTTTATCGCAGGCTCAATGCGAGCCTTGATGAGTTCGCTTATCTGCTCGGCAGCCTTCTGCGGATTGTCCAGTCCGAGTGCCACCGCATTATCAGACACACCAAAGTAAATACTGCCACCGACACCATTGGCAAATGCACTGACGGTTTTCAGCCAGTTGCGAGGCTTGTTCGCCTCGACAATCGATTTGAATTCATATTCGGTAGCTTCTGCAATAAGAAGCTGATTAAGTGTTGTCATTCATTGCACCTCGCTTGATTCTAAGTTTTCTATATCTTTCAGTGTCTTGCCGTCTGCGGTTTTCCATTCAACATTCCCATTGGTCGGTGCGCCAAGTACGAATGCTGACGCTCCTGATGGAGTTTTGAACAGAATATCCTTTTGCAAGACGCACTCGCTGTCAATGCTCTCTTTATTATCATCCCTGACTGCCTTAGCGTAATCAGGGCAGCTCGGCACGACTTTGTCTCGGATTTTGCTGCCCGATAGAACTACTATACCTTCGTTGGTCAAGCGGCTCTTTGCGTCCGCACCGCTCCGCTTGATATAGAATAACTGCGTCTCGGCATCATCCTCACCGTGGGCAGATGGTTTTAGGGCTTGCAGTAACGGCTCAAAAACCTTATGCCCAAGCGTACCCATCACGATTATGGAGTAATCGATGAACTCCTCGAGTTCGCTTTCCTTCTCTTCGGTGATATTACCGGGCGATGGGTCGTTTCCGTTCTTGACGATATACCGCTTTGCTGCCACTGCCATATTGGTGAAGCGATTCTCAAGGTAGCTTATCTCCGTGGGACCGAACGAATTATTGGACGTGGTGAACACAACTGCCTCCGTCCAGTAGTCCTTTTCGGGATTGCGCTTATGCTCCTGCAGACGGTAGAGAATACCTTCGCCGTTTTTGCGTACACCCGCCTGCCCGATGTACACGACGCTTTCGCCCGTATCGTCGGATATCCCAAACAGGAAGTAGACTCCGCTCTGCGAGAGGTCATCGCGCCCTTTGCACTTCTCAAGTTCAGTGCGCGAAATCTTATATGCAACACCCGTCCAATTGGCGAGAGTGCATTTGATGCGACCGTTCGGGTCGCCATCCATCAAAAATAGATTTATGTTTTTGCCGCGTACCGCCATATCCGTTTCCTCCTATATGATTTCCATAAGTTTTCTGTTCAACCTGAGCCAGTCCTGCGCCTCTCTGTAATTCGGCATAACAGTTGCCACTCGTGTCCAGCTCATCGTCGGTTCCCTCCACAATCATCGCTTATCCGTCAGTCTACGAACAAGTCGGGGTTATTTATCCTTATATCCTCGGCCTCGGTGACCACGCTGATGTTCCCACACAAGAAGAGGCTGTTCTTTATCTGATATTTCTTATCGCCTGAATCCACGACATAGGTTCTGGCATGGTCACGGATGTACAGAGCCGCTTCGTGGGAGAATCCATTTCGCTGCAGGAAAATCGGTAGCGGCTTATTCGTCCCATACTCCACAAACTCGTACCAGTCGTTCTCCAACTCGCCCTAAGCCGTCCGCCCGGAAGCGGAGGTGACGACCGATGATTGAGCCGTTTCGCGGCTACGTACGCACGGAGAATAAGCGTCCCTGCCAGAAGTTCGGCGGCGGCGAGAAGCTGCTCACGCCGGATCAGGCAAGCGGATGCTATGAATATGCGGGGGTTTTGAACGGCGAGTTTACCGTCAAGGATATGGACGATGCCGCCGAAGCCGAGAAGCTCCACCGCCTCGTCGTAGATAAGGACATCAACTGCCGCGTCATGAAAACGACGCGCGGTATGCAGTTCTTCTTCAAATCAAGCCGGTGGGTCAGGAAGAATCTGACGCACGAGATAGACGCGCTCGGTCTCGAGTTTGATACCAGCACCGGGAGGAATGCCTACTGTGTCTTAAAATTCGGCGGCAAACAGCGCGACATCAGCGATATGACTTTCTCGGCAATTGCCAAAAGGCTCACGGACGATGGCGTTCCGACGCCCGCCAACAAGAAAGTCTGGCAGCCTGCAGTGGTGCAATCAATACTGACCAACGAAAAGTACAAAGGGGGATTCAAATGCGGTACGCCCCACGTTACTGAAGACGAGGTCAAGGAGGCGTTCCTTGCCGCTTTCAACAAGCTACTGGACAGTCGGGATGAACTGATTGAGAACTGCCGCATCGCTCAGGGCATTCTGTGTGATACTGCTGCCATCGATACAGAGCTGGATGAACTAAGACGCGAAATAGAGGTGGTTGTCGAATTGTCACGAAAGGCTATCAATGAAAACGCTCGCGTCGCCCAAGACCAAGAAGCATGGACGAAGCGAAATAACGGCTATCTTGAGCGACACCGCATAGCGTCAGAGCGAGTCGGCGAATTGGAAGATCTGAAACAGGAGCGCAGTACCAAGAAACTTACCCTTGATGCCTTCATATGCGAGTTGGAATCACGCCAACTCGCGGTTGATGAATTTGACGAGCGACTCTTCGCTGTGGCAGTCGATATCGTTAAAGTGAGAGGTGACGGTCAACTGGCGTTCCGTTTCAAGGACGGCACGGAGATTTAGTCCTGTTATTTCTACTGTATCCGTAGTAAAATATATAAAAATCCACCTCAAATTAAGGCGAAGCGATTTACCTTCGCCTTGGGATGGCTTATGCTGTTTAATAACAAGTTCTTGAGGTATATATCTTAGGTACATTTTGTGTTAGTGATGAGGGGAACGAAATGACAAAACAAACCAACTTCAAATCAATGGATTCGCTTGACCCCATTATCAAGGTTGTTAATGAGGCGGAGGACGCACTTAACAACAAGGCAAGGGTGATTGCTGATAGTGCTATCCCTGAAGTATTGGCTGGAGCGGCTGGTGCTGTTGCCGGAGGTGCTATTTCCTTTGTTGCCCTCATTAATTTTGGTAGCGTTGTCGGGCTAAGTGCGGCAGGCATTACTTCTGGTCTTGCTGCGGCTGGCGGTATCGTTGGCGGTGGGATGGTCGCTGGGATTGCCGTGCTTGCTGCTCCTGTCGCTATCCTTGGCGCAGGTGCTGTCGGTATTACAGCTGCGGTAAAGCATAAAAAATTGATTCAGAAGAAGGAAGCTCTTCTGAAAGCCGCAGTTGCTAAGTACTATGCTATTGTCCGTGAACTAAAAAACGAGGTCGGAATGACCAAAGAACGGGCAGAATACCTTAATGCACTTAATGTTCTGCTACAGGCAGCAATACGCGATTTGAAAGCCGATTTGGGTAAGGCGGCATAATTCATGAGAGGTAAACACAGTGGCGAAGCAAGTTAATTTCGAATCAAAGAAATCACTTAAGCATGTTTATAAAGCTATTGATGAGGCAAAGAAAGGCGTTAAGGACAAGTCAAGGGTAATAGCTGATAGCAACATGCATGAAGCACTAACAACAGCGATTGCAGGTGCTGCTGCCGGAAGTGCTTGTACATTTCTTGCACTTTTTAATCACATCGGAGTTGATGGTATTGCTTCTGGTCTCGCAAAAGCCGGCGCTAACATTAGCGGAGACAGGTTAAAGCGCGGTGGAATAATTGCTTTGATAGCCGCTGCAATTATCACGATAGTTACATTAGGGATAGTTCCTGCCATCAAGCGCAGCAAACAAAGGAAGCTTGATGAGGCGAAGGAAGTGGCTCTTAAAGCTGCTCTCGAGCAATATGGTGCTATTGTCAAAGAACAGCAAATTGAGATTGGTAAAACGAAAGCCCGGGCAGATTACCTTTATGCAAATAATGTTGTCCTTCAAGCTGCTGTACGCGATTTAAGTGCTGACTTGGGTAAGGCGGTATAAATATGACGAAGTCTTCTCAGAATGAAAAAGACATCCTCAAAGTAATCAAAAACGGTATTTCTGAAGTTGAAAACTCACCTTCTCTTCAACCAACTAACTATCAGCTTGATGACAGCATTGCTTCAAGCGAATCCCTTCTGCGCTCAATCGGATATGAGAGTAAGTTGGCCGAGGTTATTGTTGAACCACTGCAAAATGAACATCGAATAATTACGGTGCGTTCTTTCGAAGAATTGTTATTGGACGCAAATGAGAAAATTCCCGGTGATGTGAATTTCAGCGATATTTTGTCGCAACAAGAGATTGCTCAGAATACTGCGTATATTGAGCAACTGAACGAAGAGTTCAATGCGGTACACCGGCTTGACAAGGTTGATGTACTGATCCCGGCAATTGCCGGAATACTTGGTGGCGCAGTCGACTGCGTATTTAGTGGATTTGTTAAAGCTGAATCAGGAAAGAATATTCCCGGTACGCTGTCCGACAATGTTCAGAAACTATTCGATAAGGCTCTTCCTCCTGATAAAATTAAGGAGTTGGAGAAATTAGCGAAAACCACTTATGACGCACAGGACAATCGCAATACCACTATTTACATCGATACACTATCAACAGACTTTCATAGATTTCTTGAGTTGGGACACGACCCGATCCTCGGTTTTGTGTTTGGCGTATTAGATATGCTCCGGGGGACAATGACCACGATTGACTACAAAGGCAAATTTGTGGTTCAGCTAATGGAAAACTACAGTGACCGAAAAGCTGCCAATTTATTTGAAGCCATCTCAACAGTGTTTGTGCATATGCTTTCCGATGTAAATACACCCGCGGGGTTGCCTGTGCCCTTTATGGCATTATTCAATACACTCCAACTTGGGTCTATCGGCGAAGAGAAACTCAATATCGCAGAAATGGTGAAGAGCATGTATGGGCAGGGCTATGATTTCAGGCATTTCTGCTCCATGTCTATTCCTGTAATGATTACCGAGGTTATCGTTAGAGTATCGTATTTTGTCAAGAGGTTACACGAAGGTCATTCCTTTGCAGACTCAGTACCTGTGGGGACTAACCATACAAAGAAACCGAAACTCGGCACAATGTTGTTTATCGCGCATTCCGCAAGTACCGCGATCAATGCAGGCAAAGTTGCTTTTACGGAAAATCCTCTGAACATAAATTATGCTCAATGGTTGGCGTTTGCGAGGTGTTCGGTCAAACAACTGCAATGGGTTTTACGTGATAAACCAAACCTACGACACAAATGCGTTATGGACATTTTGAACGAGCAATGGGATGTTCTATACGAAGGGGTAGATGAATTGTGGGATAATTTCACCGAGGGCTCAACGATCGTTTATATTTGAAGGAGTACCTTTGAGTTCAGCGTATCTGATGTAAATCGTTTGACTTTTGATTTCAAGGGGTGTGCATTGTATCATTTGATGGTAGGTTGGCAAAGAAACCAGGAAGCGTGGGACATTAAAATATATCCCACGCTTTCTCATACCAGGGAGCTCGGATTCAGCGTGTCGAAGCCGCCGGATTTGGCGCTGAGCCATTCGGCAGGTATTAGGTTTTCGGGCAGGAATCCGTGTATAAGTTGGAGTATCGGGTTGTGGTCGTAGAGGATGTCGGCAAAGATGGCTCTGTCCATCATGTCTTTGAGGGCATCGTAATAGTCGGGGTTTATCGCCAGAGCGACGGGCATAAGCAGCGACAGAAGGATGAGTACGACCACCCCTCCCTGAAGGATGCCGACGAGGAACCCGGCAAACCCGTCGAGACCGCCGACGAAACCGTCGTGATACCGCTTGGATACGAGCATTGAAACGAGGAACAGGATGAGCTTGATGATGATGGCGAACCCGATAACGGTGAAAACGCCGAAGGTTATATCGGCGATTGTTCGCGCCGTTTCCGTCACGAATTGATTCCCCAATTCGTCCAATGTGTCGCCGATAGCGCCCGGTATGTTTTCGGTGAGATTACCCGTGTGTTTGCCCGAGAAAGCGCGACATACTTTTTCGACATGCGCAAGATAGCGGTCGTAGATTGTGGTGTGATCCATCAAGAGTCCTTTGATCTGATTTCGCAGGAGAAACGAGGCGAGGATGGCGACGATCCACCCAAAGGCGTGGAGTATCGTGCGCGCGAGCCCGTTCTTGAATCCCAAAAACGCGAAAATCAACAGGATAATGATTATAGCGACATCAATTTGCATAGTTGTATTACCTCATTTAGAACTTTCTTTGCGCGGCGCTTCGCCGTGATCGCTCCGATCTCCGCATTCCCCGTTTCGGGAGTATCTCTTTTTAATCGTTCTATAGACATCGGGAATAAACAGAAAAGAGCCTATCACGAGTATCAGTGCGCCCCTCGCGAGATCTGCCGGCTCCGCGTTGACCAACAGGCAGAGACTGCTGAAGAAGCCTACCGCGGGGAACAACAGAGCCGTGAAAATATTCTTGCCGTTTCGCTTAAAATAGAAATGAATGATAACGGATAGATTCACGAGAGCAAAGCAGAAAAATCCGAGGAATTTCACAAGACCCGGCAACGACAATGCCGACAGGGAATCGCTCAGCGCAAACGCGATCACGGCCGCACTCACCATGAGCATGTCGGGCACGGGATTGGTGTGCCAAAGGGATGGCGCAGAGCCGGCCACCTTGGGCAGCGCGTTGTTTTTGCGCATGGAACGCGCGGTTTTATACGCGGCTGTCTGTCCGGCGATTCCGACAGAGAAAGCGGCCAGAAGTATGGCGGCGGTGTATAGATAGACCATAGGCGGCCCGCCGGCCTTGCTCGCCACCGCAAACAGGGCGTCGTCTATGTTTTGCAATTCGCTATATTCCGGCCAGATCAATCCCGACACATATGTTTGCAGGAAGAACAGCGCACCCGCGACGGCGCAGACGAGGATCATGGCTCGCCCCACGTTTTTCTTCGAGTTTTGCGCTTCTTCGGACAAGGTGGTGATGGACGTAAACCCGAGGAACGTGAAACACGCGAAACCGCCGCCGGCGACGTATACGCCGAGATTGGCATCGGTCGCTTTGAGCGGAACAGTTGAAATCAGCTCGCCCAAGCCCGTTCCCCTTTCGGCCGCGAAGACGCAGACGAGGATGTAGATGGCCACGATCGCCACCATAAGAGACACGATGATGGAATTCGCCATGGCTGTGACCCTCGCGCCCATGAACACGGCGGCTGCGGAAACGACCGCAAACAACAGCGTCCATACGAGATACGGAATCGCAGGAAAGATATCGCCCGCCAAACGCGCGCCGATGCTGAAGGCTGCCGCCGTGGCCGTGATATAGAAGAAATACGAAGCCCAACCGGCGAAAAAACCGACATATCTGTTGATTCCGTCCCGCACATAAACATACACCGAGCCGCCGAAGTTGCGGGATAGCTTCCCGTAGCTTTGCGCGGTGAACAGTATGACGACGAAAGCGATGATATAGGAAGACCCCGGCGCGCCATTCGAGTGCGCGAGCGCATCGCCGTAGACCAGCGCGGGCGCCACAGGTGTCATGAACGCCAAGCCGAAAATAACGAGTTCCCGCAATGTAAATCTATATGTACTGATTTTGTCCATCCCGTGTCCGTTCCACCGCGCTTCGCGGCATACCATGTGCAAATACTTCCTTTTCAGTTTACTATATCCCGTCTTTCTAAGCAACCGCCACGACCGCCACGATATTTTTCACCATGTTTATCTATCAAAATTGCGGACTTTTTGGTAAAATAGGTTAGGTAAAATGCCGTAGCACATATTCACAGACAGAAGGAAAGGCAGCCCGCTTTGATCATCACACTTGTATCGGATACTTTTAACACGAATAACAACGGGACTACGATTTCGGCGATGCGCTTTGCGCAGGCTCTGCGTGAGCGTGGGCACGGCATTCGAATATTGTGCGAGGGCAAACCGGAGGATAGCGGCATTGATCCGGACACGGGTTTTGAGATGTATTATGTGCCGGAGCTTTGGGTACCGTTTGTAAGCCATTTGGCGCACGGCAATCATACGCTGTTCGCGAAACCTCTGCGGTGGCAGGTCGAAAAGGCGGTGGCGGGCAGCGATGTGGTACACATCTATCAGCCGTGGCCGCTCGGAATCGTCGCGGGGAAGACGGCGCGCCGACTCGGCATTCCCACAATGGCGGCTTTCCATGTGCAACCCGAAAACATCACGTGGAATCTCGGGCTGAGGCATTTTCCGCCCGCCGCGTTGCTTTTCTATCTGTTGTTGCGCCTGTTTTTCTTCCGCGCGTTCAAGCACATTCACTGTCCTTCGCGATTCATCGCCGCGCAATTGCGCAAGCACGGATATAAAGCGACCTCTCACATCATTTCCAACGGCATCCATCCGGACTTTTGCCCGGACACGGCGACGGAGAAATATGACGATGGTCTGTTCCACATTTTAATGGTCGGCCGTCTGTCGCCCGAAAAACGTCAGGATGTGTTGATTCGTGCGGCGGCGTTGTCGAGATACAGCGACCGGATCCGGCTGCATTTTGCGGGCGTGGGTCCTTCCGAAAAAAGACTGCGGCGCATGGCGCGCAAGCTGCCTCATGCTCCGGTGTTCGGCTACTACGGCAAGGACGATCTGATCGAACTCATGCGAAAATGTCATCTCTGCGTCCACGCATCCGACATAGAGATCGAGGGGATGGGATGTATGGAAGCATTCAGCTGTGGACTTGTGCCGATCATCTCGGACAGCCGGAAGAGCGCGGCAAAGCAGTTTGCCCTCCATCGGGAGAATCTGTTTCGCGCGGGCAACGCCGTCTCCCTCGCCGAGCGCATCGATTACTGGACATCGAATCCGCTAAGGCTCGCGGCCGTCAGCGAGGAATACACCATATACGCGACTTCGTTCACCTTGGATGCCAGTGTCCGCAGGATGGAAAAGGTATACAAGACGCTCTCGTCCACGGATCGAAACCGCTACTATAAAAATGGGATATCCGCGATCCTGTCCCGCGTACTGACCACGGGCGTCGCCATACCGCTCCTCTATCTGTGGGCACATTTCATACTCTCTGTGCGTGTCAAGGGCGTCTCAAATCTGCGAAATCTCGCGGGCGGAGCGATCACCGTATGCAATCACGTTCATATGTTGGACAGTGCCCTCGTAGGCATCGCGATGTTTCCGCGCAGGATGGTCTTCCCGACTCTGCCGCAAAATCTCGACAGCCTATTTCCCGGCACATTGGTAAACCTATTCGGCGGCGTGCCTGTGCCGGAGCGAAACCGAGAGATCGACATATTCTTCGACGCGATGGAGATAGAACTGCACAAGGGGCGCATCGTGCATTTCTTCCCGGAGGGGCATCTGGAGCCGTACAGTGAGCGACTACGCGACTTCAAACGGGGCGCGTTTCGTCTGGCCGCGCGGGCACGGGTGCCGATCATTCCGCTGTCCATCGGTTTTGAAAAACCGCGCGGCGTCTATGCGCTGTTGCGCAAAAAGCCTGTGATGTGCCTCTACATCGGCGCGCCGATCAGGCCGCTGTCTCCGGATGTGCGGCAAGACGAAGCAGAGCGTTTGCAGCGTGTACGCGCCTTTATGCAATCCTGCCAAGGGAGTAGGTAAGTGGTTTCGATTGAATAGTTTCGACAAGGGAGCAGAATGATGAACAGACAAAGAAGAACCGTGTTGAGCAAAGATCAGGTGGGCGAGGTGATTCACTTGCTTGCGGAGAGCTATCCCGATGCGGAATGTGCTCTTGTCCACCGCAGCGTGTGGGAGCTTATCGTGGCGGTGGCGCTCTCGGCGCAGACCACGGACGTAAGCGTCAACTCCGTAACGCCGGAGTTGTTTCGGCGTTGGCCGAGTCCCGCGGCGCTCGCCGGCGCGAGGCAGGAGGAGGTGCAGGAGGTCATACGGAAGATCGGCATGTATCGGACGAAGTCCGCCAACATTATCCGTCTCGCTCAAAAGATTCTCGAAGACCACGACGGCGAAGTGCCGCAGGATTTTGTTGCCTTGGTCGCCCTGCCGGGCGTTGGACGAAAGACCGCCAATGTGGTGCTGTCCGTGGGTTTTGGGGAGGCGCGCATCGCCGTAGATACCCACGTCTTTCGCGTGTCCAACAGAATAGGCCTCTGTCACGAGCCGGACGTATTGAAGACCGAGGAGGCTCTGATGCGCAGGATTCCCAAGACGCTCTGGTCTGCCGCCCATCATTATCTCATCCGACACGGCCGCATGGTGTGCCACGCGCGGAAGCCCGATTGCGAGGGCTGTGTTGTGAACGAGTTCTGCCTATATCTTAAATAATTCGTAAAAAACTGTAAATATTCTTAAAAAACCCCTTGACAACTTCTGGGAGTATGCTATAATCCATTTATTAACAACTGTTTTAGTAAATGGGTTATTGTTCATTTTGAGGAACTAAGGAAGTGATGAGGGACATGATCGGAAAATATCGAAAATTTGCGGGACTGCTACTCGTGATTGCGGCGGTGCTGTTGCTCGTCGGCTGGGAAGTGAAGGGCCGGGAGGCGGTGTTGATGGACGAGGTGTTGGTGGCGCGGGAAACGGTTCCCGCCGGGGAGCTTCTCTCCGCGAGCATGTTCCGCTCGGTTTCCGTTCCCGGTAATGCCGTGATCGAGGACGCTGTCTCGCTGCGGAATGCGGAGGAGATCGACGGCAAGATCAGCGCGGCGCCGATCTTTGCGGGCGGACAGCTCTCGACACAACACCTGAAGGACAAAAATGCGAAAGCGCCGACGAAGGATTCGTTCTTCGTAATCAAGCGCGAGTGGACATACATGCGCTCGTCGGCTCTGCGGCGCGGGGATTATGTGGATATTATAGGCGAAAAGGATGGGCACAATTTCGGCAGATACAAGATCGCCTTTGTGAAAAACGCGGAGGAGGAGGAAGTCACAGAGGTGGCGGACGGCGGAATGGGATTGATCGAACGGGAAAGAGAAGCGCGCGTCGACGCGACTTCCGGCATCGACCATATCGAGATCATCTCCGATCTCGCGGGGTACATGCGCATCAAGGCGTACGCGGAAAGTCAGGGAACTCCATCTTTGATATTGGTACAGAGGGAGGCGACATCATGATCTTTAAGGATGTATGCAGGGAAATGGAACGGGCGTTGACGGCGGAATGGGACGGCGAAAGCGAGCAAACGGGGCTCGCGTTGGACATGCAGAAACGTGCCATCATCGGATACGAACAGGAGGTTCGCCACATCAAAGAGCGCATCGGAGAGCTACTGCGCGAGAAAGAGGTGGCGATGGCGGCGGAAAGTGATTTCACATTTGAATACCCTTCGTGGTACGAGAGCGCCGAGGACGCGATATTTCACGAAATTTGGGGATTGGCGGGAATGGCGGAGTGGTTCGGTCCCGCATACGCGGAGAGCAGTTCCGCCAAGATCATCGGCGACAGGATATATTTTCTGGAGAATGGCGCGATGCGGCTCATGCCGCAGACCATCGACGCGGACAGGAGAGAGCAGCTAATTCGGGCGCTGCTGTTGCTGTCCCCGGAGGAACGTTTGGATCGGGAATTTCACGAGGTCTATATGCTGGACGGCACTCGCGTGACGATATTCCGGGAAGGTCTGGCGAAGAAGGGCTTGGATGTCATCATATTCAGACGTTACATCGTTCCCGCCTATACTTTTGAGGAACAGGCGGCCAGAGGCACCATACCGCCGGAGGCCATACCGCTCTTTGAGAATATGGTGAAGGTCGGCTATAATGTGGTCTTTTGCGGCAGTGTGCGATCGGCAAAGACGACCTTTCTGTCCACGTGGCAGCGCCGCGAGGATCCGAGGCTCGAAGGCGTGATGGTGGAGACCGACCCGGAGATACCAATTCACCGGCTCATGCCGGAGGCTCCGGTCGTGCAGCTTTTGGCCGACGGGGAGAAGCTGCGGAATATCTCCAAGAATCTCATGCGCAGCGATGCCGACTACTTTATACTGGCGGAGGCGCGGGACGGTGTCGCCCTCGATACCGCGGTGCGCGTCGCAGGCAAGGGTACCCGACGCATGAAGATGACCTTCCACACGCGCGACCCGTTCTCCTTCGCGTCGGACGCGGCGGTGGAGATCGTCCGCAGTCTGGGCGGCAATATCGGGGATACGGCGCTGCGCGTGGCGGGGAGCTTTGATTACATCTTTCATTTTATCAACCTGCGGCGGAATAACACAAAGAAGCTCAAGGGCATCTACGAGATCGGCGTTGTGCGCGACGGCAAATCCGGCGGCAAAGATCGCATCTATGTCAACGAAATATGCAGATATAATCACGCGAAGGACTCATGGAAATGGACATATACGATCAGTCCGGACAAGCGAACGATCGGCGACGAGGAGGATCCCGTTGCGTTTCACGCCTTCGACACAGGACTGAAAGCGCTGTTCAACAGGAGTACATTAGCATGAACGGATTCGATGTCTATGTGTTGATCTCTGTGATCTCGGCTGCGATCTATCTGCTTCTGCTCGCCGGCATACTGTTGCTGCTTCGTAAGCAGATCGTTCAGCTTTACAATGCGGTAAGATACCGAAAGCGTTTGTCGGCGCCGCGCTTCAATCGCGGGAACACCACGAGTCTGACCAAGCATTTGGACAATGTCCTGCGGACGGTGACGCAGCGCGCGATACCGCCCACGGCGTTTCTCGTCGCCACGATCATCCTGTTTTTTCTGGTGTTTACGCTGTCCGCGACGAATCTGTCCATCAACATTTCCGCCATCATCGGCGTCTCGTTCGCATCGCTGCCCTATCTGTTTCTGCGCATGAAATTGGAGCGACTTCGCAGACGCGGCAGTTTCGAGGGCGAAACGCTGATCTCATCGTTGCTGACGCAATATTGGGTGTCCGACGGCAACATCTTCGACACCATTGAGCGGACGATCGTGACAGGAGACGGCATCAAGATCACGGGTAAACTCCTGTCCGCCATGTTGCTGGAAATCAGGAATACGGGCAACAAGGAGCGCATCCGGAGAGCCGCCGATTCCTTCGCGTACGGCGTCAATACGAACTGGAGCCGGATGCTGGCCTACCACATCAGGACGGCGGCCATCAGCGGCTGCGATATTTCGTTGGCCATAGAGGACATTCTCGTGCAACTGCGGGAAGCAAGGTCGCTCGCGGAGGAACGCAAGCGGATCAACGGGGAATCCGTGCGAATCGTCGTATTCCTCATTCCGCTGATCTACATCGGTTCCATATTCGTCTCCGTCCACATGCTGAATCTCGGCATCGGGCGGTTCGTCAGAAATCAGTTCATGACCGCAGAGGGTTTCGGTTTTTTCAGCTTTACGGCCTTCCTTTTCATGCTGAATATCGTACTTTTGGAGATCATTACAAACAGAAAGCTGGATTTTTAGAGAGGAGGTTATTTTGACTGACCACACGATATACGCGATCGTCATTCTCGCCATGTCGGCAGGCATACTGCTGCTGTCGCTGCGAGACAGCGTGCGGTCATCTGCGAAGGCAGGGCGTATGAAGCGGTTGGCGTCGGCAGTAAAGACGGGTCTGCCCATCGACCGATTGCGCGAGCGGCATCACAAGGAGAAGATCGACCGTGAAATCTTTGACGCGATCGGCTTCATCCGAAACATCATCGCCGCGCGGAAGGGAGATCGCATTCCCGCCGATCTGCTGCTGGAACAGTTGGCGCAGACGGAGGGTGTGCTCAGGCCGGCGTATCTGAAAGCGCTGTCTCTGTTGCGCGTCAACCGAAAAACGGAGATGGTCACGAGCTTCTCGCAGATGGCGGGAACAGGAATGGCGCGGGATTTCATCAGAATAATCGTGAAATGGGACGATGTCTCGTCGGACAAGCTCGCATCGACGCTCTTGTCCTACCAAAACACGATGAAGGAAATCCGAACGACGGATATGAAACGAAAAAACGAACTGTACAGCGACATGGTGTTCTTCCCTGTGATGGTGAATGTGCTGGCTGTCTTCATGAATTTCATCTTTGTCGCGTATTTCGTTGAACAGAAGGATTTGCTAAAACAATTATTTTTTTAACAGGAAGGAGATTGAAGTGAAACAGATTATCATATTGCTTTCGACGATTGTACTGGGGATCGCTATATCGGCGATGGTGCTGAGTTTTCAAGGCACCGCTCAGGGGATTACCGATTCCACCAAGGCGAAAATGGAGGATCAATTAAATTTTGATTGATAGATTATGAAACAGTACATCGTTCTCATCGGTATGATCGTCTTGGGCATATTCCTATTCCGGCTCATCATTGGGTCGGGAGAGGATTCCATGCTCGCGACGCTCGAAGGATTTTTCAGGGCGGAGATTGCGCAAAGCGCAACCGGATAAGGAGGCATCGGATTGAAACAGTTCATCGTCTTGGCGGCCGTGCTTCCCATCCTGCTCGCCTTTGTCATGCAGTTTACGCTGATACAGGTACATCACAGCCGGCTGATCCGCGCGGAGGAGGCGATACACAGCGCCCGAATAGAGGCGGGGATCAGCGGCGGGTTTACCACGGAAACGCGCGCGGCGCTCGCGGCAAAGCTCGCGGCCATATACGGCGTCGCGCCGGCGGAAATCGGCATGAGTCTGGATATGGAGGACGGACAGCCGCGCCATGTGATCGCATATAAGATCACCCTACCCGTTTCGCAGATCATCGCGGCAAACCGCCTGTTCGGCATAAGCGACAGCGACAACAGCGGTTACTATACGATCGAAGGCGAAACGCTGAATCTGTCCGAATACATGGAGGCCGTCATGCCGATCAGCGAGGCGAGTTCATGAAGGGATTTATCGTCTTTATCGCCATTGTCGTTCTCGTGCTGTGCTCGCTCACCTTTCAGGCGGACATGAATGGGATGACCGCCGCGAAGTATCGTCTGAAGGATATTGCGGCGGAATGTGCCGTCGGCGCGGCAGTCATAACGCGTCAAGGCGGCGCGGGCGAACGAACCGGGTATGTGGACGGCGCGCTGACTTCGGGACTCGCGCACGGGCCTTTTAAGGTGAACGGCCGGGACGGGTACAGCTTTGCGCTGACGGAGAACGACGGGATACTGACGGTCTCCGTTGAGGTGGCCACGAAGGACTTCTTTCGCCTGCCGCTGTTTACTGTCGATCGACTATATGCCTCGGCTTCGGCGCCCTGCTTTCAGAAAACCTCTTGACGGACACGTGCCCAACACGTATAATTATAATGTAAGGAGCTTGCACATGAAGCGACGGGATTTAGTGAAATTGCTAAAAAGAAATGGTTGGAAACTCGCAAGGCACGGTAGTGGCCACGACATTTACAAGAGAAACGACGATGAAGAACAAGTGCCGCGCCATAGAGAAATCAAAGAAACGACCGCTAAGGCAATCATGAAAAGATGGAGGTTGAAATAAGTTTCTTACTGAGGGGCATATCTATCGAAAAAGGAGCAACCTACAATGAGCAAAAAACAGGTATATCCGGTGGTGCTGACACCGGAAAAGGATGGGGGATATTCGGCTTACTTGCCGGATTTTGAGAAGAACACGCAAGGTGAAGATTTGGCGGATGTTCTTTATATGGCGCAGGACGCATTGGAGATGATGGGTGTATACCTGCAGGACGAAGGAAAGGCCGTCCCAAAACCGTCGAGCATTGATGCCATCAAGGTAAAGGCGGGCGAGATTAAGACTCTTATCCCTGTTGATTTTGACGCATATAGAAGAAAGACAGAAAAACGAGTTATCAAAAAAACGCTTACGCTTCCTTCATGGTTGAACGTAAAAGCGGAGAATGCCGGAATAAATTTTTCATCTGTATTACAAGAGGCATTGAAAGAACGATTGGGGATTTAGTGCTTTTCAAACTTTTGCGGGAATTCTTTGTCTATTTTCGTTTTCCTTATAGTATAATGAAGAAAGGCGGATGAGGGTTGCGCGACCACAGAACCCTCGTTGATAATCGTTACAAATATCCAATCGAAACTATTCAAACGCCGCGATAGTTTTGATGCAGTTCGGGTTCTGAGGCCGATTTTTGCTCCCCGGAGCGTACTTGGGGTACGTGAGGAAGGAAAAATCGGAATCAGGTTCCGAAATGCGCGAAAATAGCGTGGGGTTTGAATAGTAACCATCCAAGAAAGGAGTTCCGACTATGGCAATTGACTTGTTATTCAAAGGCGGAAAGATCGTGACCGCGACGCAGACCTTCAAGGGCGACGTAGCCGTGAAGGGCGAACAGATTACGGAAATCGGCTTGAACATCAAGCCGGACGCCGCGACGAAAGTCGTGGATTGCAAGGGCAAGTTGGTGTTGCCCGGCGCCATCGATGCGCATACTCATCTGGCGATGCCTTTCGGCGGCACCATCTCCACCGATGATTATGAGACGGGTACACGTGCGGCGGCTTGCGGTGGTACGACCACCGTTTTTGATTTCATTTTGCAGGATTTTGGGGAGACTTTCCCCGATTCGATCAAGCGCAGGGACGCGATCGCGGCACCGCAGGCTGTCGTGGACTATTCCTTCCACATCGGCGTCAAGGATGTCGCGAACGGACTCATCGACACGATGGAGGATGCCGTCAAGATGGGCGTTCCCAGCTTTAAGGTCTTTATGGTCTACGACTTCGGCGTCACCGACGGCGTGTTCTATCAGGTGCTCGAGCGGTCGAAGGCCATCGGCGCTCTCATCGCCGTTCACGCGGAAAACAATGAGATGGTCAATATGCTGACGGCCAAATACCTCGCCGAGAAAAAGACCTCCGCCTGGTATCACTACATGTCGCGCCCCGAATTCGTCGAGGGCGAGGCTGATGTCCGAGCCATTCAGTGGGCGACGAGCCTGAACGCGCCCCTCTACATCGTCCATCTCGCCAACGCGCAGGGCATGAAGGCCGTGACCGAGGCGCGGGCGCAGGGATATCCGATCTTCGCGGAGACCTGCCCTCAGTATCTGTATTTCACGAGCGATGTATACAAGCGGCCGGACGGCAGGAACTTCGTCTGTTCGCCGCCGATGAAGGGCAAGGAATCTCAGAACGCGCTGTGGGAGGGCATCAAGCGGGGCGATGTCGCCACGGTAGCCACCGATCATTGCCCGTTCAAGAAAGCCGAAAAGGACTGGGGAAAGAACGATTTCACAAAGATCCCCAACGGTTGCGCCGGCATCGAGAATATGTATCCCTATATGCTCTCCGAGGCCAACAAAGGCCGCATTACGTTCAATAAGGTGGTGGAACTCTGCTCGACGAATGTGGCGAAAGTCTTCGGGTTGAATCACAAAAAGGGCGCCATCGAAGTAGGCCGGGATGCGGATATCGTGGTCTACGATCCGCGGGCGAGCTTCACGATCACAAACAAGGCCATGCACGGCGCGACGGATCACACCATATGGGAGGGTGCAAAGCTCAAGGGCTATCCGCAGGCGACCTACAGCCGCGGCACCTTGGTCTATGAGGACGGGAAATTCCTCGGAACGAAGGGCGCCGGACAGTTTGTGAAGTGCAAGCCTATCAAGCTTACGTCGCCCGACTTGAACAATATAAAGGTAACTACTCAAGGGTAGGCACAAATTTCCCGCAATCCGGACTTTTTGGACGGAACCTGCATCGTCAACGTACTTCAAGTACGCCTCCGGCGCAGAACCCGTCCAAAAATCCGCCTTGCAAAAAATTATCGCCTACCGTTGAGTAGTAACATATTAAATGATTTAACAGCGGATGTGGGCGTAAAATTGTTCGGAACGACTGCTTGTGTAGCTACCGAACGGGGCAAACGCCGCCTTCGCAACCATCGTTTCCGATGTCGTATTCGACCTCGTCTTTCTCATATTTTGAGATCAGGGACGGAATAAAGGGCTTCATTTCGCTCACGCGCCGTTCGTATTCCTCGCGCTCGATTTCCTCAAAGGGCAGCAATTCGTAAAAGCTGTCGTCAAATGGCAGGAACGAGAGCGCGACCACGTCGTCCCAGTTGTCCCAGACCCACTGCTCCACGTCGTCCCACTCGTCGTCGCGCACGTGAATGGTGATGCTGCAATTGTGCTCCACGTAGTTTTCCATGAACATCTTGTAAATTTCGAGCTGCTCTATCGCGGAGACGTCTCCCTTGATCTTGCCGACGGGCGCTTTGACGGGAAACTCCACCACCTTCGTCGTCGCGTTTTCCGGCGTCTGCCCCACCTCCGGGAACACGGGATAGCCCAATTCCTCGCAGACCTTCACGAGCGGATCGTCAGCGGAGATACGAATCCTGCGGACAAAATAGGGGGCGTGTGAAAAGTGTACGCCGCTGGAAACGACGGGCAACAGGCTGAGCGTCCCCTCCGGTTTAACGGTCGTGATCAGGAGCGGTTCGCGCATACCGAGCTCCGCCGCATACTCGCGCGCGGCCGTCCGCGCGGTCTCCTTTAGGTCGCGAAGCAGCGTTTTTTGATCCTCTACACCGAGCTTCAGCGCGTTGACCATGTCCTGCCAACCCGTCAGCGAACAACCCAGCAGTTTGTCCCGTTGCTGTACGGCGTTCCACTCCGGTATTTCCAATTCCGTACACGTCATGCGGTAACCGGCCCGCGCCGACAGCCGCTGCGCGTTCAGCAGACCTTCCCTGTCCAACTCGCCATCCTTCACGAAAGCCATCGTGTTGACCGTCGTGAGGTTGCACAGACCCTTGCTGTCCAACAGTATCTCGGCACACGGGTTGACGCCGTTGAAATTCGGCCGCCGCTTCTGCCCCGCCGCCTCATTCACCCACCCGGGTTCCCCCGAATAGCGCATCTGCCGCAGATGCCACTTGAGTCCCTCGCGCGTGGGCTTGTGCATATAATAGATGGAATTGTTGCTCATCTGCCGGTGCGCGATCTCCGCGTCGATGACCCACTTCTCGTCCTCTTTTTTGTACAGATCGCTCTTGGCGCGAATGCTCTCGTCGTCGTCCTGATCGATGAGAACGATCTCCGCCGTGCGGCGCACACCGCCGACGACGACATTCTCCCCGATGATATTCGCGATGTCCAGACAATCGATTGGCTGCAGCTTTACCCGGTCGCCGGCGGAGCGAACCGCCGCCTTATCGATCACATGTCCTATCTTCAAAAACATATTCTTCATGCTCTGATGTCCGCTTGCTGTACCCCCAAACGTTCGGAGTTTCTCGCCCTTCGAACGCACGTGATCGTAATTGAGCAGAATCGTCTTGATCTTGCGGAACTCGGCGCTGTACAGAACCTTGAGAAAGTAGTCCATCGACTGCACCCAGCCCTCCTTGCTGTCCCCGATCGTGATCTTCACCGTATCGTTATGCGTAAACTCCAGCGCCGTGCTGTCCTGCCGCAGCGTCTTCAACATGGGTGTATAGGATTCGTGGATGATCTCCAAATCCGTGCGAATCGGCGGCAATTTCTCGACATCGGCCTTCAAAATCCGCAATCCCACGCCGGAGCCCACCATGAGCAGATAAAAAATATCGCGGAACGAAGCGAAACTGTCCACCACCTGAAACGAGCAATTGTAATTGGACATCGGATAATGTTTGGAAACATCCGTGCCGCCGACCCAAAACGTCCGGCCCGACAAGAACTGTTTCAATTCGAACACGTTCCGGTAGAGCTGTTCCGCCTCATCCTTCGAGGTCGGCACCAAGCCGCAATTGTATTCCACCGAGCGCCGCACCGTCTCCCACCAATATTCGCGGCGCTGTTCCTCCGCGACCCACCGGGAATAGGTCCGGTAATACACGAAGCTCCCGAGCTGCGTCATCGGCGAAGGCATATGCTTGTACCTGCTCACAAATTCATCGCTTATGACACGCCCGTCGCGGCGCTTTCGCGCGTCACGCGTCTTATCCCGCTCATATCTATATATAATGAACTTTTTGGCGACGGTCTTACGGTCGCTCTCCATCAAAAAATCCTCTACGAGGTCCTGAATGTCCTCCACATCCACGCTTCTGGCACTCTGCCCCACCTGCTTTTCGATCTCTCGCACGATGTCCGCCGCCAGTTGCTCGTCCACGCCCTCCGTCGTCTCCAACATGGCGTTCTCAATCGCCGTCTGAATCTTCCTGCCATTGAACTCAACGAGCGCCCCGTCCCTCTTTACAACCTTTTTCATCCGATTCATCCTTCCCCATTACTTGATGCAGATTCCATCTGTCCCCGCTTTATACAACCTGTTGTATGATCGGCTTCAGTGATAACATTATATAGTAGTTCGTGCGAAGAAGCAAGAGGATGCAAAATAGAATAAATTCGTTTGTAGCCCATTTTTGCGTTTTTCGTTCAAAAAGAGGCGGGTCATCACCCGGGAAACCCATAGGCTCTCTCCCGGATCGGGAAAGTCACAAAGAATTGTCTTCGCGCGGCGCCATGCATCTTTGCGAAACGCCGTCAGGACAACCTGAACAGACCTTTGCGAAAGGCCTTTGCGAAGAATATCCGTCATACAGGTTAATTTGCTTTTGAGTTTGCCCTTACGCCGCTACCGGCAATCCGATCTTCGTCATGGCCGCCAGGTGCTCTTTTACCCCTCTTTTGATCTTGCCTATGGCCATGCCGTTCATAATGATCAGCGACAGGCTTGTCATCATGCGCATCTTGCAGAGACCCCGTATGCAGTGATCTTCAAACATGAAATCCCTGTCCAGACGTCCGTTTAACCGCTCCACCGACGTTCGCCCTTTGTACAGCTTTTTGAACTTCGCGCTGTCTCTCGCGATTGGCAGAAACACCCGCTCGTCATAACTTGCGTACAGCTTGTATGTCCTGC
>JAISQM010000105.1 GCA_031274195.1 Eubacteriales Family XIII. Incertae Sedis bacterium
ATATATGCGCAAATCCCGTATACAAAGTTCTTCAAACAAATTGCCGAACAGTTGCATATCATCGAGCAGTCTGTCCGGTGTGACGGATAATGTCGCTGCGGTTAGTGAGGGATCAACAAAATAGCGCTTGGGCTTTGTCCTAAGCCTGCTTTTTGATTTTATGGGCGCGTCCCAGCCGTTCAGATTCTCAATAAAATACTGATCCTCAAACAATTCGAGATAAGTGTCTATCAGATAGTGCGTATATTCATTTTCGGCACTATCTTTGCTGTCGCCCATATCTTTGGCGATTGTCTTATACGTTACGGCCTGCCCGAGGTTTCGCGCAAGGGAGGCTAATAACTTTCTTGCGATGCCTTCCTTTTTGCCCTCATGGGGAACGCTGACCGTAAGAAGCGTATCCAAGTATTGGGTAGCGATTTCTATATGCAGCTTATCGGGAAGGGAAAGCGTTCCCGGCCATCCGCCGCGGCATACAAATCCGGCGATCTCACGCAGATCAGTTGAGACTGCGTTAGGTCTGAATTCCCCATTGAAAAGTCCTGATAAGGATACATCTCCGCTCGATTCGCCTGACTCATATAAAGACATCGGGCGCATACGTATCCGCGCGATTCGTCCGGCTCCGGAATGCGTGACGGTATCTTTACTTAATGAAGATGAGCCTGTCAGGATGAATAGACCTTTCCCTCCGTCCGAGTCTATACTGCGCCGTGCGACATCCCATATCCGCGGAACTTCTTGCCACTCATCAACGACATGCGGGCGTTCGCCTTCAAGAACAATCAGTGGATCCGCTTCGGCGATGACTTTTGTCTGTGGGTCGTCAAGATGCACAATGCTCTCGCCATGAGCCATTGCGGTCCAGGTCTTTCCGCACCACCTGCTTCCAACAATTTCAACTGCCCCAAATGCGGATAAGAGTGTATCAATCTGCCGATCTATCAATCTCGGTATATAATTTTTCGGTTTGATCGTAATAGCGCATCACCTCTCTTTCTATTGACAGTATAACACAAATTTGAAAAATAGAGCGCATAAATTTGAAAAATAGAGCGTAAAAATTTGAAAAATAGAGCGTAAAAATTTGAAAAATAGAGGGACGACAGACGGTTTCCTGTAGCCCCTGTCACCTCCGGTTTGTCAGCAGATCGAACAACTGCTTGTTGAATTTTTTAACGGATGGGCGGTCGATATTGATGAGTACGGTGATCTGCGTCTTTAGCGCGGGGCAGATCCAGAAGCTCGACCGGAACCCGTCGTCCGCGCCCTCATGTCCGTACAATCGGTAGCCGTTTTGCTCCCGCAGGAACCAACCGAGGCTCATCCGCTCATTGTTGTTTTCGATGACGGTTTCGCCGTGCCACATCTGTTCATACGCATTCGGCTCCAATCCGTCCCATCCTTCGATGTGAGCATCTCCCCATCGCTTGATGTCGCGCAGGGTGGAGGTCAGTGTGGAACTGGGCGCGTGAGCCCGGTGATACGGATAATATGCTTGACGGACGACGCGCCTGTTCGCATTCTTCCGGTGGGGTATGACCACGCCGTATTCATGCAGCCGGACGGGACTCAGTGCGGCGCGTACCTCGCCTGCGGAGGGGTTCTGTTCGCCTGCGAGTGCGCGTCCCTCCGGCGTCCTGAGAAATGTCGAAAATGTCGAGTCGCGCATACCGAGCTTCGCGAAGATATGCGTTTCGACGTACGACTCAAAGGTTTCGCCCGATACTTCGGCGATGAGGGCGCCGAGTATGTCGTAGCCGATGTTGCTGTAGCTGAACCCTCCCGCGCCCGGATTCCACAGCAGGGGTGGAGCGGTCACCTCGGCGGAGGTGATGAATCGTCGCGGTGCCGAGCGATCTATCTCCGGCTCCGTCCAGTGATAGTCCCGAATGTCGGGGATGCCCGCCGTGTGGCTCAGAACCTGCCTGACGGTGATGGCCGTGTAGCGCGGGTCGTCCATGCGAAACCACGGCAGATATTCGACCAAAGGGGCGTCGATGTCGAGCCGGCTCGCTGCGTAAAGCTGCATGACGCAGGTAGCGACAAAGAGCTTAGCGACGGAGGCCATGTGAAATACGGCGTTCGCTTTCAGCGGCGCCTTGCCCTCAAAATCCGAATGGCCCCGCACGGAGGAGATGTCTATGCCGGCGTCGGCGAGCGGACTGTCCGCTCCGACTTTCACGCCGACGGCCAACCCCGGCAGATCGTGGCGAGCGTATATATCGTCAATTGCATGTTCGATTTTTTGTAAACTATTCAAGCTGTCCACCTCTTATGTAAATGGTAACATGCAGATGGGGATGGGGTCAATCGTGCCGAGATCGCCGCCAATGTGGTTCACTAATATGAGTCAGTGACTCAAAAAAGTGAGTCACGCGGACGAAAAGTGGCGGCGGATTCCCGATTTCCCGGCGAGAACAGAGCCGTCGTCTCATTGGCACAGGATTTGCTCATAACAAAGAAAGAAGCACAAGGCATCAAGCCGATTGAAGTTTACTACTTCAATCAAAACTATTCAAGCACCGCGATAGTTTTGATGCAGTCCGGGTTCTGAGGCCGATTTTGGCTCCCCGGAGCGTACTTGGGGTACGTGAGGAAGACAAAATCGGAATCAGGTTCCGGAATGCGCGAAAATAGCGTGGTGTTTGAATAGTAACATCTATTATTATGAAGGAGGATTTGATTTATGGCTGAAAAGTTGGACAACAAATTCGGGAAGATTCGCACGGTGGAAGAGGCCATGTCGTATATCCAAGATGGCACGAGCATCATGCTCGCCGGTTTCTGCGGCGTCGGGTCGTCCTACAGAATGGTGCAGGAGATCATCAAAAAAGGCGTGAAGAATTTGACGCTCATCTCCGTCGATGCGGGCGATCCGGAGGTTGGCCCGGACTACATCATCAGGGGCGAGCAGGTGAAGAAGCTCATCACGAGCCACATCGGAGCTACGCCGCGGACGGGCGAGCTTCTGAACGAGGGCAAGCTCGAGGTCGAATTTTCTCCGCAGGGTACGCTGGCCGAGCGCATAAGAGCGGGCGGCGTGGGCATTCCCGGATTTTTGACGGATGTGGGCATGGGCACCATCATCGAGGACGGCAAACAGAAGGTCACGGTGAACGGCAAGGAATATCTGTTGGAAACGGCGCTCAGGGCGGATGTCGCGATCATTCTCGCGGAGAAAGCCGACGAGTTCGGCAATTTGGTCTACAACAAGACGGCGCGGGGGCTGAATCCGCACATGGCGAGAGCCGCCGACATCACGATCGTGGATGCGCGTGAAATCGTTCCGCTCGGAGCGATCGATCCGGAGCATGTGGTGACGCCCGGCGCTTATGTGGATGTTATTGTACAAGGTGGAGGTGAATGGACATGGGAATGGCAATTAAAGAAATGATGGCCAAGCGGGCCGCTGAGGAGATCGATAACGGTAATGTGGTGAATTTGGGATTCGGCATTCCGCAGAA